>NZ_JBVAYY010000016.1:0-68849 GCF_055412885.1 Pseudarthrobacter leeuwenhoeki | reverse complement strand
CCTCATCATAAATGCGTTCCAGAAGCATGTGCTCTCCTTCGTAAAGAGGTGGGGCTGAGCCCCGTCGACTACTAACAACAATAATACCCCCGGGGGTATCTTGCAAGTGGGTGGCGCCGGCGTTCAGGACCCGCACTGGCGGTGCCCGGACAACCGCCGCCCGGTCAGCCCTGTGACTGTGCTGCCTGGGCCTGCACGCTGGCCATATCCAGGTTTTTGACGCCTTCAATGACCTGCTCGAGGCCGGCGGCGTTGAGTGCGCCGGGCTGCGAGAAGACCAGGGTCTTGTCGCGGAAGGCCATCAGCGTGGGGATGGAGGTGATTCCCGCCGCAGCCGCCAGGGCCTGTTCGGCCTCGGTGTCCACCTTGGCGAAGACGACATCCGGGTGCTTCGTTGATGCCGCTTCATAAGTGGGCGCGAACATGCGGCAGGGGCCGCACCAGCCGGCCCAGAAGTCGACAAAGACGATGTCGTTGGTTTCCAGCGTTTCGGCGAGGGTCTTTTCGGTGATGTCGATGGTTGCCATAACTATCTTCCATTCCTCCGGGTTGTGGGGGTGAGAGGGAACTGCTGTTCAGGGGCGGATCAGGTGGTCGGCAGGCCCGCGCGGGTCCATGCGATCATGCCGCCATCCATGGTGTCTGCGGTGAAGCCGGCGGCGTTGAGGGCATCCGCCACACGGGCGCTGCGGTTGCCACTGCGGCAGATGGCGATCACGGGGACCTTGGCGTCAAGCTCGGACAGGCGGGCCTGCAGCTCGCCCATGGGGATGTGGATTGCGCCAGGGATCATTCCTTCGGCGACTTCGAAGTCCTCGCGGACGTCCAGGACCTGCGCCTGGTTCCGGCGCTGGTCTGCTTCGGTGATGCTGATTTCTGCCATGGTGGTGCCTTTCGTTTCAGGATTGACTGCTGGTGGGCCGGTTCGGTCAGACCGACGTGGGCTGGGAGTCTTCGCTGGTGGTGCGGTTGGACCTGCGCAGCGGGCAGGTGCTGACGAAGAACCAGCAGACTGTGGCCGCGACGAGCGCCGTCCCGACAACACCCAGCGCGATCGGTCCGCGCAGATCCACGGGGGCCTGCTGAATGAGGACAAACGCGCCCATCACCAGCACGAACCAGCCGAAGCCCTTGCGCAGGGCCGCTTCCGGAATGCGGCCGGCGAGCTTGGACCCGATCAGGGTGCCCACGATGGCAGCCCCCGTCACGGCCAGCGTGATCCCCCAGTCCAGCTCCACGGTGGTGAGGTAACCGGCCAGGCCGGCGAAGGACTTCATGGCGATCACGACGAGCGAGGTTCCGACGGCGATTGCCATCGGCAGGCCGCCGAGCAGCGCGAGGGCCGGGACTACCAGGAAACCGCCGCCGGCACCGACCAGGCCGGTGACCAGGCCGACGACGAGGCCGTCGAGCAGGACGCGGAACAGCGGCAGTTCGGTGTGCTTGGGCGCCTCGGTGCCCGAGCCAGCTTTCTTCTTGCGTCCGCGGATCATGGCGATGGAGGTGGCCACCATCATCAGGGCAAACGCGATGAGCAGGATCTGGCCGGGGATGTGCCCGCCCAGGAGGCCGCCCACGAAGGCGCCGACCATGCCGGCAGCGCCGAACAGCAGGCCGGTGCGCCACATGACACGTCCGGCACGGGCGTGGCTGACGACGCTGACGGCCGAGGTCACGCCGACCACGAACAGGGAGGCGGCAATCGCTTCCTTGGCTTCGAATCCGGCCACGTAGACCAGGATCGGCACCGTCAGGATGGATCCGCCACCGCCGAGCACACCGAGCGACAGCCCGATGAGCACCGACAGGGCAAGAACGAGGATCAGCGTGGTGGTCATGAGGCCTTGGACTCCGGGGCCGGGGATGCCTCAATGGGGAACTGCAGGATGGCGGACTCGCGGGTCGGCTCCTGGGCGGCCTTGTTCCATGGCATGGCAGAGATCGCCTGGCCCATGGCACAGGTGTTGGTGGCTGCTGAGAAGGTCAGTCCGGCGCCGACGAATCCGGCGAGGAGCTGGACCTTGGGCGAGACGAACTTGCCTCCGGCAAGGCCCAGAACCACGAGAGAACCGGCAGCAAGCCGGACCTGGCGTTCGAGGTCCCAGCGCGACTTGCCACGGACCACGTCTCCGCCAGCCTCAGCGAACCCGGGGGCGCCGCCTGTCAGAACATAGGCGTTGCCGATACCCACGCCACCCAGGCGCTGCCGAGCCTGTTCGGCGCGGGCTCCCGACTGGCAGACAAGCACGACGCGGCTGCCCAGGCGGGCGGCCAATTCGTCAGTGTGCTCGGAGAGCAGCGGCAGCGGCACGTTGTAGGAACCGCGGATATGCATGTTTTCAAACTCGGCGGCCGAACGGACATCGATCACGACGAGGTCCTGGTGTTCCTGGAACCAGCTGCGCAGCGTTTCCGGAGCAAGCGTGGTGACTGCCGGTGCAGCGGAGGAAGCCTGGGCGGAGGAAGTGGAAGGGGTGGTCATGGGTGTCCTTTCGAGACGGGCAAGAGAAGCTGAATACCCTACCGAGTATTGCAGATACCCCTGGGGGTAGTCAAAAATACCCACGGGGGTATATCCTTGAGTATAGCCAACCCTAACTTTGGAGACACCCATGGACCTCGATTCAGCCGAACTCGCCCCCGCCATCAACCGGCTCAAGCGCGCTCAAGGGCAGCTGGGGGCCGTCATCCGGATGCTGGAGGAGGGACGCGACTGCAAGGACACCGTCACGCAGCTGGCCGCCGTCTCGAAAGCCCTGGACCGGGCGGGATTCGCCATCATTGCCAGCGGACTGGAGCAGTGCGCGGTACGGCAGGACTCGAGTATGAGCACGAAGGACCTGGAAAAGCTCTTCCTCTCCCTCGCCTAAGGCGCCTCGCGGGCTGCGCGCGGCTCAGGTTCCGCAGAAGGTCCGGTAGGCGCCGAAGTCTTCGGGCGCGGCGGCAGCGTATCGCTCCAGGCCGGGGCGCTCGTCGTACGGTCTGGTCACCGCGTTCAGGAGGAGCCCGAGCGGTTCCAGATCGCCGCCCGTGGCGGCGTCGAGGGCCTCCTCGACCAGGTGGTTCCGCGGGATGTAGGCGGGGTTGACCCGGTCCATCGCGTCGGCGTCGGGAGCGAGGGCGATCCAGCGCCCGGCCCACGCATCGAACGCTGAGGGATCAGGCAGCAGGCTCCGCACCGGTTCGGCGTCGCCCCGGGCGGCAGCGCTGAGGCTCCGGAAGAACAATGTGTGATCAGCCCGGCCCGCCTGCAGGAGGCTGAGCACCTCATCCACCAGGGGTGAGGCCACGTCGTCGTCGAGCCCGTCAGGCAGACCGAGTTTCGCCGCCATGCCGGCCGACCAGGCCGCGCTGTACTGCCGGCGGAACGCGGCGAGGGCCTCCTGTGCCTGGGCGACCGCCTGCTCCTGCTGGTCGTGGAAGAGGGGCAGCAGCGACTCCGCGAGCCGCGTGAGGTTCCATTCCGCCATGACCGGCTGGTTGCGGTACGAGTAGCGCCCGGTCTCGTCGATCGAGCTGAAAACCGTGGCCGGGTCGAAGTCGTCCAGGAAGGCGCAGGGCCCGTAATCGATGGTCTCGCCGGAAATGGTCATGTTGTCGGTGTTCATGACGCCGTGCACGAAACCCGCGAGCATCCACTGTGCCACCAGTGACGCCTGGGCTGCGACCACCGCCTGGAACAGTGCGAGATAGGGCTGCTCTGCCTCCGCGGCGCCAGGGTAGTGGCGGGCGATCGCATGATCGGCGAGGCGGCGCAAAAGGTTCAGATCGCCGGTGGCGCGGGCGTACTGGAAGCTGCCAACACGCAGATGGCTGGAAGCGACCCGTGTGAGTACCGCACCTGGCAGCATGGTTTCGCGGAACACCTGGCGCCCCGTCGCCACCACGGCGAGGGACCGTGTGGTGGGGATGCCCATGGCGTGCATCGCTTCGCTCACGATGTACTCCCGCAGCATCGGACCGACCACCGCCAGGCCGTCGCCGCCGCGGGCGAACGGTGTGCGTCCGGAGCCCTTGAGGTGGACATCGCGAAGGTTGCCGGAGGTGTCCGTGATCTCACCGAGCAGAAGCGCCCGGCCGTCGCCGAGCCGGGGGGCCAACCAGCCGAACTGGTGGCCGGTGTAGGCCTGGGCCACAGGAGTGGCGCCGCTGGGGACCAGGTTGCCGATCAGCAGAAGTACGCCGTCGGAGCCCCGCAGGTAGTCGGCATCAAG
This sequence comes from Pseudarthrobacter leeuwenhoeki, assembly GCF_055412885.1. Classification (NCBI taxonomy): domain Bacteria; kingdom Bacillati; phylum Actinomycetota; class Actinomycetes; order Micrococcales; family Micrococcaceae; genus Pseudarthrobacter; species Pseudarthrobacter leeuwenhoeki. The sequence goes on along the minus strand of NZ_JBVAYY010000016.1, from coordinate 64,635 downwards.
GCCCAGCTCGGCGGCCAGCGCCTCGTTGAGCACGAGGAGCCTCGGGTCAGGTGCCTCCTCCGCCTGCCAGGGTATGGACATTTCCGCGAGCTCCCGGGCAAAGCGTCCGTCAAAGGCGACGGTTGAGGGGGCTGCGGCAGTCATACACCAAGAATATCCTGCGGCGCCTTCGGCGTCTGTTGCGTTCCAGTGACCGGCCGAGTGGGCGCGCGGCCCAGCCCGACGCCGTCGAACCAGCCGCGACACGCCAAACGTCAATCCCGGCAGGGTGAACGGCTGGCTTAGAGGGCGGACACCGTCTCGATGGCGACCGTCTCGATGATCCTGGTCGACGGCTCGCCGACCAGCGCCGGCGCCGTTACACCGGTCTTCCAGGTGTCGTTCTGCAGCCGGCCCAGGAAATCCACCGCAGCTGCCTGCGTATCGAAATCCATCTCCAGCATCACGTAGTCCTCCTGGTCGAGGGGACGCGAGATCCGGTACGACCGCACGCCCGACGCGGCGCGGTTCAGTGGGTCGCTGTCAAAGGCCCTCCTCCACATACCGAAGTCCCGGACCAAGTGTTCGATCTGCAGGGTAATCACTGGGGCGCTCCTGTCGACGGCCTGTACATGCCCTACTGTAGGCCCGGAAGCACGCGGCAGGTAAGGCGTCCGGCAGGGTGATATTTCGGGCGGGGCCCTGCGGCCGCCTGGTAGGGGGCCAAAAAGGGCGGCGCAATGCGCGGTCTTGACAGGCCAATCGGGGGCACGGAGCATGGCGTTCATGCGCGCAATGGCAAGCGGGACGCTCACGAGGTCAGAATCGTGAGTCCGGGGGCGACGACAACGGCCCGGACTGGCTCCGGGCTGGTCCTGGCGGTGCTGGCATCCAGCCAGTTCCTGATGACCCTCGACAGCTCGGTGATGAACGTTTCGATGGCCACGGTGGCCGCGGACCTGGGGACGACGATCACCGGGATCCAAACGGCGATCACCCTGTACACCCTTGTCATGGCATCGCTGATGATCACCGGCGGCAAGGTGGGGACCATCATGGGCCGCCGCCGCGCGTTTGCACTCGGCCTGATCATCTATGCCGCAGGGTCACTCACCACGGCGCTTGCTCCTAACCTTGGAGTGCTGCTCCTTGGCTGGTCCCTCCTGGAGGGTATCGGTGCGGCACTGATTATGCCCGCGATCGTCGCGCTCGTCGCGGCCAATTTTCCGCCCGAACGCCGCGCCGGAGCCTACGGGCTGGTGGCTGCAGCGGGCGCCATGGCGGTCGCCGCGGGCCCGCTCATCGGCGGTGCAGTGACCACGTTTGCATCCTGGCGGTACGTTTTCGTCGGCGAGGTCGTCATTGTCCTCGGAATCCTGCTGCTCCTGCGCAAGGTTGAGGACGTACCGCCGGCCAAGGTCCGGCTCGATTTTGTGGGGTCCGCATTGTCGATAGTGGGACTGGCAATGATGGTGTACGGTGTGTTGCGATCGGGTGAGTGGGGCTGGGTACAGCCCAAACCTGGCGCACCGACCGCCCTGGGGCTCTCCCCCGTGGTGTGGCTGCTGATCGGCGGACTGCTTGTCCTCTATGTCTTCCTGCGGCGGACATCGCACCTTGCCGCAGTGGGCGGCGATCCCCTGATCGACCCCGGGCTGTTCCGGAACCAGCGTCTCACCGGCGGGCTCAGCGTCTTCTTCGCTCAATTCCTCGTGCAGGCCGGCGTGTTCTTCACCATCCCCCTGTTCCTGTCGGTGGTGTTGGAGTTGAGCGCATTGGAGACCGGAATCCGTATTTTCCCGCTGTCCGTGGCACTGATTTTGGCCGCGGCCGGAATCCCCAAGGTCTGGCCGCGTGCCAACCCGCGCCGTGTCGTCCGGCGGGGGCTGATGCTGATGATCGTCGGCATCCTCATCCTCGTGGCAGGAATGGACCCAGGGGCGAATGCGGGCATTGTGGCCATCCCGATGCTGTTGATGGGCTTTGGGCTGGGGGCGCTGTCCTCCCAGCTGGGCGCCATCACGGTTTCCGCCGTCCCGGACTCACAGAGCGCGGAGGTCGGCGGGCTGCAGAACACGGCCACCAACCTCGGGGCCTCCCTAGGGACTGCGCTGATCGGGTCGGTGCTCATCGCCACCCTGAGCGCTTCGTTTATGGCCGGCATCCAGAACAATCCCGCCGTTCCGAGCTCCGTGCAGGAACAAGCCTCGGTCGATCTGGCCGGCGGCGTCCCGTTCATTTCCGATACGCAGCTCCGCGGCGCGCTCGAGGAGGCCGGAGTCGACCAGGCGACGGCCGATGCCATCATGTCGGTCAACTCCGACTCCCGTCTGGAGGCCCTGCGTGCAGCGCTGGCTCTGACCGCGTTGCTGGCGATCTCCGCCCTGTTCATCACCGGACGCCTCCCCGAGGAGGCCGTCGGGTCGCAGGGAGAGCCCGCACACGGTAAGGCAGCGTGAGGAGTGCCGGCGCTGCTAGCGCTGGAGGAGATTCAGGATGTTGCCCTCGCTGTCCAGGAACCACGCTGCCTTGCCCACGGGAGTAGAAGCGATCCCATTCTCAGTCTTCAGAGAAGGAAAGTCGTACTCCTCGAACACGACACCGCGGTCGCGCAGATCCTGCACCTCGGCCTCGATGTTCTCTGTTGCCCAGCCCATCTGGGTGTTTTTCGCTGTTCCTGCATTGCCGGTCTTGTAGAGCAGGAAGGCCGTTCCCTTGCCGCAGCGGTACATCAGGTTCTCCTCATCCATGGCGTCGGCGGGCTCCAGTCCCAGCACGTCACGGTAGTAGTTACGTGCCCGGGCGATGTCCGTAGCGGGGAGGACTGCGATGATTTCGAGATCCTTCAGCATGATTGTTTCTCCCTCGTGATCGGTGGTGATCAGGTTCCTGGAAGTCACCCCAGCTGCCATCCAGAATGTAAAAGACGTCCGCCGGCAACTCGGCGTAACCGGCCCCGTCGTGCCAGGCCCGGGCTCGCTGCCCGGGTCATCAACGTGCTCAGCATCAGCGACGGACAACACCCATCTGCTCCTCGAAGGTGCTGATGCGAACTATCGTAGGCTCGGGGCCGCGGGAGTCAATACCGTCCGAAAGCGCCGCCGAAGCGGAGGAAACGTCATGGCTTCCGGCGGGTGACGGCACCGCCGAGGCACCTAGGATTCCGCGCCAGGGGTGCTGGTTTGATCGGACCGGTGGCGCTGCCGGCGGCTCGCCAGAAGGAAGGGCACGGCGATCAACTGGATCACGCCGCCGGTTGCCAGCGAGGCAGGGTAGCCGTACACGTCCGCTGCCCGGCCAAGCACCGGCTGTACCACCACTCCACCGCTGGACCCGATGAGTGAGTCGAAGCTCAGCACTGTGGCCCGCTGCTTCGAGGCGATCATGCCGTTCAGGTAGGCCTGCCGCACCGGGGTGCCTGCCGAGGACACCACGGCCCAGAGCGCCAGCAGCACGAGGGCCACCCAGAAGACCCTGGTGAACCCGAGAACGACCAGAATCAAGGCACTCATTATGCTGCTCAGAATCAGCACCGTCGTGCGTTTGCGGACGAGGAGCCGGAGGCGGGGAGCCAGCCAACCGCCAAGCACCTGTGCTCCCGCCACGAGTGCCGCCGCCAGGCCCGCCACGGAATACGCTCGCGGGTCTCCGAAGAGCTCAAGGAGGTGCGGCTGGAGGGCATAGAACACGTAGAACCCGACGCCGGCACTGAACGGCGCTGCCAGCATCACGTAGCGCACCGGCGGATTTTTCAATCCGTTCTCGATCGAGGCGGAGAGGACGGCCCGGGTTGCCTGCAGTGGATGTGTCGAACGTTCGGGGGTGAACCCGACATCGCGCATGAGAGTAAAGGCCACCACAAACATCACCAGCAGCACGCCGACGCGCAGCAGGAACGGCACGCCCAGATTGGTGACTTGCGCAATCACACCGCCGGCCACCGAGCCCACGAGCATCCCCACCCCCGACACCATTTGGCCCCGCCCGAGCACCGCCTCCAGCCCGCCTTCAAAACCCGAAAAGCGCAAGGCGTCGACGAGCCACGCCTCAACCGCGCCAGAGAAGAACGTGAAGCCCAGGCCGAGCAACACCGACACCACCGCCCACGACCAGAACGGGGCAGAAAGCTGCCAAAGCAGGTAGTAGAAGTAGGTCGTCACGGCCAGGGTCACGGTGCCGAGCAGGAACGACGTGCGGCGCCCCCACCCGTCCGCTATCACCCCGGTCGGCACCTCGAACAGCACCATTCCGGCCGTGAAAAACGCGTTGGCGGTAAACGCCTCGAGGTTGCTGAGACCGGCATCCAACAGGAAGAGGGTATTGATCCCCCAGATAAGCGAGGCCGCGAGGGTATTTCCCAGCGTCAACGTGAGGTAGATGCGCTGGATCTTGCGGGCGGCGGCGTTCATCGCAGGCCAGTCCCCGTCAGGGCGAGGGGGAACACAGGCCCATTCTCGTCTCCTACGCCGGCACGCGCCAGAGGATGAGGAGGAGTAAACACCCGAGGCGGCCGGGGGTGCTCAACCTGACTCGGGCACCTCAAGGTGAACCGTGACCTGAGCCCCTGCCTCCAGGCCGGCAAACGTTCTGACCGCCTTTTTGACGGGAAGAAGATAGGTGCCGCTCTTGCTGTCGGGAAAGAGTGACGTGGACCAGTGGTGGCCGGCGACCGTGGCCGTGATTTTGACGGAACCAAAGCCCCGACGGAACGGTGCCGTGTCCTCCCTGATCTCCGCTGCAAGCTGTCCGGGGAGGGTGAGGAAGTGCCACCCTGCTTCTCCCGGATAGTGCCACAGCGTGGCCGTGAAGGCATATGTGAGCGCCATTCTCTGATCGGCCTGAGAGTGGATGGCCGGCGGCTTACGGCAACCCGCTGCCGGCCTGGCGGGTCAGCAGCTCGTTGAATTGGGGGCTCATGGGGGCTCCTCGGGTCAGTGTTCCAGGTGTGGACCTGCGACGCCGAACCTCAGCTGGTCCGGTACGGCCGGAGGGCCTGAAACGAGCGTCCTCCGCTTTGGATCTCCACGTCAAGACCCTGCAGTTTCTGCCCGGGCGCCTTGATGGAACATCAGGGTGACGTTCCACGGCCGTCAGGCCGCTTCCAGGAGCAACCCAGTGCGGTACAACTTCCGCCGTCTGTTGACACGGGCATCCGAGGGTCAGAAGCTGGGCTGATCAGGTATCGCTGCCCGGCGGTACCGACAGCATCGAGCAGCCGCAGGAATATGCCCCCATTATGCACTCACCGGAGAGATAGCAAAGGATCGCCCCATGCATATTGATATGCCCACCCGATACGACGTGGAACGTCTGGCCGCCGCACGCGATCCACACAGCGTCACAGTGTATTTATCAACAAGCAGCGTCCCGGCCGATTCGGAGAAGAACCAGACCAGGGCGCGTGTGTTGTTCGGTTCCGCCATTGATCGGCTCCGTGAGGGGGGAGGCAAAGAACCGGTGGCCGCGATAGAAGCATTTCTCAACGAGCTGCTGGAAGCCCCGGAGTTTTGGTTTGATATGGGCCGGAGCCTGGCCATTTTCGCGACACCGTCATCGGTTCTTGAGTTCCGTTTGCCCAACGATCTCGAAGACCATGTGAGCGTGGCTGATCGGTTCGCAATCACCCCGCTCCTCCGGGCCTTGACCTTCCCCAATGCGGCGCTCGTCCTCGCAATCTCACAGAACGGGGCGCACCTCGTGGAAGTCTCGGCCGACCGGCCTGCCGATGAAATCACGGTGCCGGGCATGCCAAGTGATGCCGCAAGTGCCGTTGGGCTCGACTCGATCGGCGGCCGTGCCCCCTCCGGGCGGCTCCAGGGCAACGAGGGACGCAAGGTGCGGCTGACCCAGTACGCCCGCTCCGTCGACCACGCGCTCCGGCCAATCCTGAACGGTCAGTCCTTACCGCTGGTTATCGCTGCGACGGAGCCGCTCAGGAGCATCTACCGCAATCTCGCAGGATACGCACACCTCGCTTCAGAGGTCATCGAGGGGAACCCCGACGAACTGACCTCGGCCCAGTTGGCGGATGCGGCGCGCGGTGTGCTCGACCGGATCTACGCGGCCGATCTTGTTGCGCTGCAAACGACGTTTGAGGAGCGCCGCACCAACGGTCGTGCCTCGACGGACCTCAGCGATCTGGCACGGGCGGCTGCCTTCGGTGCGGTAGCTACGCTCGTCGTGGACATGGATGCAGAGGTCAAAGGTTCCGTTGGAGACGATGGCCTGCTCAGCCTGGATACGAATACGGGCCAGAACGCGATCGAGGAAATTGCCCGGCGGGCTCTCGGAGCGGGTGCCCGCGTCCTCGCGGTGCGACGGTCCGATATGCCGGAGAATGTGCAGGCCGCCGGAATTCTTCGCTACGCCGTCTGACTCCAGCACTACACGCTAAACCTAAAGGGCTGCTGGCAGATATGCCCACCCATGGGCGGGCATTTGGGAAACACTCACCTTGGCCTCGGGCGGGGACCCGTAGCATGTCAACGCGTGACCCGGCACCTTCGCTGGCCGGGGCGAAAAGGATGAGCCATGGTGAGACGGCACCAACCCGCGAGCGCCGGGCGAAAACATCGCGGCGGGCAGGGCACCTAGCGGCGCGACGTCGGCCGTCACCACGGTGATGCGCCGGGGCGGCGTCCCGGGCCTCTCCATGGCCGTGGTGAATCGTGATCGAGTGCTCCTCGCCGCCGGCTACGGCCTCGCCGGCCGCTCAGCCCATACGCCGGCAACCGCATCGACGTCGTATCTGTGGTTCTCCATGTCCAAGATCGTGACCGCGACGGCGGCGAACCGGCTCGTTGACGAAGGCCGCCTGGATCTGTTCGCCCCGGCCGACGAGTACGTTGATTACCTGCGGGTGCCGGGGACGCAGAACGTGGGCCAGTTACTCAACCACACCGCGGGATTCGGCAACCCCATGCCCATTCGCTGGGTGCACCCGGCGGGCGCGGATCCGCCGGACCCCGAGGCCCTGCTCCGCCGCCTGATGGGCAGGCGCCGCGCCTGCCGCCATCCGGCCGGGCAGGGAGCCAGGTACTCCCACGTCGGCTACCTTGCCGCCGGGCAGATCATCGCCGCCGCGTCCGGAGTGCCCTTTGAGACGTACGTCCACGACTCCGTCCTGCGGCCTGTGGGCATGGAACACACCGGGTTCCGCTATCCGGACGGCGAACACAGGGCGACCGGCTACGTCAAGGCACCCCGGATCGTGGACCCCGTGCTGCGCGGCCTGCTGCCCGGCGGGGTCGCCGGCGACCATCACGGCCCGTACCTGTCACTGGACCCTTTTTACGTGGATGGTCCCGCGTACGGCGGCCTGGTGGGCGACGTCCTGGATGCGGGCAGAGTCCTTCGTCTGCACCTTCGCGACGGCGAGATCGACGGAACCCGGGTCCTCTCCCCGAGTCCGCCCGCAGCATGCGCACCATTGACCAGACGGGTAAGCCGTTCGACCACGGAACCGGCTGGTTTCGCCGGCCGACGAACACCCCGGGGCAGTGGGTGGAGCATTTCGGCGCCGGCGCGGGCTTCAGGAATGTCATGCCCCTTTACCCCGGCCGCGGCCTCGGCATCGTTGTTATGAGCAACAGCACCAGCATGTACGACTTCGAACCGCTCTTCGCGCTCCTGGCCTCTGCCCCGTGGTCGTAACCGGCGCACCCCCCGTGCGGGCAGATCCGTGGACATCCGCATCCTTCCGTCAATGGCTTCGACGACGCTGTACCAGCGGCGCAAAAACATTGCCCTCAATGACGCCGGTCAAGCGCCTCGAGAAACCTCCTGACCGAGCCGCCGAGGTTCCAGTCGGTCGCGAGCGCTTCAAGTTCGGCGCGGGAATCGCCGGCGACAGGATGCAGCTGCGCGCCCGCCTGTTCAAGCGTCGGCAGCTCGAGGTCGCGCACGACCCTCACGACGGCGGGCGCGACTCCAAGGTAGTCCGCGGCCGCGGCGAGCTTCGAGCGCACGGATGCGGACAGCCCGCTGCCCGCATCCGCGGCGGCGAGTATCCCGTCGAGTGTGCCGTACTCCCCGAGGAGCGACGCGGCGGTCTTCTCCCCGATGCCGGCGACGCCCGGCAACCCGTCGGAGGTGTCGCCGCGGAGGGTCGCGTAGTCGGCGTACTGCCCGGGCAACACGCGGTACTTGCCGACGACCCCCGCGTCGGTGAGGACCTCAAGGTTCTTCATGCCGCGGGCGGTGTAGATCACCCGCACCTGGCGGGCGTCGTCGATGACCTGGAAGAGGTCGCGGTCCCCCGTCACCACATCGACGGGAAGCTGAGCGTGGCTGGCGTAGGTGCCGACGACGTCGTCCGCCTCATGCCCGGCGGCCCCCACAACGGCGATGCCCGCGACGTCCAGCACCCGGCGGATCATCGGGATCTGCGCCTCGAGCGCCTCCGGCACAGCCTCCATGTCGGGGGCACCCGTGACCTCCTCCGCGACCCGGTGCGACTTGTAGCCCGGGATGAGGTCCACCCGCCACTGCGGACGCCAGTCCTCGTCCCAGCACGCAACGAGGTGCGTCGCGTCGTAGTCGGTGGTGAGCCGGGCGATCATGTCCAGCAGGCCGCGAACGGCATTCACCGGCGTGCCATCGGCGCGGCGGATCGTCTCGGGAACGCCGTAGAAAGCACGGAAGTACAGAGACGCAGTGTCGAGCAGCATCAGGCGGTCGGTCATCACTGATCCTGGGGGTTCGAGAGGTGGAAGCTAGCCGTCCCTGCCGACGTTCTGCATGCCGACCGGTTCGCCCGGCCCCGTGTTGGTCCGCTTCGTGATCAACCACGTGATGAACCACAGCACGACGCCAATCGCCATCAGACCGCCGGCGATCTGATACTGGATGACAGGCCGGCCCACCCACGGACCGGCGAGGAAGGCACACAGCAGGGCCGCAACGAGTGGCAGCTGACCGGGCGAGGTGAAGAACACCTTACGGTGGGGGTCCCTCTTGCCGCGTAGTACGAGGCAGGCCACATTCACCACGGTGAAGACGCACAGCAGCAGGAACGCCGTTGTGCCTGAGAGGTTCGCGACGACGTTGCTGTCCGGGTCGGACGTGACGTACCAGATCAGCCCCAGCGCGAGGACGGTCGAGAAGGCGATGCCGGCCCACGGCGTCCTGCGTCCCGGGAGGACCTTTCCCAACGCTCGCGGCAGGACATCCTGGCGGGCCATGCCGTAGATCAGGCGGCTGGCCATCAACATGTTGATCAATGCGGTGTTGGCGACGGCGAAGACCGCGAGGAACGGGAACACCTTGTCGATCGGGAAATCCGGTGAGCCCTTGGACACCACCTCAAGGAGCGCGGCGCCTTCGGCCTCCCGGATCCCTTCGAGTTCGGTGGGCGAGAGCACGGTGACCACGGACACGGCCACCAGCATGTAGAGGATCACCGCGATGCCGAGACCGGTCAGCATGGTCCGGGGGAAGATCCGCTCGGGGTTCTGGGTCTCCTCGACCATGTTCACCGAGTCCTCGAAGCCGACCATTGCAAAGAACGCGATGGAAGTGGCGGCGGTGACTGCCAGGAACAGGCCCTTGTCCTGGGAGTCAGTGAAGACGGTGATCTCTCCGAGGTTTCCGGTTCCCTGGGCCATCACGAAGAAGCCGACGCCGATCACGATGCACAGGGCGGTCACCTCGACCAGGGTAAGCACCACGTTGAACTTCACGCTCTCGCCCACGCCGCGCAGGTTGATCGCCGCCAGCAGCAACATGAACCCCAGCGCGACGGCGGTGACCGCTCCCTGTCCGGGCATGCCCATCCAGCCGTTGATCACCAAGCCCCCGAAGAGGTTCTGCGCGAGTACGTTCGCGGATGTCGCGGCGCTCGTGATGCCGGAACAGACGACGGCGAACGCCACCAGGAAGGTCACGAAGTGGATGCCGAACGCCTTGTGCACGTACAGCGCAGCACCGGCTGCCTGGGGGTACTGCGTGACCAGCTCGAGGTAGGAGCACGCGGTCAGCGTCGCGACAACGAAGGCGAGCAGGAACGGCAGCCAGACGATGCCGCCGACCGTGCCGGCCATGGTGCCGGTGACGGCGTACACGCCGGCGCCGAGGATGTCACCGACGATGAACAGGAGCAGGAGCTTGGGTCCCAGGACCCGCTTGAGTCCGGGTTCGCCACCTTCGGGAGGTGCGTCGAACACTTTGTCTTGGGTTGCGCTCATGGTTGACCTCCACTGCAGGTACACGGCTTCGGGTAGCCGCGGCCGGACTCAACACCTTGATGTGACCTACCTCACCTTGGCCTTATCGAGCCGCTTTTGGCAACAACCAATCGCCAGCACCGCAAAAGACACACCGTGACCGTGCCGATCGGTGTCAACCCGCGCACCCGGCCCGATTTTTGCTCGCCTAACTCGCCGGCCGGAGCGAGGTGATCATCCTCCTGATATCCCGGTACTCGGGAGTGTTCGCGTACTTCTTCGCCTTCTCCAGATACGGCAGGGCTGCGTCTCCAGGCGTCACGTTGTTGGCGGGATCGTAGAACGCCCCGAACATGGCAGAGTTGGGCGGCCAGATGAAGAAGTGGAACATATAACACGCAGAATCCCCCGTTGGTACGGGGCCGGTCACGATGCCGTAGGCAGCTCCCGGCGTATCCGCCGGCCCGGGATCCTCGGCGTTGCCGCGGGTCTCGAACACGTACCGGGGCGCCGCACCGTTCTGCGTCAGCGCCGTCATCTCCTGCGAGTCCAGGATGGAGTACGGGTACCGCTCCGTGCAGGTGGAACCCGTGGCCATGTTGGTCCGGAGAGTAGCCAACGGCTTCCCGGCCTGGTTCGTAACCTCCGCGAATGCGCCACCACCTTCAGCCAGCTCACCGGCGGGATCCCTGACGCTCCACGCGGCAGGCAGTTCGAATGTCAGCTGGCCGTCCGCCGTCGTGTAATTGGTCCAGGCTGCCGATGACGTGGGGGCGCCAGTAGCGCCCGGTGTCCCGCCCGACGAGGGCCCTTGGCCCGGTGCTGCGGTTGCCGTGGCTGTGGACGCGGGTCCGCTCGCAGTGCCCGATGCCGGCGGCGCTGCCTGCTGACCGCATCCCGAAAGCAACAAGGCGAAGAGAAATGCCGTGGGAACAGCGACGCCGGACGAAACTGATTTGCGCATGTGACTCTCCCCGTGCCGACAATGGTCCCTTTAATGGTCCCTTAAGTGTCGCTCCCTCCGGAACCCTATATCGCAGGGTGCGGCCTCCGGACGGAGGATCCCGGGAACGGCGATCACGAAATCAACGCCATCGCCCTGCACCCGTCCGGTGCACGGGTATGGCCGTCGGCAACCAGATCGGCACCTTCGCTGCCGGATTCGCTCCGATGGGCGCCCCGATGCAGCCCGGCCCGGGTCCGATGGGCTGGGCCCCGGTGGCAATCCTCGGTACGGTTGCCGCCGGAACCGTTGCTGGTGCGGTGATCGGAATGCCGCGGCCAGGTAAGAACTTTGGCCTACGAGTAGAACCGAACGAAGCGGACGACGGCGGGAACCGTCACGCCGTCGTCCGCTTTCGTAGGCCGCGGTGGCGAGCCCCCTGGCACCGGACCGGGGTGCTTCCCGGCCATACTTGCCTGCTGACATGCGGAGGGGGCCTGGAATAGACTCAGGGTCCCACGGGTCCATCAATTCGACGCCCCGACGGTCCTCAAGGCCAATAGATCGCCGGGCTGAACAGGGAGGCCAGCCATGGACTTCGCCCCGGCCAATGAGCATCCGCTGGATCCTTTTCCCCATTACGAAAGAATGAGGGAAGCCGCACCCGTCTTCCACGACGAGCAATCGGGAAGCTGGCATGTCTTCCGGTATGACGACGTGCAGCGGGTGCTGTCTGACCATGCCAGTTTTTCCTCGCGGATGGGCGGCGACGATCCATCGGAGACGGGTCACCTGTTTGCGTCGAGCCTGATCACCACTGACCCCCCGCGGCACCGGCAATTGCGTTCCCTCGTGACGCAGGCGTTCACGCCGAAAGCCGTCGATGCGCTTGCTCCACGCATTTCAGAGCTCACGGACGAGCTTCTGGAAGGGATCGCTTCCCTCGGAACAGCGGACCTGATCGAGGCGTTGGCTTACCCGCTGCCGGTCATCGTGATCTCGGAACTCATGGGCATACCCGCCGCTGACCGTGACCGCTTCAAGCAGTGGTCCGACGTGATCGTGAGCCAAACGCGGACCGGCGCAGCGACTGAGGACCACCAGGCCACCAACCAGGAAATGACCGGGTACTTCCTGGAACTGATCGAACGGCGACGGAGCCGGCCCGGCAATGATTTGATCAGCAACCTGCTCGCCGCCGAGATTGACGGGCAAAAACTGAGCGTAGCCGAACTGCTGGGCTTCTGCGCCCTGCTGCTCGTCGCCGGCAATGAAACAACCACCAATCTGATCGGCAACGCGGTTCTTTGCTTCACTGAAGTGCCCGGAACCATCGAACGGATTTTGAAGGAGCCGTCACTGCTTCCCCAGGCCATAGAAGAGGTGCTCCGCTTCCGGTCGCCCGTCCAGTCCATGTACCGGGTGACGGTTGCTGACACCGCCCTGGGCGACGTTGAGATTCCGGCGGGCGCCCCGGTGGTGGCGTGGATCGGTTCCGCGAACCGCGACGAGCGGCAGTTCGAGCGGCCAGCCCAGTTCGACATCGGCCGCGGCCAGATCCGGCATCTGGCGTTCGGTCACGGCATTCACTTCTGCCTCGGTGCCCCGCTGGCACGACTTGAAGCAAGGATCGCGCTGGAGGCCACCCTGGCCCGGCTGCCCGGACTGTCCCTCGCCCCGGGAGCGCGTCTTGAACGGATGGACAGCACCATCGTCTACGGGGTGAAGACGCTCCGGGCCAGCTGGCAGGCAGCCTGATCGCACCGGCGCCCTGTCCCCGTTCGCGCGCCAAAACAGAAGCCCCTTCCACGCTGCTCAGGCACTGGAAAACCTGGTGGGCCCGCGGAAGCTCCTGCTTGGCCGGCTGCGATGCGGCTCAAGGGATGTACGTCCGGGCGCGATGACCCTCGAGTGGATAAGTTCCTGGCGTACTCAGGACTAGGAAGACGCCGCTTGTCCCGGCAGTTCGATTCCGCGCTCTTGGGCTAACTTCATGATGTTCGGCATCAACACCGCGGTCTTCTGCTTCGCCTCCTTGGTCGGGGTGAAGGCCACCTGGGAATTCCTGGTGAGACGACGCGGTGGCCTTCGATACCTTCGACCTATTCTTCTCTTTCAACGCGGTGACTCGCGCCGGGTCCGGTGTGCCTTGGCCATCCGTCGCTGCCCATGCCAGGTATCGCTGGACCGCGCTCCCAGAGACCAAGGTCCCATGAGTACGACACTCCGACTCGAGCCGGCCAGGGGCCCTCCAATACGCAGCCAGCGAAGGGTCAAAGTCCACAATTAAGGCAAGAATCCCCTCTACCGGGGGTTCCCTGTGCCCGGGGTGGGGCTCGAACCGGGGTTCAGCCCTTGAATACTCGCCGCCCCCGAAAACGTAGCCATTCCGGCCCAGTCCGACACCGGTACGGCACGATCCGAAGCCCGGGGTCTGCACAATCTGCACACCCCATGTTTACCGTTCCAGAGCACCATTTACCGCTGCAGAGCGCCGCACCCCCCTTCGAAAGGATGCGGCGCTTGTTAGTACTGGCAGATCCACCCGCTGCAACACCCTCCCCGGCGTGGTGCTCGGTGATGTCCGTGAGCCAGTAATTGATCATCTCCAAGCTGAGTGTGATGGGGTGCTGCTCAGCAACCACGGCGGACCCGCGCGGCGGCTCGCGGCAGCACTGAATGTCACTTTTGACGGGCTGCCGGGCGCGGAGTCCTGCTCCGGGGATTACCGGACTCTCTGGACACGCAGCGAAGTCCCCGGCTTCCTGCCCGGTCCGTCACACGCCTGCCATGGACGTAAGGTTGATGCGGAAGTTCCAACGAAGGGGCCTTGATGCAGGACCGTATCCGTAACGCCGACATATACAACCGGCTGATGTCCGCTGAGCAGGCTGCTGGTCTGATCAAACCCGGCATGACGGTGGCTATGAGTGGCTTCACCGGAGCCGGCTACCCAAAGGCCGTGCCGCAGGCCCTGGCGGCCCGGATGGAGGCGGCCGCCGCGGCCGGCGAGCCGTTCCGGATCAAGGTCCTCACCGGAGCGTCCACCGCCCCCGAGCTCGACGGCGCCCTGGCCAAAGTCAACGGCATGGAACTGCGCCTGCCGTACCAATCCGATCCCGCGCTGCGCGAACGCATCAACAACGGTGAGATCGACTACATCGACATGCACCTCAGCCACGTCGCCCAGCACACCTGGGCCGGGTACCTCGGCAATATCGACGTTGCCCTGATCGAGGTAGCAGGTGTCCTTGAGGATGGCCGGCTGATACCGTCCTCCTCGGTCGGGAACAACAAGACCTGGCTCGAACAGGCGGATAAAGTCATCCTCGAAGTCAACAGGTTCCAGCCGGCAGGGCTGGAAGGAATGCACGACATCTATTACGGCACGGCTCTGCCCCCCGACCGGAAACCCATACCGCTGATCAGACCTGATGATCGCATCGGGGAACCATACCTCCACGTGGATCCCGCCAAAATCGTCGGCGTCGTCGCCACCGACGCCCCGGACCGGAACTCCCCGTTCAGCGCCCCCGATCAAGCCTCCCAGCAAATCGCAGGGCACCTGCTGGACTTCTTCACACATGAAATCAAACAGGGCCGGCTGACCAAGGAACTGCTCCCACTGCAATCCGGTGTCGGCAACATCGCCAACGCCGTCCTCTCTGCCCTGTCCCAGAGCGGCTACCAGGGGCTGACCGCCTACACCGAGGTCATCCAGGACGGCATGCTCCAACTGATCCGCGAGGGTGTCCTGAAGATGGCCTCCGCCACCTCCTTCTCGCTCAGCGCCGCCGGGTTGCAGGAATTCAACGACAACGTCGATTTCTACCGCACGCGGATACTGCTGCGCCCCCAGGAAATCTCCAACCACCCCGAGCTGATCCGCCGACTGGGCTGCATCGCGATGAACGGGATGATCGAAGCCGACATCTACGGCAACATCAACTCCACCCACATCGCGGGCAGCAAAGTAATGAACGGCATCGGCGGATCCGGCGACTTCGCCCGAAACGGCTCCCTCTCAATATTCATGTCCCCCAGCACCTCCAAAGCCGGCAGCATCTCCTGCATCGTGCCCATGGTCAGCCACGTCGACCACACCGAACACGACACCATGGTCATCGTCACGGAACAGGGCCTGGCCGACCTTCGCGGGCTCGCTCCCAAACAGCGCGCACAACTGATCATTGACCGCTGCGCGCACCCCGACTACCGCCCCGTGCTCCAGGACTACTACGACCGCGCCAAGCGCGAGAGCTACGGCAAACACACCCCCCACCTCCTCGCCGAAGCCCTCTCCTGGCACGAGAGGTTCGTCGAAACCGGCAACATGCACCAGCACGCCGACCGCCTCCCGGCTGGCGCGATCCGATAACCCCATGGCCGCTGACCAACCGGGGAGAGTCCGCTTAACGGTGGATCCGCAGTTGGCATTTAGTTAATTCTTCCTTGGAAGGTGACGGCGAAGGGGTTCAGTGCCGGCTTCCACCTTGTTGCCCGTCGCGCCATGCCTTTGCCGGTCGGGTCCAGTGCCCGGGTCGCCAGAGCGCTGCGACTCCGAGATGGAAGACTTCGCCCGGGTTGATCCCCGAGGGCGAGCTCATGACGCCTGCGCACGTACGGCCCGGTGAAGTCAGCGCATGGCACCGACCGGGATGGGGAAACCGATGAGGCTTGAGGGCTGGCATGCGATGGTGTTCCTGGCGCTGCTACTGGTCGTCGTCGGTGCGGTGACCATCTGGGGCGGGCCGCCGCTCGTCCCGTCTGCAATCGGTGGTTCCAACCAGAGATAGTTGACACACTCAGCAGAAGCCGGCGGGCGTTAAGGTGCACGCTGGTGGGCTTAGAGTTGCAGCATGGAGAGTGTCGTCATTATCGGAATCGCTGCTGTTGTCGCGGTAATCCTGGGTTTCGTTATCGCGGCCGCCGTGCGGCCAGATAAACCTGGACGCCACAAGGGCGCCTACATTCCCGCGGAGGACCGCCCGCTTATCAGCAATGCCACAAACCACAGCGCCGTCTATGATGGCGTCGGGCCCCGTTCCAAGCGATTTCCTGATCTGGAACGGTGAGTCGCTGCTCGCTGGCTTTTTCTCTCGGTGAGAGCCTACGGGCGGAGACTGTCCGTGATAGCACCCTGCGGTGATGTGCCGGCTGCTGGTGAGGATCTTCCGCGGTTCCGCCCGCACGGGCTCCGGCCGGGGCCGCCCTCATGCTGGAAATCGACGAACATTATGGCGGCGGGTGCCTCCTTTCCAAACATCCCATGGAGAAGCGAACAGCAGCCTGACAGGCAGCACGCACGGCCCGCCGGGCAGGGCGGGTTCTGCGCACGGCGCCGCCCAGAGGGCTGACACCTTGTCAATGGGACTCCGGGTTGGCCCACCAAAACTATGGTGATTCGGTTATGCCTCCATCGAACCTCTGGTTGACGTGGCCGAGAACCTGCTGTTGCAATGGCCACCTGAACCGGCCGCCATATGTGCCATCAGGGACCTCCCCCGGCGTTCACGGTGCCTTCCCAGCGGAAGATGGCAGCATGGGAACATGACTCCTGCTCACGGCTTCTTCCGGCGTCCCCAGCCCATCAAACCCAAGGCCGGTCAAGAATCGGTGTGGGACTACCCGCGGCCGCCAAGGGTCGAGCCGCGATCCGAACGGATCATCGTGCGCCTTGGCGGGCAGGTGATTGCCGACACCACCGATGCAGTGCGCGTCCTGGAGACTAGTCATCCGCCTGTCTACTACTTGCCATTGAACTCATTCCCTGCCGGTGTGCTCGTCCCGGTCGAGGGCACCACCTTCTGCGAGTTCAAGGGAGAAGCGCACTACTTCGACGTCGTTGCCGGCGGAGTCGTCGTTCCCCGTGCCGGGTGGACCTACCCGGAACCCGCCCGGGGGTTCGAGGCGCTCAGTACCCGGGTGGCCCTCTACCCGGGTCACATGGAATCCTGCGAGGTCAACGGAGAGCAGGTGACCTTCCAGGATGGTGACTTCTACGGCGGTTGGATCACCAGGCAGATCGTTGGTCCGTTTAAGGGTGGTCCGGGCACGGCCGGGTGGTGAGCACATCGCTCTTGCGCCGGCAAGTCTTGCCCCTCGCTTTGCGTCTGATGGCTCCGTAGATGGTTCGGCATACGGGCGGTCCCGCCAGAGCGACTATTAGCACCGGCAAATGGCATCAATCGACGCTCGCGCAGTGATCCTCGATGGAACAGGGGCAATGGGTTTCGACGTTACAGAGCCCTCGATGGAAATCGGATAAGTCCCCCCCGTCGGCGGCCGCCACCCGGGCCGCTCCCAGCCGACCCGGACGCCGTCATCGCTTTCCTCGGGTGCTCTGATTATGCCGACCCGCCAGCCCCTGCCACCGCCGGGAGTCCAGCATCCTGCCGCCGAGTCGGAATAACCACGACATCGTCATAACAGGTGTAGACCTGTGTCAATGGCCAACAGTTAGGCCAAGCACCCGACGGATTGTGTGAGGAAACAAGCGCAGCGCCGAACGCAAGGCACCCGGTGGCGCGGCCGTCCGCAGGGCGGTTGCTGCGGTGGAGCGGGCACGAACGATCCACACGAATCTAAATGATGTTGTCAACGGATGTTGGCATGCCGCTCTTCGTTCTCCGGACGGTTGGCCGAGGAACGAAGAGTTCCTCTAGTCCGTCCAGCCCGGGTGGGGCTTCCGGTCCTGCTCCGGAAGATTGGCGGCTATGGCGGGGAGGTTGTCCGCGGCCACTGGTGCCGTCGCGGGAACCGGGGCGTAGGGAGTGCTGTCGCCAAACCTGGCCCAGAGGACGGTGAGTCGTCGCCGGGCCAGGGCGAGCACGGCCTGGATGTGGGTATTCCCTTCGGTGCGTTTGCGTTCGTAGTAGTCCCGGGAAGCCGGGCAGCTCTTGAGGGCCCGGGGCCGGAGAGGTAGAAGACGCGCAGAAGCCTTCGGCCGTAGTGGCGGGGGCGTGGGCGGTTGCCTGTGATCCGGCCAGAGCGCCGAGGCTGGGACCGCAGACCTGAAACACGATGCCCCTGCCGGGCCGGGCTGCGACCGAGAGTGCTCTTGACGCGGCCCGGGCCACGAGGGCCACTGCTGCCCTCCGCACCATTTCCTGACGGGTCGGAGCGTACCTGGGGCCCGGGCAGCTTCCCGGAGTCCGCTCAGGAGGATTTCCAGCCGCCTTCTGGTGTCGAACGGCCCGAACGCCCGCTTCGAGCTCGGCGCATGCGCGCCTTGGCTGCACGCGGCGGCGCCATTCGTTTTGGAGTCGGAGATCGATCAGGTGCCGCCGTTGAGCCAGCGGTGCGGATTCGTCTCTGGCCCCAATTCCTATTAGAGTGACAATGCGTAGGGGAGTATTCCGAAGCGCTGCAATCGTCAACACGTCAGGCACCGATGCCTGGCCGGGTGCAGCGGCCAGCCGGACGGCGGGCGGAGAGACTTATGAAGCTCTCTGGTACCCACCTTACGAAAGCAGGAACCCCCTTGACTGTTTCTCCCCTGATCTGGGGCATCACCGTTGTTGTCATTTTGGCTCTGCTGGCCTTTGACTACTTCTTCCATATCCGCAAGGCCCACGTCCCCACGCTGAAGGAAGCGGCCTTCTGGTCCTCCCTCTATGTGGGTATCGCCATCACCTTCGGCATTCTCGTTCTGATCTTTGGCGGCCCGGTTATGGGCTCGGAGTATTTCGCCGGGTACATCACCGAGAAGGCACTTTCGGTGGACAACCTCTTTGTCTTCCTGATCATCATCGCCAGCTTCCGCGTTCCGCGCGAGGACCAGCAAAAGGTGCTGCTCTTCGGCATTGTGTTCGCGCTGATTGCCCGCACCGGCTTCATTTTCCTCGGCGCCGCACTGATCAATTCCTTCGCCTGGATCTTTTATGTATTCGGCTTAATCCTGTTGATCACGGCCGGCAACCTGCTCAAGCCTGAACCCGAGGGCGACGACACGGCCGACAACTTCATCATCCGCCTGGCCCGCAGGATCTTCCACACCACCGAGCACTACGACGGCGACAAGCTGTTCACCATGGAGAACGGGAAAAGGGTCCTGACCCCAATGCTGTTGGTCATGGTGGCCATCGGCGGGACCGACATCCTGTTCGCCCTGGACTCGATCCCGGCGATCTTCGGCCTGACCCAGAATGTCTACATTGTCTTCACCGCCACGGCGTTCTCGCTGATGGGCCTGCGCCAGTTGTACTTCCTGATCGACGGCCTGCTGGACCGGCTCATCTACCTCGCCTACGGACTGGCAGCCATCCTGGCCTTCATCGGTGTCAAGCTGGTGCTCCACGCCCTGCACGAGAACAACCTGCCGTTCATCAACGACGGCCAGCCGGTCCCGGTCGTGGAGATCACCACGGGCTTGTCCCTGACCGTCATTATCGGCGTACTGGTCTTTACCGTGGTGGCATCGCTCGTGAGCAAGGCAGGCAAGGCACAGACCGCGATCAACAATGCCCGCCGGCACGCCGTCAGCTACCTTGACCTCGAGTACACCGCTGACACCGCTGAGCGCGAGCGTATCTACAACGCCCTGCTGGAAGAAGAACGGCAGATCGAACAGATGGAGCCGAAGTACCGCAACAAGGCCAAGGACGTGGACACGATCCGCGCCGAGGTGGCCGAGGCTCACCGGCAGCACGGGCAGTACCTGGCGCGCTAGCCGGTGGTACCCCCGCCATGGATCCCATCCCCGGAGGATCCAGTAACCCGGGATCAGTAGCCGGTGGAGGGGCGGGTGCGGGCTCGGAGCCCGCCCCTCCTCGCCGCTGTGCGTCATCTGTCAGTCGACGACCTGTTTCGCGGGTCCTGACGCCGGGCACCAATTTCCACAGGACCTCTGTCCTGAACGTTGTTCTGCACGCCCCGGTTCTCCCCACCATGGCCTCCCCCAGACAGCCGCACCCCGCATTGACAGGGTGCGGCATTTCTCTGCCTCGACAAAGTTGCCCCAGCCGTAGGACTCCACGAGCGGGAGCAACTTGGTCATGCCTCGCTCATTGCGGGCTCTTCGGCAGACCGTGCCGGACTTTCGGTCGCTAGGCTTTTCATAACGGTTCCACCTCCGTTCATCCCTTTCCTGGCCGCAAACGTCGAGAGCCGCATGACCGGCGGCGCCTCTCAGAACCCCGTTTCCGCGCACCCGCTGCCAGTCATGCTTCAATCAGGGAGTGATTGGGACTCAGGGAATGACAGCGACGGCACCGACCTCGGCCGGCGGCTCAGCCCAAGGAAATGCGACGCCGTCGCCAAACACCTCCTCACCGCCTCCGCCAGGCCGCGGTGGACTCTCCGATCCGGCGGCCACCCGCACCGCCTGAGGCGGGCAACCCGGCCCGTCTCAGGGACCGATGCCACCCCCTCAAAGCCGATGGCGATGCCCGCTGGGCTGTTTCATGGATGTTCTCACCGAGAACAAACACCGTCGCTTTGCTGACCTGGAGGAAAGTGCCAGAAGGCGTGAGGTGCTCTTTCCTGTTCATTTTTCGGCCGCGTCCGTGAGGCCGGCCCGTGCCGTCACACGGCCGTGTAGCCTCCGTCGATCAAGTAGTAGCCACCAGTGACGAATGAGGCCTCTTCAGAGAGGAGGAAGCAGACCACGTGGGACACCTCTTCCGACGTGCCAAGCCGACCGAGGGGATGCTTGCCTGCCAGGGCACCCATGACCTCAGGGCTTAGGTTGTTCTCCAAGAGCGGTGTCCTGATGTATCCGGGGCCAACGGAGTTGATTCGCAGACCCTGGGGGCCGTACTCAGCAGCGGCATTTTTGGTGATGCCCACTACGCCGTGCTTGGCGGCGGTGTACGCTCCGTTGCCCAGGGCAGCTACGGTGCCGTGGATCGAGGCCATGTTCACAATGGCGCAGTTCCGGGCACCGGCTTGGAGCATCTGCGGGATCTGGTAGCGCATGCCGTAGAGCACGCCGTTGAGATTGATTCCGATGACCTTGTCCCACTCGTCCAAGTCTGTTTCGCCAGCCGGGGCGGGTGTGCCCCCCACACCGGCATTGTTGACCGCCAGGTGCAAGCCACCGTAGGTGTCAACGGCGTGTCGCACCACCATCTCGGAATCCTCCTTCTTAGCAGTATCCTGCCGTACCGCTGAAGCAGTCCCGCCGGCGCCGACGATTTCCCTAACGACGCGCTGTGCGGCATCGAAATTGATATCCGTGACGACCACGCTCGCCCCTTTGGCGGCGAGCTCCTTGCTGATTGCTTCGCCAAGGCCGGAGCCTCCTCCAGTAATGAGCGCCACTTTGTCCGTGAACTGAGCCATGTTGTTCCCTCTCCGGCCACACCGCAGTGGGTCCGCGGCGACCACGGTTCACGCTACCGTTCAGCCCATGCTGGGGGAAGTGAGCTCCACCCCTGATCTCTACTTTCGGTACACCCGCAATTTAGGAGGTCCACTTTTCCGAGATCTCTGCGGCAGCTCACTCCCATACGGGGACCCACCACTGTCCATCAAGTCGGGGTGCGCACCGGGTGCAGTTACACCCGTTCGTGCCCTGTTCCGGAATCTTCCGCGCCCGACAGGAGTGCGTAATATCCCGGAACCCACTGCGAAAGACCGCTTGCGTTCAACGGGACCACTTCAATGTCGACCGGGCCGTCCGCAATCAACTGCCACTCCGAATCCGAAAATACGCTGCGCCGTTCCCTAGCACCGAAGTGCCCGGGCCGGGGAAGGTTTTCCAAGGCGCGCTGAAGCTGCAGGGGCATGCTTTGCCGGGTAGCGCCGAGCTCCGCCAGGTAACCGAGGCTATTTCCGCGGAAATTGGTCTCGGCCAGTAACACTCGGCCTCTGTTACCGATGACGGTTCGCAGGTTGGCAGCCATGGCGGCCTGCTTGTCGGGCTTCAGGACGTGGAATACTCCGCGGACAAAGACATTGGCGGGCCCCAGCCGCTCCAACAGGAGCTCTCCCGCACGTGCCCCCGCAGCATCCAAAACTATGAAGTCGGCATTTTGGATGCCTTCTGCTTCCCTGCTCGCCATCTCGACCGCCCCCTTGGATACGTCGATGCCGAGAACTCTTGGAAATAGGCTGGCAAGCCAGCGGGTGTGGGTTCCGTTTCCGCACCCGACGTCAACTACCGGAAGTGCTGGATCAAAGTGAGCTACAACCGCGTCGGAGTACTGCGTACGCTCTGCCAAGGAGTCGGAATCCCAAAGCACGTCTCCTGAACGGCCAGTGGTGCGGATTCCCCGCCAGTATCCTTCCCACGCAGCGTCCGGGTTCCTCGGTGCCCGGGAAGCGAGGCGTACTACTGAGGGGACAAGCAGCATCTGGTCCCAAAGCGTCGACATACGCTAACTCTACAGACGCCGTGCGGGCCGGCGGAGTTGATCCGGTACTTTCGCGACCGGGACCGGATGTCCGTAGAAGTAGCCTTGCCCGTAGAGGCAACCCATGGCCCGCAGCTGGGCCTCCTGCTCGGCGGTTTCGATGCCTTCGACGATTGCCTTGAGTCCCGCAGCGGAAATTAGCTGCAGAATGGCAGAAACGAACTTTTGTTGCCGGGGGTCCGACCCCATGTCCTTTATGAGGGACTGGTCTACTTTCACTGCGTCTGCCGGAAGCGACATAAGGTAGCTGATGGACGAGTAGCCGGTACCGAAGTCGTCAATGTGCAGCCCCACGCCCAGCTCCCGGAGCCTGCTGAGGACCTGTTCTTCCCCGGTTCCCCGGGACATCAACACTGACTCAGTGATCTCCAGGACCAAACGCCGCGGATCCACGCCATGCTTGGCCAGCGTGTCCCGGATGTCCTCCAGCAAATCGGTTCGAAGCAGTTCGGCGGCAGATAGATTAATGTGCAGACAAAAGTCTGCCAGGTCCGGGTCGGTGCGGCTCCAGCCCCCCAATTGGGCAACACCTTCATGCAGCACCCACCGTCCCAGCTCAAAGATCAAGCCGGTTTCTTCAGCGATGCCAATGAAGCTGTCCGGCATAACGGTTCCGCGGACAGGGTGATGCCATCGGAGGAGGGCTTCTATGCCGATCACGCTACCGGACGCCAATTCGACCACCGGCTGGTACAGCAGTGCCAGCTCCCCTCGGGCAACAGCTGTGCGTAGTTCGGCGGTTATTTGCGACCGTTCCCGGACGGCGTCAAGCATTTCTGGGTGGAAGAGTTGGACATTGTTGCGACCCCGCGCCTTTGCCTGATACATGGCAATGTCGGCATCGCGCATCAGCGCCTCCGCCGGGTACCCCGGCGTGCCGATGCACACGCCGATGCTGGCCATCGCCCAAACCGTTTCTGTTCCGATACGCACGCTGTCCTGCAGATACTCCGATGCACGATGGGCAATTTGAAGGATCTCCTCTTCCGTGGCCGCGGTAATGAGGATGGCAAATTCATCCCCGCCCAAGCGGGCCACAGTATCGGAGGCCCTGACGGCGGAACGGAGACGTTTGGCAACCTCCACCAGCGCGGCGTCACCGGCGCTATGGCCCAGGGTGTCATTGACGGTCTTGAATGAATCCAAATCCAGGAGCACCACGGCCGGGGCTTTTCCGCCGTCCGCGCTGGACCGGGTTGCTTCCTGGATCCTCTCGGTTAGCAACGTCCTGTTGGCAAGGCCCGTTAAAGCATCTGTCTTGGCCATCTGCTCCAGCTCAACCTGGGTTCGGCGCAACATAGCCGTGCGGGCGGCCACCCGCTGCTCCAGCTCCGAATGAATGTGGCCCAGTTCTTCTGCGAGCAGGTTGACTCCCGTGATGACAGCATCAATGTCATCCCGATGCTCCGAGGGTTCAATGCGTGCGTCCAGCTCACCGGCGGCCAATCGGACAACCCCGTCCACCAAAAGCTGCAGGCGCGGGTCCTCAACGCCTTTTCTCGAGGTCATGTAATCCTACGGAGCAGAAAACCACGGGAAGGTGGGCCGTTGGCGGGCTCCTCCTCACGGACGCAGCAATGGGTAGAAGTGCGTTCACTAACAGGGATCTGCCCCTGGGTGCCGAGCGGATTATTTGTCTCCACGTCCCGGATTCCCATTCGCCGGCAACCTCGGATGCGGTGCCCCGTTGTCGATTCTCCGCCAAAAGAGTTCTGCCCCGGTCGCGCGGCTTGGGCTTGACCGCCGCTGGAAGCACATCCGGAACTCACACACCGGCATTCAGCCAGGCCATGGCCTCGCCGCGCGATGTAAAAAAACGAGTCGGGCATGGCGGGACGTGCACTCCGAGGAAGAAGTTCGCCAGGACCCGGTCTACTGGCGACTTACCTAACAACGCGATGCGGGAAGCGCCGCAGGGAATGGACCATATACCCCTGGCCTCCCGGCTAACGGAAGCGACTGCTGCCATGTCCACGAGCATAGGATGTTGCTCCTGCTGGCATACCTCGTTGACTTTCGCCATCGCCGCCCGGGCATCCTCAACCTGAATGTGGACCCCAGGCGGCCAGAGCAGATGGAGAAGTCCGTCGGCGTTTAAGTCGACACTGGCCTTTCCACCCCCAGCAGCAACTGGTACCACGATCACGTCCTCCCCTAAGCAGGCCGCCGAACCTTTCAGCAACTCCTCAAAAGTACCCCCGGTTCCCCGTTTCTCATGGAAACAACGCCCGGCTAACGCCCCGCGTGTTGATCAGCTACCGTGTGAGGCCGTTCCTGCCCCGCTCAGGACCCACTGCTGTCCCTGCCCGCGACTTTCTGACCGTGGTCCCCCTTGCCCATCGCCGCGGACCAGCTCTGCTGGACCGGCACCTCCTCGGGCACCTGTGTGGCGCCGCCGTCCGGGGCTTCCACGTACACCTACGACGCCAACGGCAACACCATAAAGGCCGGCACACCCACCTTCACCTGGAACACCTTCGACCAGATGGCCTCGGCCGGCACGACGAACTTCGCCTACGCCGGATCATCCAACACCGAACGCACCGCCGCCGGCGCCACCACGTTCCTCAACGGCTCACTCGGCATCACCCGGCAAACCACGGCGGGGGCGAGTACCTCGTTTATCCGTGACCCGGACGGTACGCTCATCAGCATGCGCAACAGTGCCGGGGCGAGCTTCTACTACACCACCGACGCGCTCGGCTCAGTCATCGCCCTCACCGACAGCACCCAGGCCAAAGTCGCCTCCTACGCCTACGACTCCTGGGGCGTCACCACCTCTACCGGGGCCCAGGCCTCAACGAACCCCTTCCAGTACGCCGGCGGCTACAAAGACGCCGCCACCGGCTACACCAAATTCGGTGCCCGCTACTACGACCCAACCACCGGACGGTTCAACCAGCCGGACCCTTCCGGCCAGGAAGCGAACGCCTACCTCTACGCTGGCGCTAACCCCGTCAACAACACCGATCCGAGCGGACTGAGCTTCTTGGATGGCTTTGCCGGCCAGCTCGTCGGCGGCCACATCGCAGTCGTCGGAGTTGCCGTTGGTGCAACTGTTAGCAAAACGCTGCCTGGCCTTGCTATCTCTGCAACATTCGGGTGCATTGCAGCTGGAGCTAATAACATCGTCAACCAAGGTTCACCAGCCGGAGGAATCGACTGGGGAAGCACAGCGGGCGCTTGTTTCGGAGGTGCCCTAGTTGGCGCGGCAACTGGTGGTGTAGGCAGGCTGATACACCGTCCGAATACGGCAGGGTAAGAGACTATGAGAACAGCCAGCTTTGTCATCATGATCGGATCGATAGCTATAGCAGCTTGCCTCCCCGTGGTCTTCTTGTTTCGACACCCGGGAAAGAAAATGGACAACCCACCATTTCGACACTGGTTCGTCGGTACTTGCGTCGCGCTAGCGGTGGGACTAGCGGCATTGATCGTGTACGGACTGACGGCGTGAAGGATGTGGAAACGCCGCTAGCGGTCCCCTGCATACTTCCTTCGGTAAGATCTGGCGCAGCAGGTCCTGTGCCTATCCCTCGGCCACTCACGCCACCACGGCCTGAGACGGCTCCTGCGGAGACCATGACCACCGAGCCCGGAACGGTCACTACCTTCACGACACCAAGCAGTGGCTCAAGTTCACCGTCACCGGGACGGAGGCCGAGGACTGGACCTAGGACGCGAACGGCAGCAGGCTCACGTTTTGACTAACAACAACAAGAAAATTCTGCTGGGTTCCGTATGTGCCGTCTTGATCACAATCCTCATCAGTGTGGTTGTTGGCTGGGAATGGGCTCTCGGAGCCATTATGGCGTCAGGAGCCGGCTTGGGTGCGTGGATTGGCGTGCGCGCCGGAAATAAGAGCGCACGAGAAACCGACAAGTACCGTGAGGAATGGCTTGGGAAACGGAACAAGCCGACACCTGATGAAACTCAGTAGCCCTCACCGACAGCACCCCGCCAGCACCGCGGCTCAAGTTAGGGACAGCGGATGTACACGGTAGCAAGCTGCCGCCGGGGCGGGTGGGCCCTGGACGTCGTCCCCGTCGAACCGGCGTTCGTGCTGGCACATTGCCGTCCTTGTTCGCTGCAGACAGAGGGGCCACGCTGTAACCCAGCTCGACGCTGAAGAGGTCCTGGTCGATTCTGGGTTATGTGTTTTGTTGGAGGGTGTGGGCGAGGCGGTAGGAGTGGGTGCCGGTTTCGATGATGGTTCCTTTGAAGGTGAGTCTGTCGACGATGGCGGCGCACAGGCGTGGGTCGGTGAAGGTTTTGGTCCAGCCGGAGAAGGATTCGTTGGTGGCGATGGCTACGGATGCTTTTTCTTCGCGTTCGGTGAGGACCTCGAAGAGGAGCTCGGCGCCGCGTTTGTCGAGTTCCATGTATCCGAGTTCGTCGATGCACAGTAAATCAACGCGTCCGTAGCGCGCGATGGTCCTGGCGAGGGCCTTGTCGTTTTCCGCCTCGACGAGCTCGTTCACGAGCCGGGTGGCGAGGGTGTATTTGACCCTGAAGCCTTTCTCGGCCGCGGCGGTGCCGAGCCCGATGAGCAGGTGGGACTTCCCGGTTCCGGAATCACCGATGAGGCACAGGGGCTGGCCTTTGTGGATCCAGTCCCCGGTCGCGAGGGTGTGGATGGTGGCGGGGTTGATGTTCGGGTTTGCGTCGAAGTCGAAGTCCCGAGCCGTTTGTCCCGCGGGAAGTTCGCGGATTTGACCCGGCGGACGGAGGAGCGGCGGTCCCGGTCATCGCACTCGGCCAGCAGCAGTTCGGCCAGGAAGCCCTGGTAGGAGAGTTGTTCCTTTCCGGCGACGGCGACGGCTTCGTCGAGGACGGCACGGATCGTGGGCAGCCTGAGGCGCCGGCAGGCCTGGTCCACGGCCGCGGCGGCGGCTTGTTCGGTCAATCCGCGGCGCCGGCGCACGGTCTGGGACACGACAACGGGTGCGGTGGGGCTCATGAGACGTGCTCCTTGCTCGGTTGCGCTTGCTGCGGGTCGGTGGAGTGGGTGGTGCGTTTGTTCAGGAGCTGGTCATAGCCGGCGACGGTCGGGAGCGGGCGTTTGTCCGGTGGGAGGCCGGCGATCACGGCGGCGGGGTCCGCGAGGCGGCGCTGGGTGAGACTGACAATGCGGTGCTCGACGATGCCTCGTTTCGCGCCGGGATCACGATCGGGCCGGACCCACCCCGGGGTGTTCCGCTTGGCGGCGACCCGGAGTGCTTCCACGGCGACGACGTCTGCGCTGACCGCCCCGACCCGCACGGCGGCCGTGATCCCGGCAATCACGTCCGCTTCGTCCATGGCCCGGTGCAACAGCAGGACGTCGATGAGTTCACGGGTGGCGGCGGTGTCGCCGTCGGTTTTGCGGGCAGCGGCCCAGAACGCGTCATGGGCCGGGGTGAACACGCCCGACTGCCGGGCCTGCGCCAGCGCGGTGGAGCCGGGGAGGGCGCCGGGTTTGAACTTGAAGACCTCAAGGTAGTGGTCCAGCTGCACGCATTGCCCGTGGACCTGGCACCCATGCAGGTCTACACGAAGCTGCTGGATCAGGAAACCTATCTGGGACCGCTCTCGATGTTTTACCGGGTGCTGGAGGAAAACAAACAGGTCAAGGAACGCCGCCGGCTGGCCAAACACCCGCTCCGGGCCGTTCCTGAACTGGTCGCCACCGCCCCTGGACAGGTCTACACCTCGGATATTACAAAACTCGCGGGCCCGGTCAAGGGAAAGTATTTCGACTGCTACATGATGGTCGATATCCATTCCAGGTTCATCGTCGGCGCGATCCTGGTCCGGTTTTTCCATAACAAGGCGGCAAGTCTGGCGTCGCCGGGAGTTGACGAACTGCGCTGGCTCAAACCGGTACGCCCCGGGATGTTCCATCCCACCGATGCGCTGTTGTGCAGGCACGGCCGTCACGGAGCAAACCTGACCGCGGGCTCGTGCACACAGCAATTAAAATCCTCAACCAAAACCAGGAAGTGGTGGCCGCCCTGACGATGATGAATCTTCTCCGACGCCGCCCGAACCAGGTTACCGGCGCGTTTGTGGCTGGTGAGTGAGTCTCGTGTTTGCCTTGATCAGGACAGCCACCCGGTCGCAGGGCGCCGGTACAGCGGGCCTGAGTAAGGCCGGAGGTCAGGTGTT
The DNA here is from genome assembly GCF_055412885.1 of Pseudarthrobacter leeuwenhoeki. NCBI lineage: Bacteria > Bacillati > Actinomycetota > Actinomycetes > Micrococcales > Micrococcaceae > Pseudarthrobacter > Pseudarthrobacter leeuwenhoeki. The sequence continues at coordinate 36,046 of NZ_JBVAYY010000016.1, read as the reverse complement.
GTTCAGTTCGGGTCGGGCCCGGTAACTTCTCTGTCCTGTCAGGAATACGGCGGCCAGGGTCAGGGTGGCGGCTGCTGCGGTGAAGAGCAGGGCCAGGGGGTAGCCAGTGGTTGGGGCTATGAGGGCCAGCAGGTACGGTACGGCCAGGCCGGAGTAGGCGAGGCTGTAGAACAGGGCGATTACAGCGCCCAGCTGCCCGGGCGCGGCGATTTCCTCGACCTCCCGCAGCCCGACAATAAGGCATATTCCATAGCCCGCCCCGAGCATTAGGGCCGCCGTGGTCGCGGTGGCAATCCCGGGGAAGGCTGTGGCGAACGCTGCCGCGGCGCAGCCCGCAGCCACAATGCCAAGGCCTGTTACCGCGGCGGCGGTGCTGCCGCGGGCCGCCCCGGCCTCGTGCAGGCGCCGGCCCAGAGGCTGGGAGACCACGCCCGCGGCGAGGGCACCGGCGGCGAGCAGTCCGGGGAAAGCCACGCCGAGTACACCCGTGGGTCCGGTTCCGTGCCCCGGAAGGGTGGTGAAGGCCAGCGTGACGCTGCCGAAGACCCACGGCCCCAGCGGCACAACCACCAGGCGGAACCGGGCCGAGGAGGCCGACGGCGGCAACAAAGGAGCCGGAGGATCTGATTTCCTGGCACCTGGCACCGTCTCCCGGGCGCGCGGGAGCATCAGCAGTGCACTACCGGCCAGGGCCAGGTGCACAATGTAGGGCAGGACCTGCGGTGCCGGCCCCCACTGCGCCAAGGGACCGGCCACGAGCGGGCCGACACCGAACCCTGCTGTCAGTGCCAGCGCCGCCCGGCGTGCGCCGGCACCGGCACGTTCGTCCCCGGAGAGCTCCTTTACCCAGGCGGTGCCGGCCGTGAAGACCGTTCCGGAGACCAACCCGGTCAGCAGCCTGCCTGCGTACAGCCCGGACGTACCCCACTGCCCGGTGATCAGAACGGCCGTGGCCAGCAGCGACAGTGCGGTGCAGGCCAGCAACACCGGACGCCGCCCCCGTCTGTCGCTGATCCTTCCGCCGAAGATCAGACCCGGGATCAGGCCCAGGGCGTAGACGCCGAACACGGCGGTCGCATCCGCGTCCGAGAGGGCGAGGGTGCGGCGGTAGAGCGCGAGCAGGGGAACGAACTGGTTCGCCCCGTAACCGGCGGCGAACATCGCAAGGGCCGGCCACCGCCACTGCCCCCTCACGGACGGGGTCCGGTCACGGCGGGGTCCCCGGCAGCGAGGGTCTCCGCGGACAAGGGTGGGCAGAGGCTGGAATGGCCAGCAACGGCTTCCTCCAGGGCGCCTTTGCGCGCCAAAAGCGTCCGGTCCACGGCGGCTGGGTCCTCACAGTTCAAGGTGATCATCGCGGTCCGGGTCGTGCCTCCCCGGACGACCGTCAAGGCGTGCTGTTCCATGCCGGCCAAAGCGGGGGCGCCGGGCCCGGTCAGGTCCAGGGCCACCACGTGCGCCTGGCCGCCGCGTTCCCGCACCGCCGAGGCAACCTCGTCCGTGGGACCGCGCCGTGGGCCCACCAGGGTGAGCCTGGCCGAACGTGCGGCCAGCTCCAACGCCAGCGCCGCACCGATACCGCCGAAGGCCCCCGTGAGCAGAATTGAACGGTCTTGCAGATCCATGAAATGTCCCTTCAGAAAGCAAACAAGAAGTATGAGGTAAAGCGCGGTCAGGTGGCCGCAGGAATTGGTGCCCGAAACCCACGACCCCTGCCTGGCGCCGGCATTCCTTCGCCTTCGAAAGCCACGGAGCTCATCGTTACCTCCCCATGGTCAATCCGTCGTCTCGCACAATGGTGGAATTCCTGAGGCCCCACATCGATTCGGGCGGCCCAGAATAACGCGTTGGAGGACCTAATGAGCCTGCCCAAGCGTTGCCCCCGGGCTTTGCAGACAAGGATACTGTGTGGCAACGGAGGAGGCCGCAGACGGGGACGAGCCTTCAAGCAGGGCCGGAGCTGACCGGCCCCCGCCTGAAGGTTCCCCGACACTGATAAGAGAACGGGCCCGGCTGGGCTGCTGCGGGGATTTCGGACAGCGGAATGAGTGGATTTTTCTACGCTGCCAAGGCTGGCTGTTGATAACCATAGTGGACTTCGTTAGGCCGCCGGTAACCGAGCGGAGTGACGGGCGCCGGCTGGCGTAAAACCCCTCGATATAGCGGATAACGTCACTCCGGGCCTGTGATTTGGTGGCGTAAACGGTCCGATAGACGCGCTCGTCTTTCAGGGCCGAGAAGAACGATTCGGCCATGCTGTTGTCCCAGCACACGCCGGTGCGGCCCATCGATGAGCGCATGCCCAGGCCGGCCACCAGGGCCCTGAAATCGGTCGAGGTGCTGACGGCTGGCTGCCCCGGCCGGAGCGCCAGATCGCGTCAGGCTCAATCCGCGTTGTCGCGGCGGCGTTCCTGAGCGCATCGGCGACGGGCTCGGTGCGCCTGTGATCGGCGATGGACCAGCCGATGACTTTCTTGGAGTAGCAGTCGATAACGGTGGCGAGGTAGACGAATCCTTGCCAGCTGTGGATGCAAGTCGTCACCCGGAACGGGCGTGGTTGACAGGCCACCAGGCCCTGATGGAGCATGATCTGCCGCACCAACTCGAAGATCGCCGCGGCAGCCCAAACCACGCAGTGGAACGCTACCGGCAGCGAGGCCGGCAACCCGCCATGCCCAAAACCAAAACCGCGGCGGCCCCCGACCAGCAGCCAGGACCAACCGCGGATCGGTGGATCAAGACTAAGGTTGAAACCCCTGCTCCTCGATCATGTGCAGGTAGATCCACCGCAGCGCGTAGTCCTCACCAGGACCGGCTTCGTTGAGAGTGCGACCTGCCACGGCCTCCCGAGCCCGCGCGACCTGGCTTGATAGCTGGCTGGGTCGTCGGCGGCATTTGCGCTGTCGACCTCCCCGAAGCCGTCGGTCGCGCCCGGAACATGGTTCCGACTGCCGTAGTGAAGACGATCCGTGCTCGCCCCGCAGTCCGCGCCCTACACGGTCCGGAGGCGCTGGTAGTTGTTCTCGGGCTCGTCGAGAACGACCGTGTTTGGCGGGTCACTGTCATAGACGGACCGCATGACAAGTTCGTTCTCAAGCGTCCGGGTCCGGAAGGTCCAGCCCTCCGGCAACGCCAGGCGTTCGCCGAGTGTCGGCAGCCTGTCGACAGTGTTGTCGGGGTGAACTCTCAACGAGGCGCTTTGTATGACGAACACGATTCCCTCAGGGGAAACCAGCTCATAAACCTCTGAGCCGGCCTCGAAGAACCATGTGGTGGTGCGCTTGGAGACCGACGCACGGTAGGAAGTCTGCTTGCCAGCGATGAATGCGTCGAAATCCGGAACCACGAAGGTGCCATACAAGTACATGGGAATGGGGCCAAGAATGCTGATCTTGCCCCTATCGAAGGCCTCCCCTTCGAATCGGTCGGCCAGGAAACGGCGCGGACCGTTGAAGCGCACCCCGTCTCCGCCGTGCTCCTTCCTCAACTTCTCAGGATCGAGTGCCAGGAAGCGCGCGTCGAAGTCCTCGTCGGAGACGTCATCGACCACCCCAAGGGAGTTGTAGTAGTGACCCGATGCTCCGGGACCGTCTGCGTCCCTATTCATGATGAGGACCTCGCAGTGGTGCCTCCCGTGCCCGTGGTCACCCGAGACTAGAACGGATTGCTCTTCCTTGTTCTGGCTTGTCGTCACAGTGCACTTTTCCGGCTCGATGGCAGGTGAACTCATTATCTGCCCATTCGGACTCCCTCTGCATACCCCGCAAAGGATGAGTGTCGTGAGCTCGCCATCCAGAGGGTGGCAGGTCGCGGACACCACCCCACCATCGAGTCTTCGTCTGAGCAGGGGAACATTTCCACTGCCAACTGGTGCGAACGGCTGTTCCACCATCGGGGTCCTCGGGACCGGTGCAGCCGCCGGGTCTTACCTCCCGTGCCGGACGCAGCCCGCATAAGCGCCCCACTGCCAATCAATCTGACGGCTTTGTCCGGGATTCGCGCTGGTGGTTTTCGAGCTTCTTCTCGGAGTCCCGGCGACGCTGGCCCACGGTGCGCATCGGCTGCGTGATCGGCCTCTTCGGGTTTTCTTTATCCAAACCCTGGACACGGCCTTCCTCGCCGCCCGGAAAAGTCCCGTCCGCACCGGAATGTGTGTTCTCGCTCATACATGCATCCTCCCACCCGGCAAGCCCGGGTACTAGGCATACCCCGGACAACGGATCCTAGACCCTCGGGACCTCTGTTTCAGACAGCCCAGGCTCGCGCCCAGGCCGTCATCCACCTACTGAGGAGGGAAGCCGCGAAATTCGGCGTCGTCGTCGGGGGCTGGCTTGGGTTCTCAACAACGGCGTCAACACGTATCCATGGCCCCGTGGAACGTCCCTTGAGTCAGACAGCGACGTCAGGCGCGCGCCCGGCAGTCAGTGAGCGTTCAAGCAGCATCAGGTCGATCTGACCAAGCAATACCGTAGATGAAGGCTTCCATCTCAAAGGGTCCGGCGTTACCGCCGACGCTAAAATAGGAGAGCCAAATTTCGTCTAAAGACATCTCGCTGGTTGCGACAAGGTTTCGGGCCCGGGACCGGGCGTCCATATCCCAATGCTCGAAACGCATCAGCCTCACCACAAGACATTGTTGCTACCCGCCCGCGCAATCCCGCCCAATCCGAAGCCATAGGCAGCCCCCGAATGTATTGAGCGGCGGCACGCGATGCTGTGGTTTGTCAGAGCTCCCTGACGTTTGTGGCCCCATGAGTTCTGGCTCAAAGACTCAGACGCCTGGAGCCATAGGACGAACTACCCTAGTGCCGGGCGCGTCACGGTGGGACCATGCAGACATGAGCGAGAACGCACAGCGCCGTTAGGGCGCTTCTGCTCCTGGCGGCGAGGACCAACACGTGCCGACCCCGCCTGGAGATCATCCCGGCAAACCGTCCCCGCAGCAGCTGAGCACCGCGGGCCAGCGCCGCCGGGAATCAGAGGAATAGCTTGAACACAGACATCGCGACGCCGGGGTAAGGCCGGTTGGCTGAGCCGGCTTTCGCCATCTGTGCTCGCGGTACCGGTTAGGACACCCGGGACGGGAGGAATTCAATGGACGTCAACGTTCTGCGCAGGGCGGCCCGGAACGGCCTGGACGACGGAAACTTCACCCTGCTGGATCTCTCGCTCGGCTTCTGGGCCAACGGGGGCCGCGCCGAGGCGTGGGACCTGGACGCCTTCATTTACGGCCTGATGACCCTGTCAGGTCCGGACATACTCGTTCTGGCTTGGACGCTGGACGAACTTCACAATGTCTGACAAGTCGGCTGCACCAGCACAGGCCATGGAACAGGTCTTTCAGGCGTTCTGCTGGTTCCCGGCGGTCAGCGTCTCTGCTGGCCGGGTCGGCAGGTGGCAGTAGAGGCTGGAGCGGGTGATTCCGGGTGACTGCAGAATCGGCCAGGTTCCGCACCCTCACGCCGCGCAGAACCCGTCAACAAGACGCACACAGTCATGCACTCCCCTGAACAGGGAAAACACGTACCCGAGCTGGGGCTCGAACCGGGCTTCAGCACTTGCAAACTCTCCACTCCCCCGAAAACACGGCCGTTCCGAGCCAGTCCGGCACCGATACGGCCCAGTCCGAAACCCAAGGTGGGCGCAATGTGCACGCCTTCTGTTATGCGCATTCCGCTGGTCCTCCATTCCCTGGCCAACTGTCAGACGGGGCAGCAGACACCCTTCGTGTTGTTCATCCGTGTGGGGGCCAGCGCCTTGGACTCGGAACCCAGGCGCCGGGTCCGGCAGCCAGGCAAACGCGCACGAAATTCCGGCCCGGTTTGCGGCTTAGTGAAACATTCAAACAACACAGTGATGCCTCCTTCATCGTGCGCATGCAGCTCGGTCGCGTCGATGAAGTGATGAACTTTTCCCGCCACCGGCTCTCCACCGCCGAAATCGAATCCGCCCTGGTCAGCCACCCCGTGGTGGCGGAGGCCGCCGTCGTGGGCGCTGCGGACGAGACCACCGGCCAGTCGGTTGTCCCCTTCGTGATCGTGCGCGGGGATGCCGTGGACACCGGGGACGCGATCGTGCAGGAACTCCGGAACCATGTCGGCAAGGAGATCGGGCCGATCGCCAAGCCCATCCTTGCCTTGCTCCCGCGAATTTGTCGATAAGGCGAGTGGTTGCACGGTTTGGACGGACGTGGGCACTGCTTTATCCCATGCGGCACCTTCGGTGATTGGACCTGAATAGCATCAGATTCCAGGGCAGACCCGAGAAACATCCGTAGGCAGTTCCGTTCGCCTGCGGGTGCGCATATGCTCGGCACACAGCTACCGCCAGCGGGAGCTGCAAAGGAACAACCAGGGGATTCACCTTCGAAGGAGAATGATCATGGATGCGGAAGCCAAGGTTCTTGTCGGTGTGGACGGTTCGGAATCGTCCGTCCAGGCGCTCCGTCTGGGGGCGCAGTTGGCGCCGGCCCTGAACGCCACCGTTGTCGCTATTGCCTGTTGGGATTTTCCGGACATTTATGCCGGATATGTTCCACCCGATTTCGCCCGGTTTGAAGCGGTTGCGGCGAAGACTCTTGCGGACGCCTTGGAAAAGGCGTTCGGTGAGGAGACTCCGGAAAGACTGACCTCGCAACTGGTCCGCGGACCGGCTGCGGCGAAGCTCGTGGAAGCGGCGGCCGGCGCTTCATTGCTGGTGGTTGGACGCCGGGGTCATGGGGGTTTCCTGGGCATGCACCTCGGCTCCGTGAGCTCTGCATCTGTTGCCCACGCGGACTGCCCCGTCTTAGTGCTGCATGCCGAAAGCGTCCACCGCTCCCATCATCTGCGGAAGGGCTCCAAGGCGAAAGGACAGACCCCCGAATAAGCCGGGATTCCGCCTCTCAGGCCGTAAGACACGGCTTCTGACAGCAACCGGGTCCCTCTCATTTCGCCGATGCGTCCACTCGGTTGCAGGATTGGTCGAACTAGCCGGCGTCTCTGTGCTCTCCTCGCTTGGCAGAAAGCGACAGCGAATACCGGATCCGCGTGGTGTCCGATGGCCCGGAAATCCCGCGCTCACCTGTCCTGTCGAGCAGGATTTGACGCTGAACTCGTGCTCTGCGGGAGCCAGATCCCGCGCAGCCTTAGCCTCGCCCTCCCCCAATCCGGCCGTCTGGGCATTCACCGACGACGTCCGTCGCCCGGAATCCCCGACGACGGCGGCCCGCGCCTTCGCTTCCGGTCAACCACCCCGCCCATCGCGGCATCGGACAAACCATTCACCCGTCACTCCAGAGCCTTGGGAAGCAGCTCAGCGAGGAAAAACACTGAAAAAACTTCCCTCCGGTCATGTCATAAGCCCAACCTCCGGACATGAATGAGCGATGGCAAACGACGGTCACCCCAGATACTCAGAAACGAGGCACGCAGGACCCCACATCCCGGCAGGCGAAGGGCCCGCTAGCCAGGACCCTGGACCGCCACCCACATAACTTCATAGGCCACCGCGGCGCCAGGTACAGCCTGCGGCCACAGCCAAAGAGACCCGCAGAGAGTCAATCTACAGGCGTTAAAGCAAGAAACCCCTGACGAGGGGATCTGCTGTGCCCGAGGTGGGACTCGAACCGGGTTCCATTGCCTGCAAACACTGGACTCCCGCCCAAACATACGGAATCCGGGCCAGTCCGGCACCGGTACGACCCGGTCCGGGACCCAAAGTGTGGACACTGTTTACACCCCCATTTCTCCCCACCAGAGGCCTCCCCCAAACTGCCGCACCCCGCATCGAGATGGGTGCGGCGCTTCTTTGACCTGAAAAACTTGATCCTGCTGGAGAAGTTCAACCGCCGCTTCGGCCTCGTCCTGCACGCGCCCGGTGCGCAGTCCCGGGCACGCCGCACGGCATGATCAGCCTCTGGACTCTCCATCACGACGCCAGCCCCGGCGGCGTCACCAGCCGCCGCCACAGCACGGTGCCAACTATCAAGCCTCGCCCCCGAACGCGGTACCAGCAAACCGACGACGGCATAGCGTTGTCCTCTTCCTGATCATTCAACGTTTGTGCCCGCCTCGTGTAGCTTCGCGTCAATGATCGCTTGGGTAAGGACCATGAAGAACATCCGCAACGATCAGAGCCATCACCTGCCCGCCCGCTTTTGCGACGTAGAGGTCACCCAGTAACACATCGCCAGCCTCTCGGGGCGGTGGGTTCTTAAGCCCCGGATCTTGATTGAATTCGTTGATGCCGTCCGGCTCAGCACTGCCCTTCGGGAGTCGCAACCTTTCGCCTTCACGCTCGCCAATATGGACGTCGAGCATTATTGGAAAGGGTTCTCCCGCTTGCAAACCTTCCGGCAGGGTGGTGAATGCGCTTCGACGACGGGAACAAAGTTGATGCAAGGGCCCCAAGTCGCGGGGCAGGGTGCCACACGTTGTTAGGTGCTCATAAATGCGGCCGGGCCGGCATATGTGCCGGCCCTGCCTGGTTTTCCCTCCCCAGAGACATCTCACGGTGCTAAGACGTCAAATCGAGAAAGCTAGTCGAGGCTCCTCATTCGCGCTCCACGGTGACTTCCTGTGGCGCCGGGTGCCCCCTTCACCCAGACCGCCCAGGACGAGAATCATAACAATTGACAGGATTTCCGGCAGAGCCACGGCGGTTCCGGAAGCCGGCACGCGGATACACCGCGCAACTGACCAGTTCATGCGCACCCCCTCCCGGACCGACAACATCACCCGTGAGCAGACCGGCAGCCAACACGAGGTCGGTTCATCAGCAACCTACACGGCAGAACGCTGGTGGAAACCTGCCTCTGCAGAATGTCCGTGTCCTACCAGACCCTGGCGAAAAGTATCGCCCACGCACCTGCTCCCGTGCCAGAATCCTGGCATGGGCAAGGAACGCAGAGAACTGAAAAGCATAGGATACGAGATCTTCATCGGAATCCTTTCGATCCTGTCGATCATCAATCTCGTGCTCTTGTATGCCGTTCAGGACAAGTCACTTGACACGGTGCTGACCGTGATGAACAGCGTCTTCAGCGTGATCTTCGTTGCCGACTTCCTCTACCGGATCTTCACCGTGCCCTCGGCGGGCGCCTATTTCTTCAAGCACTTCGGCTGGGCCGACCTGTTGGCCAGCGTGCCTTTGGCGCAATTCAAGATCCTGCGCGTCTTCCGGCTGCTCCGGGTGTACCGTCTGCTCGGCGGTGTCGGCATCCACACGGTCGGCCGCGCGCTGATCAAAGATCGGGCCGGCAGCTCCCTGTACATACTGTTACTCATGGGCATTCTCGTGCTGGAATTCGGAAGCCTCTCGATACTCCACGTCGAGCAGGGCAGCCCAGGGGCCAACATCACGACCGCCTCGGGCGCACTCTGGTACACGATCGTCACGATCTCGACAGTGGGATACGGTGACCAATATCCGGTCACCAATGCGGGCCGAATCATCGGGGCAGGCATCATCGTCGTAGGTGTCGGCATCTTCGGCACATTCACCGGTTACCTGGCCAACTTCTTCCTCTCTCCCAAAACGAAAGAACCCGCACCACCTACCGATGAAGCCGACACAAGTACCGCGACGGTCGAAGAACTCCGCCTGCGCCTCGACGAGTCCGAAGCCAGGCTCAACGAAATTAGAAAGCTGCTTGACAAGCCAACCCTTTAAGCGTCCACACATAGTTCGTCGCCTCCGCGATGGCCATCGCCGCGAGGCCGCCCGAAGGACAGTTGAGCAGGCGGACCGGGCACAAAGGATCCGCAGGACAGCTGCAAAGAACGACGGAAATGCTGGTGCTGTCTGGCCACGAGAGGGCCATGCGCTCTTGTTCCGCGCAGCTTCTGGCCATCCGATGGCCCGCCGCTCCTCTCTGCCATGCGCCCTCGCTCAGCACACGATAAACGGTGTCAGGCCAAGGACTGTCGGCCCGGCGTTCCCTAAGGGCAGGGCGCGTTGGCTCCAGGGGAAGAGCAGGATGGCTGTCCGCGCCTACTCGTAAGGGCCGGGCGGATAATTTTCCAGGGACAAGCGTCCGGCGACTCTTACCCCGTAACCACTCTTGGCCGTTGGTCCGCGACAGCACTGACGATCGGCGGATTTGCCGTCTTGAGCATGGTCACCGCGGCCGTGGCGTCCTGGCTGGTCGAAAGTGTAACTACAACGGTGCTGGTTAACGCAAACCACGCACGGAACCGGATTAGGGCAATCGTCAATGCAAGCTTCCGCTCCCCGATGCCCCCGCCTGATCCGTCAGCAGTGCGTTGACGCATGGCTGCTTTCGGGCCACAACCGCATTCTGAACACGGCTGATACTCGACGGTAATTCATGCGTCAGGATGGGACCGCTTGCAAATTCATTCGGCTCAAGGCTGCGCCCAACGCCGGTGACGTGGACTCCACTGGAAGAAGTCGTCACGGTTGGTCAGCGCATTCCCCCCGCCGGCCCGTTTGAAGAAGGAAGGGCGTTCCTCGAGCGCATTGAAGTCCAGCAGCTCAACACCGGGCCACCTCCTGGTCCATATAGGCTAGACGGGACGCCGGCCCCGCCCGGGCCAGCCCGCCGGCCTTCCTTGGCCGGCTGGAAACGGACGGAAAGGCATCATCGCCATGAACGAACCTGGCTGGGTCCAACACGCCATCTGGTGGCAGGTCTATCCCCTCGGTTTTGTCGGCGCGGAGAAGACCGCGACGACGGAACCCGCCGCTGAACACCGGCTGCTGGACCTTGTCCCGTGGCTCGACTACGCGGTGGAACTCGGGGCGTCAGGGCTGGCCCTCGGCCCCATCTTCGCGTCGGAGACGCACGGGTACGACACCACCGATTACTTCCGGATCGATCCCCGGCTCGGATCCGAGCAGGACTTCGACACCCTGGTGGCCGAGGCACACCGTCGCGGACTGCGTATACTGCTCGACGGCGTCTTCAACCATACCGGGCGCACCTTTGCACCGTTCCAGGATGTGCTCGCACGCGGGCCGGAGGCGGACACCGCCTCCTGGTTCTCACTGGAGTGGCCCGACGATGCCGCGCCCGGCGTCGAACCCGCATACCGCGACTTCGAGGGTCACCACCACCTCGTGGCGCTCAACCATGACGATCCGGCCGTCGCCGATTTTGTCGTGGATGTCATGGAGCACTGGCTGCGCCGGGGTGCGGACGGCTGGCGACTCGACGCCGCTTATGCCGTCCCGTCGTCGTTCTGGGCCACGGTCACGGCGCGCGTCCGGTCATCCCATCCGGATGCGTACTTCGTGGGTGAATACATCCACGGCGACTATGCATCGGAGGTCCGGTCCGGCGGACTCGATTCCGCCACGCAATACGAGCTCTGGAAGGCTGTCTGGAGTTCGCTCAACGACGCGAACTTCTTCGAACTCGCCGCCGCATTCGAACGGCACAACGCGCTCCTGGGCTCCTACGCACCGCTCACCTTCATCGGCAACCACGACGTCACCCGCATCGCGAGCAAGCTCACCGATGCAGCGCTCTTGCCGCACGCCGTCGTCGTCCTGCTCACGGTCGGCGGAACGCCGTCCATCTACTACGGCGACGAGCAGGGCTACCGCGGCATCAAGGAGGACAGGGCAGGGGGCGACGACGACGTGAGGCCGCACTTCCCGTCCTCCCCCGACCAGCTCTCGGCCCTGGGCGGACCCATCTTCGCCTTGCACCAGGAGCTCATCGGGGTGCGGAGACGGAACCCCTGGCTGCACCGCGCGACCACAGACGTCCTCCAGCTCTCCAACGAGGTGCTTGCATACCGCATCGCGGTTGACGCCGATGCGCTCGTGGTCGCACTGAACCTCTCGCACGACACCCAGCGGATCAGCGCCGCGGGCGCCACCTCCGTCGTCGCCGGACAGGCGACACTCGATGTCGGTGCAAACGCCGTCCTGGTGCCGCCGCGGGGGTGGGCCGTCCTCGGCTAAGGCAGCTGCGAGAGGACGCTGTATCCAAGGTTCCGGCGGACTTCCACACGCATCGACTTCCCGCAGGCCCGCGACCGTGAAGGGCACCACCCTGGACCGGTCCAACCGGGACAAGGAACCGGCTGCGCTGACCTTGGTCAAACCTGCGGCGGCGGAATTCTCCGCCGATACTGCCTGGTCAGGCAGGCAGGTCCTTCCCCCACCCGCTCCGCGTCCTCCGCGCACGGCCGGAACTGTCCTCCGCGGACATCATCCTGCCGACCTGCTGCGTCCACACGGCCGGGCGCCAGCGAGCACAGTAAAGCTGTTTTTAGGTGGCCGGCTCAACGAGTTCCGGGCCGTTGTTGCACACACTGTGCGCTGCACCCGACTTCGGGCACTGCCAGCCTCGGCCAATGAAGCCCAGACCGCGGGCAGGAAGGGGGCGCTGCCCATGTTGTGCAGATATTGGTGATCACTTCGGCAATCAACTACATCAGCAGAGGTGTAATGCGTGCGGACACGGTAAAAGGCTGTTCCCGCCTGTCAAAGTGCAAGCAGGAACGGCCTTTGAAACCGTTCTTAGTCTTCGAGAACCTTCAGCCAGACTTCGGAACCCGGCTGGGATAGGTGATGCTCGGTACCGGGAACCAGTTTGCTCGGGCCGAAATACGCGCTGTACACGGAGATGATGTCGTCCCTGTTGCCCTCGATCCCCTTGATCGCGACGTTGAGGATACCGCCGACGACAGCGAGGACTGCGCCGGCGGCCGGGGCAGCACCGCCGACGACTTTGAGCACCTCGGCATTTGTCGCCAGGCTGGAGACTGCCTTGAGAACTTCAGCGGTTGCCTTCGCGCTGTCGCTGTCGGCCACCATGAGCACCACGGCGAGGAAGTCGTGGACCGGCGGTAAAACGAGAGGTGCGCCGTCTTCGTTACCAAACGTGACGGTGGCCTCCACGCCAACTTTCGGGATTTTGAACTTGGTGGGATCGACGGCGTCCAGACCCCAGGGGATTTTCACCGGCTTGAGTGTGCTGTCGACGGCGATGCCGAAGAGATAGGGCTCCGCCATCTTTTGAAAGCGCGGTTCGCTGAGGTCGTGCAGGACGTACTTGGTGATGGCCATGCCGGATAGCGGGATGGGGCCGGCATCCAGGCCTGTTGAGGCATTACTAAGGTCCTCTATTGCCGCGTCGAGGGTCAGTTCGGCCAGATTTACTTCTGTCGCTTCAGCACCGTGCACCATTGCATTCTCCTGTTTGTAAGGATGTGGTGGGGCCATAATGGTCGTCCCCCGCTCTGCTTATCAATAGCCCCCTATAACTTCCTGCTCAGAAGACCTCAAAATGACCACTGCTGACTTCTGGGTAGGCCTCTGCCGCGTGTGTAGCGGTGACCGACGGCGGTACCTCCGCACAAATATGAACCATGAGCACAGCACTCGTGCTGACCCCAAGATTTCGAGATCATGACCAGAGAAGACCCGGCCGACGGGCCTGAGCGCTTCGCCACCGGCTCCTACGCCAAAGTCATGACCCCCGGAGAAGGTGTGTGGACTAACGTCACAGAGGGCGTGTCGCATCGGAAACTGGGTTGATCAGTACACCCGGTCCAGAAGTTTGGCGAGGACCGATGGAGCCGAGCTCGAAAACAACATCGATCCAGAAGCCGGGTGCAAAGCTGAAATTGGCGGCGTCCGGGACCCGCATCGACCATGCGGGCCCCGGCCACTTCAGCGACCCCCATTTCGCGGTTCCGGAGGGCCAACGTGGCGAGCCGGTCAGCTAGCTCGTTCATGGATTGCCGTCGTGTCCGTGGCCCCTTTCGAAGCTGATGTCGATGCCCCGGGCGGAGTCGCGAAGGCGGCGGTATTCGTGTACTTAGTCGGCCGTCCTCCTCGGAGGGTGCCTCATCCGTCCGGGAACGCTCCAGGAGGTCAGGTGCGGCCCTGAAATCGGTCAGCACGGTGAGAGTGCCGGTAGTGTCGCGCAGGACCGGGTGCAGGTTCAGGGTGGCCCGCAGCCCACGGCGGATAGCGGAGAGCTCCCCGGCGCGGATGCCGCCGTGATCCGGCCGTGTGAACGCATTATGGAGTCGGATTGTTAGGGTTGCCGCCAGCAGACCGACGACCTTGTAGCCCTGCAGAAAGCCGGCGGATACGTCCATTAGGTACACGCTTTTTCGTACGTGTCCCATCTGACACGCGTATGTAGAGGCGAGTACTTTGACGCGCACGCCAGAACCGTCGTTATGCACGGCCAAGCGGATTGCCCCTCGGCCTGAGCGGACTCACCATCCGGCGCCGCCCCGGACAAGTCCTGGACCGGCTTCCCCTCGTCGCCGAGTGGCTCGTCCAGGCTGGCGGGCATATGCGTCCCGACGCCGGCGACGTAGGCTCCGGCGATCTTCGGCGCCCGTTCCCTGACCGTCACGATAACCGGGTCAGTGAGAAGCAGCTCTGGCAGGTCCGAGGTTCCGGCGAGGACAAGCCGGCCTTCCTACACGGCCCCCTCCTACCCGCCCGTAGGGTAGCGCAGCGTTTTGGAGTAGGAGCATACTGGATACGCCGCTCAAGCCGATGGGCGCTTGACCGTCCGAGCGGCTCCTTCACCGGCGGTCCCCGGGGACGTCTGCCGGCATCCTCGCGAAGGTGGATGGACTCCTTTCCCACGCTTCGCATCCCCTCGAGAGAAAATATCGGTCTCAGACGGGTAGAAGATCAACGATGAATCGCACCAAGACGGGGCTACTGTCGATGGCCACCGCGGCCGTGCTTGCCATGGGACTTGCTCCTGGAACTGCGGTCGCCCATGGAGGATCCGGGCACGGGGGCTCGGACCACAGCGACGACTGGCGGAACAATGACGATCAGCGCCGGCTGGTCAAGATCCTGCGCCACGTTACCGACGACTATCGCTGGCTGGAGAACGCGAAGGCGGACGGCTACAAGAGAATCACTGAATGCGTCGAGAATCCCCGCGTGGGGGCAATGGGCTTTCACTACGCGAAGCAGGAACTGATCGACGACAAGACCCGGGCCCGAAAGCCTGAGGTTCTCGTGTACATGCCGAATAAGTACGGGCGGTACAAGCTGGTAGCCGCTGAGTTTATATCGACGGCGGCCGAGCGGCCGTCGATTGCCGGCGTCGACTTCGAGGACGGGCCGTTCCCCGGCTCCTACGCGCTCCACGCGTGGGTATGGAGGGACAACCCGGACGGCATGTTCGCAGCCTTTAACCCGGACCTGCACTGCCCGAAGTAACACCCTACCGGTGTGGTCGAGCCTGTCGAGACCCCAACGCTAGCTCGCACCTGCAATAAGCAGCCGGACGCTCCTGCACCTTTCGTGCAGGAGCGTCTTCGTGTGCCTCTCCTCGCCTTCCTGCGTGGCTTTCCCGCCCCCGTGCGGGGCGCTGGCCACACGCCACCAACGACTGTGGGCAGACGTCATCAAGTTAGGCAGATCTAGGGTCCATGCCGCGATTCTTGCACGACCGGCAGTCTTTGGGGCATTTCCGTCCAGTTTGGGGATCCGTCAGCGGGCGTGTGCGATGAACACCATGAAAGATGCGTCAGGGGTGAATGTTGTGCGCGCCCAGTCTCCGTACACGGCATCCACCTCGAAGCCGGCGGCAGCGAGCTGCTGTCGAAGGGTGTCAGCGTGGCGGAAGGCGAAGCGCGCCGTCTCGGTCACGCTCTCAGCGGTTCGCAGGAAGTCGTTGTGGAACCTGGCGGTAACGATGCCACGGTCGGACTCGGACACCTCTGCCCACTCAACGAGCGGGCCATGTGGGGTGTCCCGGCGAGAGCGCTCCAGCAACCCCCAGCTTTCCCACGCACGGGCTCCGGGGTTCCTGCTGTCGAAGGCCAGCACTCCACCTCCTCGCAGATGAGCGCGGAGATCAAGCAACGTGCGTTGCCACTCCGGGTCGAGGATGTGCTGGACGACGTTGCCTGTGAGCACGGCGACATCGAAGTTCCTGGGAGGGATGGCGCGGCTGTCGCCGAGGATCCAGTCCGCCGCGTCCGCTCCTTGCCGACGTCGCGCGAACGCTAGCATCGCCTCGGACGGGTCTATGCCAACAACAGTGCGGGACTCTTGGGCGAAAGTAACTGTCAGGATGCCAGTCCCGCACCCAAGGTCGAGTATGGACTCCGCCCTGTACTCGTCAGCTACCGAGCGGTAGAAGTCGTGGTCCGGTCCATCCGGATTG
This sequence comes from Pseudarthrobacter leeuwenhoeki, assembly GCF_055412885.1. Lineage (NCBI taxonomy): Bacteria > Bacillati > Actinomycetota > Actinomycetes > Micrococcales > Micrococcaceae > Pseudarthrobacter > Pseudarthrobacter leeuwenhoeki. The sequence continues at coordinate 19,935 of NZ_JBVAYY010000016.1, read as the reverse complement.
TCGTGGTCGTACAGGTCAACGAGCCTGGCGTCGTAATCGCTCACAGCTAGACCTTACGCACAGGCGACATACATCCGGAGCCTGCGTCCGTAAGCCGGTCCCCCACCGCGACACCCTCTGCCCGCTCCCCCGCCGTAAAAAACCCCATACAAATATTGGGATCCGGGATAGCGGACATGAAGTCCATTGGGACTTCTCTTCGCCAGGCACGCGAGCAGTTCGAGCAGTTCAGAACCAAGATGGGCGCTGCGCTGGCGCAAGCAGCAATCTAGTAGGCGTTTGAGGCGGGCCGTTCGGGCCGCGTCGTAACCCGCCGTCTTCTCCAAAGAGTGCCGCGCCCTGGTTCTGGGCGCACAGCGCGGGTCGGTGTGGTCCACCACAACCAATGGCACACGACCCGCTCTGAGAGGACGGGAACTACCGGATCCGACGCCGAGCGGGTACAGGACGTCCTCCATGCTGGGGTCGACATGGCCCGGGGGTTTCTGGCTGTGCCGGTTCTTCCGGTTTTGCTGCGTCGGCCATGAGCTGGTTCGTGCGTGCGGAGTCCGTCTGGGCGGCTTTGAGCGCGTCGGCGTGCTTGAAGGTTCCGCCAGTGCGTTATCTGCCTGTTCGACGTCCGACCCGGTTCGGTTCACACCGCTATTGAGCGGGTGGTTAGGCTGGGTGGATGGCGACAGTTATTCTCGTGCGGCACGGCCGCACCACAGCCAATGCCACTGGACTGCTGGCCGGCCGGGCCGTCGGCGTCAGCCTGGACCAGATCGGGCGCGACCAGGCGGCTCTGACCGGAGACCGGCTCGCGGCCGTGCCCGTAGTCGGGGTGGTGTCGAGCCCTCTTGAGCGTTGTCAGCAGACCGCCCAGCTCATCCTCGATCGCCAGGCTGGCACGCCATACGCGCCGATCGATCTCGATCTCACCGAGTGCGATTACGGCCAGTGGCAGGGCCGCACGCTCAGTGATCTCGCGACCGAGGATTTGTGGCCGGTTGTGCAGTCGCAACCGTCCGCCGTCGTCTTTCCCGGCGGTGAATCCATGGCCGCGATGCAGGCTCGGTCGGTGGCAGCGATTCGACGCCACGACGCAGCCTTCGAAGCCGAATACGGTCCAGGGGCCGTGTGGGTGGCGGTGAGTCACGGTGACATCATCAAGTCAATCCTCGCGGACGCGCTCGGCATGCACCTTGACCTGTTCCAGCGTATTAACGTGGGCCCCGCCTCCGTATCGATCGTGGGCTACGGCGCTAGTCGGCCAAGCGTCTACGCGACCAACACCGACGCGGGTGATCTGTCGTGGCTCTCGAACGGCATCCACTCTGGCGATGCGCCGGTGGGCGGCGGTGCAGGGCAAAAGGCGCCATGAACCTCATGTGCCTAAAATATTCATATGCCTACACGTGTTCATGAGTTTCCCTGGCCTGATCGGGTCGTCGTTGGCACCATTGGCCTTCCGGGGGCGCGCACGTTCTACCTGCAGGTGCGCGCAGGGACGCAGATCGTGAGTATTGCCCTGGAGAAGCAGCAGTCGGCTCTGCTCGCGGAGAAGATCGACGAGATACTCGACCAGCTAATCACCGTCGAGGGCAACCCCTTCAGCATACCCACGAGTACTCCCATTGAACTTGTCGACAATGACCAGCTCGAGGCCATTCAGGAGCAGTTTCGCACCGGCGCCATGAGCTTAGGTTGGGACCCAACCACGGCCCAGGTCGTAATAGAGGCCTACCCCATCACCGATCTCGATGCTGATGAGAACGACGAATCCCTTGATGAGGACGGCGCTAACGAGTCCGAAATGCTGCTGGTGCGAATGCCGGTCGGCACCGCCCGCGCATTCGCCAAGCGCACCCGTGAGATCGTGGGCGCCGGGCGTCCGATGTGCTCGCTCTGCGGTTACCCCATAGACGCCGACGGGCACATCTGCACCCTTCCTGAGCTCTGATGCCAGCGCCGGACCTAGTGACCGCCGAGCTGACGCTCACCGGCCGCATCACGACGGCTTCAAACGCTACATTTCTGGGCAGCATCGGCGACGTGGTGGTCGTCTATAAGCCGATAGCAGGCGAGAGTCCGCTGTGGGATTTTCCCCACGGCACCCTGGCTCACCGGGAGGTGGCCGCCTACCTGGTCTCGCAGGTCTTCGGCTGGGACATCGTGCCGCACACCTGGCTGCGCGATGGTCCGATGGGCAAAGGAATGGTCCAGCGCTGGCAGGACCAAGACCCCGCCCAAAGCCCCGTGAACCTGGTCGCGACGGACCACGTGCCGGAGACGGGCTGGAAACACGTTCTCGAGGGACGAGATGAGAACGGACGGATGGTCGCCCTCGTTCACGAAGACTCCCCAGCGCTCAGACGCATGGCGGTCTTCGACGTGGTCGTCAACAACGCCGACCGCAAAGGCGACCACATTCTTGCCATGACCGACGGACACCGGCACGGCGTGGACCACGGGCTCACCTTTCACCGTGACCAGAAGCTGCGCACGGTTCTGTGGGGATGGCTGGGAGACGCTCTGACCGCCGAGGAACGCGACGGCATCGATCGTGTCAGCGAAGGACTGCACGGTGGGCTGGGCCGAAACCTGGCGGACTTGCTCAGCGCCGAAGAAATCGCATCGCTCGCCGCGCGCTGCGCCCGGTTGCGCTTGGCAGGGCGGTTTCCGGCACCGAGCGGTGAGATGTCGGCGGTGCCCTGGCCGCTGTTCTAAGGGAATTACGGCTACGGGCTTCGCAGGCTGTGTCACGTTGACGGCATGGTGCGTCGGTTTCGGCGTAACGTCAGATCTCCACCCCCCAGCTTCCATCGCCCCGCAGGGCGCCTCACGCGGCCGCGAACCGTCATTTGGATGTTCAGGCTTACGGCCACGGTTATGAAGCGTCAGGTCGAGGGGTGGGCGGGCCCGGAACGGCTGGCACCGTCTCCGGGAGGCAGAACCTCAGCCTATCGCCCCAAAATCCGTTGTTGATGCAGTGAAGCGGCACCTCCTCTCCACCTACGTGGAGCGTGGCGTTCTTCATACCGCGTTTGGATTGATCGAAGGTCAACGCAACGGTGCCATCGGGTGAGGTGCAGCGGTAGGCGACGTTCCACGGGCTCGTGTCTTCCGTTTGAGCTCCCCTGGTCACGCCAGCCCCGTCCACGTACTCCCAGTCTTTACCCTTGTACTCGCCGACCTGAACGGCAGAGTTCGGAGCGGAGAGGGCATCGTCACGGCGGGGGTGAGGAAGCGGGTGCGGGCCCAGAGCCACATAGACCAGTGCAACAAGAACCGGGACTTCGATCAAGGGCCCGACGACGCCGGCGAGGGCCTGGCCGGAGGTGACGCCGACGGCTCCGATGGCCACGGCGATGGCGAGTTCGAAGTTGTTGCCGGCGACGGTGAATGCCAGGGTGGTGGTTTTGGCGGAGCCCAGATCCAGCCACTTGCCGATCAGCATGCCGGCACCGAACACCACGAGGAAGCAGACCAGCCGCGGCAGGGCGATCCGGACGACGTCCAGCGGCCGGGAGGTGATGGTGCCGCCCTGCAGGGCGAAGAGCGGGTGATCGTGAAGAGGAGGCCGTAGTATCCCCACCTATATCGATGAATGTCAATCTGCGTGCATAATAGACACATGAATTCTCTGCGAACTGCTGAGCCGGCCCTCGACGAAGCCTGCTGCGCACCGTCCGGCCAGGCTGTCCTCAGCGCAGAAGATGCCCGGCGCAAGGCCCTGATGTTCAAGGCCCTGTCCGACCCCAACCGGCTGCGACTGCTCTCCATCGTCAAAAGTGAGGCCTCGGGCGAATCCTGCGTGTGCGACCTGACCGAGCCGCTGGACCTGGGCCAACCCACGGTGTCCCACCACCTGAAGATCCTGGTCGACGCCGGTCTGCTGCACCGCGAAAAGCGCGGCACCTGGGCGTACTACTCCCTCGTTCCCGGCGCTATGGAGCGGACGGCCGGCATCCTGGCCTCCCTGTGAGCCACGGTCCGAATCCCGACGTCATGATCCAACTGATGCAGGACTCTGATTGGCCCGAGGTCCAAAGAATCTACAGCAAGGGAATCGCAACCTGGGAGGCCACGTTCGAGGCCGGGGTGCCGGACTGGTGCGGTCTCCATGTTTCGAAGCTCGCCGCCCACCGGCGGGATTCTCGGCTGGACTGCCGTGTCCGCCGCTTCCTCCCGTCCGGCGTACTCCGGCGTTACGACGCACCCGTCGACAGAGTCGCCCCACGGATCTGACAACAGGACCGCAAGCAAGGAGGACACCATGCACACCGAGGCTCCCACGACAGAAGAGCGGCTGCGCGCAATGCTGGAGAACGTCAGGACGGCAACCGCCAACACGCGCCAGTCGATGGATTCCCCCGGAGACGAGAACTGGGTGCAGGACGGCGAGTCCGATGCCGAGTACCTGCGGTCGATCCAACGCGACACAATCACCAGGCTGGACGCCACCACCCGGGACATCGAATCACTGCTGGCCCAGCGCCAGGACGTCTAGCCGGCGGGGCCCAGCCCCGCCGCACAAGCGCCGGCGGGCTGGGTCCGCTTCAGGCAGGCAGGGAGCTGAGAGCGGTCAGTGCCGCCAACTTCTCTTCACCGGTGGGTTCTTCGGGCAGCAGCGGAATCAGAGCAAAACGGTCCGTCAGCGTGTGCACCTTGGTGATCTGTTCGATTTCACTCGCGGCGCGGGCCCGCAGGAACGGCGTCTGCGGGTGTGCGGCGGCGATTGAGTTGTTAATGACCCAGGCCCACGGGTTAATTCCGGCCCGTTCCAGATCGCCTTGGAGTTCTTCGGCTTCGAGCACGGGTGTGGTTTCGGCCAGCGTGACAAGAACAACCTTGGTCTGTGCCGGGTCCTGAAGCCGCATCAGGGGCGTCACGAATCCCATCGTGTCGCCGACTTGGCGGGCGATTTCCCGGTGGTAGGAGCCGGTGGCGTCCAGGAGCAGCAGAGTGTGGCCGGTCGGTGCCGTGTCAATCACGACAAAGTGCCGGCGGGATTCCTGGACCACTTTGGAGAACTGTCGGAACACCGCGACCTCGTCGGTGCAGGGGGACAGCAGGTCCTCGGCGAGGGCCGCACGCCCGTCGTCGTCCAAATTCCGGCTCTTGGTCTCCATCACGTGGCTTCGATATTCCTGGATCGCTGCTTCCGGATCGATGCGCGAAACCGTCAGGCCGGGGATGGAACCATGAAGTGTTTCTGTGAGGTGCGCTGCGGGATCAGTCGTGGTCAGGTGGACCGCATGCCCGCGCGTGGCCAGGGCGACCGCAATCGCCGCCGCGACGGTGGTCTTCCCGACCCCACCCTTGCCCATGCACATCACGAGGCCGTGTCCGTCGACCTCCACTTCGTCCACCAGGGCAGCCAGTGGTGCGTCCTCAATCTCGGGCACCAGCGCGGCGTCGAAAGTGCCATCGGCGCCGGAAGTGGGCGCGAACAGGGATTCAAGTGCCGGGATGCCGACCATGTTGCCCGGCTTCAGATCCAGGACATCGCGGGGCAAAGCGGCGACCACCTCCGGAATGGCCCCGAGGGCAGCAGTTTCCCGGGTGCGCAGGGACTGCGCCAGGTCCTCGTCGCCTGCGGCTTCGGGCAGGACGCCGTTGATGACGACATAGCCGCCGCCGATTCCGATCTGGTTGAGTTCGAGGTACGTCCGCTCAATCTCGGCCAAGGACGAGGTCTGCGCGCGGGCGACAAGGACGAGCCGGGTCCTCGCGGGGTCCGTGAGTGCCTGGACTGCCTTGGCGTACACCTGCTTGTGCTTCTCAAGACCCGAGAGTGGGCCGAGGCAGGAGGGATCTCCCTTGCCCGCCTCGAGGAAGTCGGTCCACGACCCGGGCAGCTGCAGGAGCCGTATCGTGTGGCCTGTCGGGGCGGTATCGAAAACGATGTGCTCGTACTCCCCGTAAGAGGTGTCGTCGGCGAGCAGGTTCGTGAACTCATCGAAAGAGGCGATCTCCGTGGTGCAGGAGCCCGAGAGGCTCTCGGCAATGCCGACCAGCTCAACCTCGGGCAGGAGGCCCCGAACGGGCCCGATAATCCGTTCCCGGTACGCCTCGGCCGCCTGCTCCGGGTCAATTTCCAGCGCGGAGAGACCCGGCACATCATGAAGTGGCGTGACGGTGTTCCCGATGCTCACGCCGAAGACCTGCCCGATATTGGAGGCGGGGTCGGTACTGACCAGCAAGACCTTCTGACCGGCCCTGGCCAGGGTGAGAGCTGCGGCGCAGGCTACGGACGTCTTGCCCACACCGCCCTTGCCGGTGAAGAACAGGAACCGCGGCGCGTTTTGCAGAAACTTCACGCCGGGACCTAGCTGCAGCTCGTTGAGCCGCCGCAGCAGCCGCCGGACTTGTCGCTCAAGCCAAGTTCCGGGCGGGACTGCGGTTCAACGCCGGCGTCGCCCAGTCCGGCCAATGCCAGCAGCGTTTCCCTGCCCGGGTAGGTCCCGGTGGCGACCGTGACGCCGTCGACGATCGTGAGCGGAAGGCCCTTGGATCCGACCAGGTGCATGAATCCACGGACCGTCTCGTCCTCCGCGAAGGCGGTCGGTTCGCTGGCGAGGTTGTGGCGCGCAATATCGGCACCGAGGCCCTGAAGATGACGCACATCGGCGGTCACATCCACCAGGGACTGGTCCACGTCGGGGCCGCACACACCGGTGTCACAGCAGAGTGCGGATTCGTAGATTCGGATAGCAGGCATGTGGTTCTCCTTGGCTTTGGTGGTGATTCGATTCAATACCGAACCACGGGACCCTACTCACTCAGGCCGTCGTCCCGGCGGGACTTAACCAGCGTGATTATGGCCCCCCGTCATTGTATCGATATTGATCGATGCCTGGAAGCGGCAGACCCCGGCGGTCAGACTACGCCTGAGCCCAAGGCGTTGGCAACGGCGCGGATGGCCTCGGGGACCACCCTGTAGTGCACGCTCATCCCGCGGCGTTCCTTGGTGAGGAGACCGTTGCCTTCGAGTTTCTTCAGATGATGGCTGACTGTTGGCTCGGACAATCCGACGACCGGCGCAAGATCACAGGTGCAGGCCTCCTGATCCGGCTGGGCCAGCAGATGGGCGATAAGTTGAAGGCGCACCGGATCCGCAAGGGCCTTGAGGCGTATGGCCAGGGCAACAGCATCATCAGGCGTGAGCTGCCGGCCGCTCCCCAGCGGCGGGCAGCAGATCGGCGAAGCGTCATCCAGTACCGGGAGAGTCTTGGGCATAACTTCATCTTCCCAGACATTTGACATATATCAAAGAGGTCGTCATGCTACGTATTAGATGAACGTCGAATATGTCGAATCAGCGGAAACGGAGCAGGCGATGACTGTCGCTGAGCGGGTACCGACCAGCACCAGGGGCCGGGTTGCCGCCCTGGCCGCCGCCGCCGGTCTGTGGGCCCTGCTGTACTGGATTAATGAGTGGCTGTGGGACGTCCTCCTCTACGACCTTCTGGGGCTTGATCCGACGAGCCGGATCGCCGGGACAGTCCACTTCTTCATCTATGACACCTTGAAGATCCTGCTGCTCCTGGCCGGGATCATCTTCGTGGTCACGGTGCTGCGGTCCTTCATGAGCGTCGAGCGCACCCGCGCCCTGCTGGGCGGTCGGCGGGAGGGGGTGGGCAACATCCTCGCGGCGGGTCTGGGTGTGATCACCCCGTTCTGTTCCTGCAGTGCCGTGCCCGCGTTCATCGGGTTCGTCGCCGCCGGTGTTCCCCTCGGGGTCACGATGAGCTTCCTCATCGCCAGCCCGTTGGTGAATGAGATCGCCATCGGGCTCCTGCTGTCCCTGTTCGGCTGGCAGATCACCGCGCTCTACGTCGCCTCCGGACTGGTCGTCGCCGTGGTGGCGGGCTGGATCATCGGCCGTCTGGGCGTCGAACGCTGGATCGAGCCGTTCGTCTTCGACGTTAAACTCGGCGGTAAGACCATCGATCCATCCCTCGGACTGACCTTCGGAGAGCGCATCCAGATGGGGGTCGAGGAGGTCAAGTCCATTATCAGCAAGATTTGGATCTACCTGCTCGTCGGCATCGGGATCGGTGCTCTCATCCACGGTTGGGCGCCGGCTGACTTCTTCGCCACCTACGCCGGACCCGGCAACGGTTTCGGCGTCCTGATCGCCGTCCTGATCGGCATCCCGCTGTACTCCAATGCAGCCGGCATCATGCCGATGGTCCAGGCCCTTTATGAGAAGGGCCTCCCCATGGGGACGCTGCTGGCCTTCATGATGGCCGTCGTCGCCCTCTCGCTGCCCGAAATGATCCTCCTGCGCCGGGTCCTCAAGCTCCCGCTGCTGGCAATCTTCGTCACCGTCACCGGCGCCGGGATCATTGCCGTCGGATACCTCTTCAACTTCATCCTCGCAAGATAACCCTGCACAATAACCTCCGGAAGGAATCACATCGTGATCATCAAAGTCCTCGGCCCCGGCTGCACCAACTGCAAGACCCTCGAGCGCGTCACCAAAGAGGCCATCAAAGACCTCGGCCTCGACGCCACCATTGAAAAAGTCGAAGATTACGCGGCGATCGCCGGATACGGCGTCATGAGCACCCCCGCCCTGGTCGTCAATGAGGAAGTCCTCGTCTCCGGCCGGGTCCCCACACCGGTACAGCTGCGCGAACTGCTCACCGCAGCAACAGCCGCAGGCTGATCCTTGCCCCTGGGGGTCCGTCCGCCGCCTTCCAAGACCGGCCGGCCCCGGAAACACCACGCGCCCCCGTCACCGACGAGGGGCAATCCGGGCAATGGAGGATGATGAGCGTATGGCAAAGACCGTAATTTTTATGTTCCACGATGACAACGCTTCACTGGACGCAGGTTCCCATGTCGCTGAGAGGGTCTGCCAGGTTGCCGGCGGCCAGAGCGTGGAACTTGAGGTGTTCTGCTTCGGTCCGGCGCAGGCCGCCCTCACGGAGGACAGCAGCGACCCGGTGCGTGTTGGATACCGCGAGCAGATTGACGCACTGATTGCCGCCGGCGTCACCGTGCACGCGTGCCTGAACGCAGCGAACGCCGCCGGGACGGCCGAGGCGCTCACCTCACGCGGACTGGCCTTGGAGTTCGCCCGTGATGCCTTCGTCCGCTACGCGCTCGAAGGCGCGGCAGTGATCAGCTTCTGACATGACCCCAACGAGCGACGGCGTAGGCCAGAACCCGGCCGGCGAACGGCGCCAGGAGCCACGCCAGGATTCTCGCTGGGACGTGCCGTTCTGGCTCGCGGAAGCGGCGGACCTGCCCCGCGGAGCGTATGCCTTTGCCGCTCTGGCCCCCACCGCATTCCCGGACGGGGTCTTTGACCGCACCAACCTGGTTGTTGTCTCCAAAAACAGCCCCTGCCTGGGTGACATCGCCGCCTACCTCACCGGAGGCCGGGCCCGGTTCGGCACGCATCTGCTGGACGGCTCCTTTGGGGTGCAGTTCGTGGTCAGGGAAGTCTCCACCGGGGCCACCTGGGAAGTGCGGGAAGAACCTGGCTTCTTCCCGCCGCTGATCGTCCGGTGGGACACCGCCCTCCTCGATGAGGCGCTCACCGACAGCGGAACACTCAGCCAGGCCGACAAGGCCGACCTCGTGGCTGTCAACGAATCCGTGCAATGGAACTGGCGGCGCACCGTGCTGCTGCCCAGCCGCCCCGCCGAGCACTACACCGTCCGGGAACTTTATGCCGAGTTTCCCGCGCCGGCCGCCGAAGCCCGGCGCACCGACGTCGTCAACCGCGACGTTCCCCCGCCCGCACGGTTCAGCAGTCCCTACGAAACGGGATTCGATGCGCCGAAACCCGAAGTTCCCGTGGATCCTGCCCAAACCCTGGGCCGCACGCTACCTGAACGGACCGCCTGCCCGGCCATCTTCCCCAACGACGCCGAAGGAACCCTCATGAGAACTCCACCCACGACATACCGGGTCCGCGGACACGGCGTGGCAGGCCAGGAAGCGTCCATCCAGGCCGCCAACCAGATGATCCCGATCGACGCCAGCTGGGGCGCTGACCAACCGTCCGGGCTGCCCGGACCGGCTGAACTGCTCGCTGCGGCCTTCACCGCCTGTCTGTTGAAGAATCTGGAACGCTCAAGCGCGATGATGCCGTTCAGCTACCAAAGTGCCGAGATCGACGTGCAGGCCCGCCGTCAGGACAGCCCGCCGAAATTCGTCGGGATCGAGTACGAAATCCGCCTCGCAACCAGCGAAAGCCCGCGGCGCGTCGAGCTCCTGCACCGCAACCTCAGCCAGTACGGCACCATTTACAACACCCTCGCCGCCGTCTGCGACGTCCACGGCACCATCGTCGCGGTGGCCCCCGGGCCCTGACATGCCGCCCCGGGAGCCCGTCCGCGGAATGCAAAGCCATCTCCCGCGCAGCCATAACGCGCAGGATCTTGAGCACCGCCCCGAGGTCCATCACGTATCTGCTGGCCCGCGGCGAACAACTGGAGTGGCACGACGTGCTCCCCCATCCGGAGCGCCGCATCCGTCTGACGGTGACGAGCATGGAAGATGCCGGCGCCCGGACCCCGCTGCTGACGCTTGCCCCGCTTGATGACAGCGATTGTCTTTGTCAGTTCATCCCGGGCCAGTACCTGATGCTGGAGGGCACGGCATGTCTCGCCCGCGCCTACCCGATCGGCAGCGCACCCCGTCCCGACGGGACAATCAAACTGCAGATCCGCCGCAGGACGAGGGCCGCGTCACCGGATGGCTCTTTGATAAAGCCGTCTCACAAAACCATGCGGCCGCACTTGGCCCTGCATAACGATTCCACCTCCCTTCACTCCAACCGACACCCTCCTGGACAGTTTGGGCCACCGCTTGAAAAAGCCCACCCGTGTGCTCTGGACAAATGGGGCGATTGGGTCTAAGTATCTGTTAATAGCCGGTTGCGTTGACGCCCGTCCGCAGAGGCCCTCCCGACTGAAGCAGACATGCGGCAACCGGGTAAAAACCCCAAGGTTGCCGCGGGAACCTCACCCCATAAAGCAGCAGTGCCGACCATAGGAGGTCAAGATGTCAGGATTAATTCGCATGAGCCTCGACTCGCCCGAGGAGACGCGCCCCTTCGAAAGCGGAAAGGGCCAGCTCCAACTCGTCAATCTTGAACAGGGCGCCGTGGGCCGAGCCACATTCCTGCCCGGATGGCGCTGGTCCGAGCATGTCAAACCAATCGCCAAGACCGAAAGCTGTCAAGCCGCCCACTTGGGGTACTTCATTTCCGGTCGAATGAAGGTCGTCATGAACGACGGCGAAGAAATGGAGTACGGCCCGGGCGATTTCGCCATCATGGCACCCGGGCATGACGCCTGGGTCCTCGGAGACGAGCCCTGCGTCATCATCGACTGGCAAGGATTCGCCGACTACGCAAAGCCATGAGGCGTAACCGCGCAACCTTAGTTTTGCCAAGACGTGGACCTGTGAGTCCTGAGCGCAGAGAACAGGATTTATAAGGCCGGACCGGTGATGTTGCTTGGGCATCCTAAGGCTCCCGCACCAGCAGCCGGGTGGTGCCGTCGGACCGTGGCTGCAGGACAAATGCCCAGGAAAAATCGAACGGCCCGGGCGGGGAACCGGGAGGAACGCGCAGCACGACGGCGTTGCCCTGGTCCACTAACCCCACTTCCAGGTCAGCGGAAGCAGCCGGGGCCAGGTGAAAGCGATCGCCTGCCTCGATGTCCTGCCACTCCGGGTGGATACGGTCAGCACTGTGGATGTCCAGGCCGGCGAGGTTTTCAAGGAAGTCGTAGCTGTAGAGTCCGCCGCGACCCTGACCCATCTGCGCCAACCAGGGCCACACTGCATCCGCCGGAGCCTCGATGGTGATCGCCCGCGTTGACTGAAGATCGGCAACCGACAGGAAGCCGTCGCCCGGAAGCCCGCCGTCGGCTTCAGCGGCGGTGGCACCCCAACGCAACTGAAAGCGCCGGAACAGGAAGCCCGATGCCACCAGCCCAGCGAACACTGCCGCGGGCCTGGAAGCCTGTCTCATGTTGTGTGGCTTCGTCATCGGGCAATTCTCCAGACCGCGGATTCCGCTGTCACGGGCCATAAGCCCCGGGGCCGGCCCACTCCGGGGTGCACTTCCACTACCACCGCTTCCGGGACAGGGTCCGTCGGTGGGTGGCTGCGTTGACCACGCGCATGCACAGCGCCCAGTACGCTGCCCCCGCGGCGAGCGAGGCCGCGACGGCCAGTGCGGGGCTTATCCCGGCCAGGGGCGGGTAGACCAGCCAGTGGACGAGGTACGCGTAGAGGGAGGCGCTGGCCAACACCACCGTAAGACGGCGGAGGCCCTTCGGCGCCGGGATGCTGGGCAGCCAGATGAGCATCAGGATCCCAGCGACGAGCGTGCATTCCCGGGTCGCGTTGTCGAAGAACCCCGGGACGGTGAGTACCGCAATGGCTGAGACCACGCATCGTTGGGTTACCGTCCGGGACCGTGCAATGGCCCAGCCCAGCGCGAAGAGCCAGAGGGCTGGCGCCGTGTTCGGCACTGACGGGGTAACCAGCTCGTAACGGGTGAGCAGCCCGGCTCCGGTCAGGGCCAGTGGAAGAAGCAGGGGGAAACGCCGCTCGGCGCGGTCCGCCCAGGGAACGGCCAGCAGGGCCGTCATTCCCAGGAACAGGTAGACAAGTATTTCGATGAACCAGAAGTGCCACTGTGTGGTCACGGCCTCCGGCCCGACAATGGCGTTCAGGAGCAGGATATTGGCAGGTGCGTAGTCGTCGGTGATCAGATAGGCGACGGCGATAAACGCCATGCTGGGCAAGACGATTCTGGCCAGGCTGGCCAGCTGCCGCCGCAGGCGCGTGACCCGCTCCCCCGAGAGCTGGAAGCGGGCGAAGTTGTACCCGGCCACGGCCATGAGCACATGGGCCGCGCCCTGCCAGCTGAATAAACCGACGTGTGTACTGATGATCAGGACGATCCCCACGGCCCGCAACACGATGCTCGTTTCGAGCGGCGCAACGAACCGCCGCAGCTTTCCGACCGGGGCAGTACGACGCCGTGGTTCCAGGTCCCGGACAGGAGTCACGTGCCAGTCCGGCGGGAGATGGCCCAGGGCTTGTTCCAGCCTGACCGATGCCGCCACGTACGACAGTGAGTCGCCGCCCAGCGAGACAAAAGTGTCGCCGTCGGCAATGTCGTTGACCTCCAGAGCGTCCTCAAAAATCCTTCTGACGCTGCCGGGGCCGTCGGCCGACCCGTCCGCAGGCGCGTGCACGGGGTCGGGCCGGGACAGCGACAGGACAGCCTGATAATCCAGTTTGCCCGTGGCCAGACGCGGGAGATGTTCGACGGTGTGGACCTGCAGAGCGGCACGGGGCAGACCCACGCCCTGGGCCAGGACCTTTCCCAGCAGGCGCGGGTCGTGGTCGCCCTCGACCGCGACGACGAGGCCGTCGTCGGTCCCGGCGCTGGCTGCCTGCACGCCGAGGTCGGCCAGGATCCGCTCCACCTGCCCGAGGTCAACGCGCAGGCCGACGATTTTGACGAACCTGCTGCGGCGCCCGACCACTTCGTAGACGCCGGTGGGGTGCTGCCGGGCCAGATCGCCGGTGCGGAGCTCACCGATGCTCCGGCCCTTTCCGAGGTCTTCGGCCGTCTCCGCGTAGCCGAGCATGACGTTTGGGCCCGTGTACACGAGTTCGCCATGCTCCAGGCCTGGAACGGGGTCGATGCGGAATGCGCCTCCGGGGACGGGGATGCCAATGGCCCCGGGAACTGTGGCCGCGAGTTCAGGCGGCAGATAAGCCATCCGGGCCGTGGCCTCCGTCTGGCCGTACATCACAAAAAGATCCCAGCCACCCCGGCGGCCGAGTCCGGCGTAGCGTCGCACCGCCTCCGGTGCGAGCCGGCCGCCGGCCTGGGTGACGTAGCGAAGGCCGGGCAACTCCATGTCCGCGAACCCCACCCGTTCCAGGAGTTCAAAGGTGTAGGGAACGGCGGCGAATGCCGTCGCACCTCGGTTTCGGAAAAGCTCCCAGAAGCACGGATCGACGACGGAAAGGTCGGTGAGGACCAGTCCCGCACCGCGGAGCAGGTGGCTGTTGATTACCGACAGCCCGTAGCAGTAGGACATCGGCAGGGTCGTCGCAGCACGGTCGTCCGGGCCGATGTTCAGGTACTCGGAAATAGACTCCGCGTTGGATTGCAGGTTCGCATGCGAAAGACGAACAAGCTTCGGCGAGCCCGTGGACCCGGACGTGCTCAGCAGGAGGGCAAGATCCGGGTGCAGCTCGTGCCGGGTGCCTGGCCGGCGTTCCTCGAGGACGGTGCGCCCGGTCCCTGACCGCACAATGACATCGGGGTCATAGGCTGCAACGAGGGATTCCAGGGCTGCAGGTTTGTCCTCGGGGAGGAGAATCAGCGGGTGCCCACCCGCCAGTGCCGCCAGATAGGCGACGAGCGACTCGACGTTGTTGGCTGCCGTCAGCGCAACGAGGCGCCGTTCGGTGCCGAGCCGGACGGCCAGGTCATCGACGCGCTCCGCCAGTTCCCGGTAGGTCACCGCGATGTTGTCGGTGAGAATGGCGGGTCGGTCCCCGTAGCTCGCAAGATCCGAGGCAAAGGGGACCCGCATGAAATCAAGCTGCATGGTCACCCGAACGATGGTATTAGATTAGGCTCACCTAAGCAAAATTAAGGTACAAAAGTCTTGCGTAATGCCCCGTCGCCGGTCACTGAATATGTCAGTCTGAACGGAGCCCATCAGGGCCGCCCGAACAGCGCCAACCTAGGGCGGGGCTTGAGCGTGGAATACCGCCCCGTCTCGACCTCGATGATCACGATGGCCAGAACTTCGGTCTCCGCACTGCCGCTGTAGGGAACGAGCCCACGTAGTCTTTAGCCCACCATCGCTTTTTCACCAGAAGTCACTTGAGGTGTGATCCATGACCGCGACAGCATCCCCTCCGGGCACCGCCCTTCTCGCCGGTGCCACCGGCGATCTCGGCGGGCTGATCCTGCGGGATCTGGTCGGCCTGGGCGCTACCGTTAGGGTCCTGACACGCCCGGGGACCAACACGGCGCGGATTGCCCAGCTACGTTCCCAAGGCGCCGAGGTGGTTCGGACGCGTTACGACGATCCGGACGGGCCTCCGGAGAGCCTGCGCAAATGTGGACTGCGTGGTCTCCGCTATCAACGGTCTCGACCGCGCAATCGTCGGCGCTCAAGCGCGCCTACTGGAGGCGGCGGCGGCGGGCGTGCCGCGATTCATCCCGTCCGATTTCTCTGTCGGTTACCGTGGTATCCGGCCCCGGAGCAACCGGAACTTACAGCTCCGTCGAGACTTCCCGTAGAGGCTGGACGCAACAGAAATCCGGGCGACGTCGATCCTTAACGGCGCCTTCACCGACATGCTCTCCGGGCAGGCACCTATGATCCTCTCTTCCCGGCACCGCGTGCTCATTTTGTCCGACCAGACCAGGTGCTCGACTTCACCACCAAGGACGACACGGCCACCTACACCGCTGCCGCCGCTCTCGACGACCGGGCCCCCGCGCCCTCCAGATCGCAGGACACCAAGTCACCGCGAGGACACTGGCATCCACAATGTCCGACCTGACCGGGACCCAATTCCGGCTCCTCTACGCGGGGAGCGTCGGTTCCCTGACTGCTATGGGCCATGCAATCAAAGCACTCATGCCCGCCTCGGACGACCCATTCCCGCCGTGGCAGGGCATGCAGTACTTCGCCAGCATGTTCAGCGGAGACGCGAGAACCTGGGCTACATCAACAACGACCGGACGGCAGGCGGAAATAGACGACCTCCCGGGACGTCCTGGAGCAGCACCGGCAGCAAAGCAGCCTACCTAACCGGCAGCCGATCACGGTCGTCTCGTCCAGCATCTTAAGTACGATTGACCAATAAGACAGGCTGGCCGCTCGCCTGGGAACTCCAGAAGTTCGCGGCACGACACGGATACAGGTTGTCTTCAAATGCCGTCCCCCAGTGGGCAGTTTCACAGACTGCAAATTATTCGGGATTAAGAGAATCGGGCGACGGCCAATGGCTGTGATCGCCAGGCAAGGGTTTCCATCATTGACCAGAACCTTGATCTGTAACTAACTGCAGTCAAGGCCGCCGGCGCTGGCACGACAACACTTACTAATCCGCAAATGTTCCGTGTGCCACAGCCTTGAGGCCTCCTAGAACCTGTGGCTGTCCAACAACGCAAAGAAGGGGGAGACTTGGCCGAAGAGTCTGCACACCACTACAAGGAGAATTCATGACCAACGCCTTGCCAGTAATCGTCTTTGATGTCAACGAGACTCTCTCCGACATGTCCCCCATGGGCGAACGCTTCAGCGAGATCGGCGCGCCGGCTGAACTGGCCAAACTCTGGTTCGCTACTCTGCTGCGCGACGGCTTCGCCCTTACGGCCAGCGGCGACAAGGGATCCTTCGCCGCCATCGGGGCCGAGGCCCTCCGGGGACTTCTTACCGGGGTGGGACTCAACCGGCCACTTGAGACCGCGGTCGAGCATGTCATGGGCGGCATGACGGGCCTGAGCGTACATCAGGACGTCCCGGACGGAATTAGGGCACTCGCCGCTGCCGGGTTCCGGCTCATCACACTCAGCAACGGCTCTGCCGAGATCGCCGGGAAGCTGCTCACCGACGCCGGAATCCGTGACGAGTTTCAGTCGCTACTCTCGGTCGAAGACGCGGCCGCCTGGAAACCCGCACGGGCATCCTACGAATATGCCGCCGTCGACTGCGGGGCTGACCCCGCCGACATGGTGCTGGTCGCCGTCCATCCATGGGACATCCACGGCGCCGCCCACGCGGGTCTGCGCACGGCATGGTTGAACAGGGCTGGGGGAAGCTACCCCGGCTACTTTCAGGCTCCTGAATTTACAGTCACCGCGCTGACCGAGCTTCCCGCGGCCCTGACAGCAGCGTGACATGCACCGTTGACCCCCGTGCGGATCGGAATGGGGGGCGACCGCTGTGCCCAGGACATGCATCATCACCCGGATCAGATCCGCAGACCGACAGCTTGGTCGGGCCTTCCCTCCGCAACCCAGCCCGGCCATCCAGACGACACCCAAGCCGTCCCCGGCGGACATCGGCCTACCGGACATGAACCGGCCGTCCCGCTTAATAAGCGATGCTGAGGATATTGTCAGAGCTCCCTGACGTTTGTGGCCCCATGAGTTCTGGCTCAAAGACTCAGACGCCTGGAGCCATAGGACGAACTACCCTAGTGCCGGGCGCGTCACGGTGGGACCATGCAGACATGAGCGAGAACGCACAGCGCCGTTAGGGCGCTTCTGCTCCTGGCGGCGAGGACCAACACGTGCCGACCCCGCCTGGAGATCATCCCGGCAAACCGTCCCCGCAGCAGCTGAGCACCCTCCATCCGAAGGATCAAAGCAGCGAACTTTCCCCGGGACAAGTGGCTGGGAGATTTCGATTTCGACGCTAACCCGAACATCAACGCCGCAACCATCCACACCCTCGCGACCGGGGACTGGATCCGCAAAGGAGCACCCCTGTGCCTCATCGGCGACTCCGGGACCGGCCAGTCTCACCTGCTCATTGGTCTCGGCACGGCCGCGGCGGAGAAGGGCTACCGGGTCAAATACACCCTCGCCACCAGGCTCGTGAACGAACTCGTTGAAGCAGCTAACGAGAAGGTTCTCGCCAAGACCATCGCCCGTTACGGCCGCGTCGACCTGCTCTGTATCGACGAGCTCGGCTATATGGAACTGGACCGGCGCGGCGCCGAGCTTCTCTTCCAGGTCCTCACCGAAAGGGAAGAGAAGAACTCCATCGCCATCGCAAGCAACGAGTCCTTCTCGGGCTGGACCAAGACCTTCACAGACCCGAGGCTGTGCGCTGCGATTGTCGATAGGCTCACATTCAATGGGGCAATCATCGAAACCGGCACAGACTCTTATCGCCTCGCACACAGCCTCAACAGGGCAGCTCCCGGATAGCCATAAAGCAGGACCGTGGTGGTTGGCGGGCTTCGATGCGGACCGCCACCAACGTCGGCCTAAATGAACATCTGGTGAACTACTCTAAGAGAACGAGAATTACGCTAGACGCCGGACTTTCCCTGCTAGATATTCAATTTACTGCAAGCCATATAGGCGTCGATAAACAAGAGACTCCGGAGGCATGCTGTAACCTTCAATTTCCATGCTGGTTGAATTTAGGGGGAATACTATGTCCTTTAGGCGTCTCTTACTAATTCCTATCACTGCAATGATCCTGGCACTCATGGCTCCAGTTGCGGCTAACGCCGACTCATCACAAAAGAATGCCGGTCCGGGCGAAAAGACGATTTGTCCGGGCATCTCTTACATGCTCACCGGGACCGATGGCGAGCAGCTGACGGCGGAAGAGTCTCGACTCATGGAGAAGCACCTACGCAGGAGGTGCGTAAACGACAAAACGGTTGTGGCCCAAAAGGGGAAAAGGGCAAGCCGACTG
Organism: Pseudarthrobacter leeuwenhoeki; assembly: GCF_055412885.1. Classification (NCBI taxonomy): domain Bacteria; kingdom Bacillati; phylum Actinomycetota; class Actinomycetes; order Micrococcales; family Micrococcaceae; genus Pseudarthrobacter; species Pseudarthrobacter leeuwenhoeki. Next base: position 1,489 of record NZ_JBVAYY010000016.1, on the reverse strand, counting down.
ACGGTACGGTGACTCCGATGGCTCACTGGACCAGCTATGGTTACCTCGCGGCGAATCTCGCGCTGTCCCCGGGACAAATGACATACAGCGCCCCAGCGAGTTCCATGCCCAACGGCGTGTGGAACTCGCTGACTTGTTCCATACAGCGAAACTGGGACAGTTGGCAGTTCTGCGGGTCTGCATCGGGCACTGGGACATATCTTTCCACCTGAAGCAACTGGGAGTGCCCCTACCCGGGCCAGCAGATTGCTCTTGAAGCCTGGCTTGATATCAACGACTCTAATTTCTACGATGTAGTGTATGGCCAGACCATGTAACCTAGAGGACAAATATGTACACGATTAGGCCGGAAATTGTTAGTGCCGAAGGAAACTTAGCTTACCTTCTGTCCGTTGACCGAGGACTTCGTGTTACTCCGACTTCGAGAAGACGAGCCCGGTAGTCTACGTAAAAATGACCGGCCTAGTCGCACAGTGGAGACGGAACGGTTCACGCTGCGTGTTGGAATTGGGGAGCCCGTTCCCATGTCGCATTCAGTGTCAACTGGGGAAGGGCCATTTCTTGGAATAACTGATCTGGCATTTCCTAAAAGCGCTCCCCTAAATCTTGAGGAAACATTTACCTTGGCATCACAGAACTGCCGTATCGACTTCCGCATCTAACTTGGGCCTACAGGTCTTCGGAGGTCCGCCCAAGGACTGAGCCCCGGACAGAAATGCCCGGGGGCTCAGTCCTTTTCCTATCGAACTCAATAGACGCCTAGGAGCACGATCGTTGACACAAAGTTCGGTAGGACCGGATCTTTGCAACGGGAAGCATCCGAACCAACAACCACCCCGCCAGAGGAAGAGCCCGCTAATTTGGACCGCAGCAGAGACACAACCCAAGCCCTGCGGCATACGGCACCCGGAACTTGGATCACCGCGCGCCGCACCGGGCGGGAGCCAGTGGACTTCGAGTGGGTCCAGATATAGCCGTCCTACCGGGGCCACAGATACTTGACACACCCAGGATGGCGTGAAGCGGGTGATCTCGTGAACAAGGAGATCAAAAGACGCACTGCCGTCATCGGGGTCTTTCCCAACCCGGCAGCCCTTCTCCGGCTTGCCGGCGCGGTCCTGGTCGAGCAACATGACGAATGGGAAGCGCGCGACCGCCGCAACCTCTCCGAGGCCTCCATGGCCGAACTCAAGGCCATGAACAAGGGGTTCCCCTATTCCGCCGCGGCAACAAATTTACGATCAAAGGCGCGGCCTTCTCAACCGGGGGTGAGCGCCACTTCCCGCGCACGGTCGTCGATGTCGCCATCTGGCACCATCCTCCAGGTTTCCGCATCGACGTCAGCCAGGCCCTGGGCGGAGCCTGGAACCTGATCAACGCGGCTCTTCAAGGTTCCCGGGGAAATAGGTTCGTGTTGTAGCTAGCAGAGGACTCGTGGTCCTGCTGGGATGAGTGTTACTACGCATTCAACCTGAACAGGAACCACGAG
>NZ_JBVAYY010000015.1:0-107166 GCF_055412885.1 Pseudarthrobacter leeuwenhoeki | reverse complement strand
CACGGTAATCGGGCAGGTTGAAGATCATGCTGGCAGCATCATGGCCAGCCACAGTAGGCTCTAACAAGGCTCGTGGTTCCTGTTCAGGTTGAATGCGTAGTAACACTCAGCCCAGCAGGACCACGAGTCCTCTGCTAGATACAACACGAACCTATTTCCCCGGGAACCTTGAAGAGCCGACAAACGCCGGGCCTGCTGCGGGCGGCGGCACCCGGGAACAGCGCGCCGGGGCTGGTTCGGGGGTCGCGGGAGGTCTTTCTGGCCTGCGGCGACATGTTCTTATCGGCCATTCCTGTCCCGGCGGGGCCCCCGGGGCAGCTACTCGACGCCACTCCACCGCCTGGGCGAGCAGATACTTGCCCCGAGAGTCAAGTACTCACATTGGGTCTGGAGGATACTTGGCGGCGTTCTGCGCTGTACCCGACTTTCTGTGCGGTAAAGGATCGGGTAGCTTCATTCCTTGTTGCGCCCCATTTTGCATGTCACGGTTTTCCTAGAAAGTCGGAAGGAAGTAAGTCCCAGCATATCGATCCTATAATTCCCTCCGGCTCTCTGAAATGCGAATAGGTGATACCTGGGAAATCGGAGATCGTGGTGGATGGTTTGAGGGGTTCCATGGCAATTTCGGTTCGACTATTCGGGACATTCGAGGTCCGACGAAATGGCGCAGTACTCAGAGCGGCGGACATGGGGGGCTGCAAACCGCGGCACATTCTGGAAATTCTCTTGCTTAATCTGGGGACACCGGTTTCCAAGACGCGCTTCGTCGAGCTCCTGTGGGGACCCAAGGCAAGCGGCGGTGCGGTCGCCACTCTGGAGAGCTACGTCAGCGGCATACGCCGGGCGATCCAGCCAGGCAACACCAAATCGGGTCCGCTCCGCACCGCGAACGGCGGCTACGTGCTTGATCCACAGCTGGTGGAACTCGACCTGTCGGAGTTTCATGAGCTGATCCGTGCAGCCCGGCGGTCCGCGCCGGAGGAAGCGCACGTGCTCTCGATGCGGGCCCTGGAGCTGGCCGCGGAGCCGCTGCTTGGCTTCGAACTCGGGGCCGACTGGGCAGAGGAGGCGCGGACCCGCCACGCTGCCGAGAAAGTCGCCGCCCAGATTCTCGCGGCAGAGACCGCAGCGTTTCTCGACAAACCTGAGCTCGCCGTCTCGATGGCGCAGACTGCCATCCGGTCTGAGCCGCTCAACGAACGGGCGTGGACCATCCTTGTCGCGGGATACGAACAGGCGGGACTCCCTGTGGAGGGGCTGTCCGCCTATGAACGCTGCCGCCGGCTGTTTGACCGCGACCTGGGGTGCACCCCGGGACCGGCGCTGCAGGCTGCCCATTTGAGATTGTTGCGGCAGCGCGCCGAAGGAAACACCGAGCTCTCGGAAGTCCTGGCGGCCCTGCTCTATTTGGGAGAACGGCTTCACGGCCCCAAGTGCACGCAGCCTGCTGCAGAGGAATCCCGGCGCATGCACGAGAACGCCGGCCGGGTGCTCGACTCCTTCCTGCAACAGGCGCTGGCCGCCGCCGTCTGATCCCTGCCTCTGCCCTGGTACCGGCGGCCCGCTCTGGCGGGCGCCCGGCTTTGACGACCGGGAGCCCGGCCCAGTGGGTCGGGTACCGGGGGACCGCATGTCGGGTTTCATGCTCCGGCCCGGCCCGGCCCGGATTCCTGCGTGGCCCAGGCCGATGGAGCCGCGCCGGTGCCACCGGCTGACCTGTTGCTGTTGTTCCTTCCACTCCTGGGTGGAGCGTCGGTGATCTTTGTTGTGACCAGCTTCTACTTCAACCCCGCGGCCTTCCTGATGCCATTGGTCCCGCTGATACGGCTGGCCTACCCTGACTACCGCCCACGCCGTCTGCAGGTCTCCGCAGAGGTGCTGCTGTCCCTGGCCGTCGTTGCTGTCGCAGCGTTTCAACCTGTTCCGGATGGGGCCTGGTCCTCCCCGTATAACTACGCCGGCGGACCAGTCACAGCAGGGCTTCTGATGGCTAGGTGGGCGAACCGTGATCACACCACTTCCAAGCGACGGATGCCGCACAATAGGGCGGTCCTGTAAGTTGAACCGTCGCAGCAGGCCCTGGCCGCTGCCCCGCAAGCGGAACCCTGAACGGGACGGATGAATCCGGCTCAGTTGCGGTCTGGAGAACCGCCGTCATGAGCCGCGTAGCATTTTTCGGCCTGAGACATTAGCTCTCCAGTGGCTCCGGCGGGATGAGCCCCCGAAAGGGCTCAATACGGGACTCGAATTCGTTGCGGTCGTCCGCTGCCAAAAGACCGTTAGCCCCATAACTCAACGCCAGCGTATTCATCTGCCACTGTGATCCTTCTGGCGGCCGGAGCCGTTCCTCGAAGGTGCCGTTAGTGTCCTTGGAAAGATCCTGGAACCTGAAGGATAGCCACTGTCCTGCCCGGCCCAGCGCGACCCCGGAAACAATAACTTGCTTGTCCGGAGTGAGACCGCCAAGGTCTCGGATGCGGTCTTCGGCAGACCAGTTTTCCAGGCCGTCGATTGCCGGCGCCTCGTAGCCGTATCGGCGGGCCACCTCGCCAATACTGCTGATTGCCCGCTGCTTTTCTTCCCACGTTTGCGGCACGGTAGTGCTCTGGGCTTCGGGACCGTTGACATTCGTGAGGAGCGACTCGCCTCCGTCGTGGTTCGCGATTGGCCTGTGAAACGGGCTGCTGCCTCCGGTGTCGGCCACCGGGGCCCATTCGAGCTGGAATTCCTCCGACAGAGCCGCCTTGATCTCGGCAATCATGGTCTGCCCTGCGTCGTAGCCCTGCTGCGGCGTGGGGCCTTCCAGAACCTGCTGGGGATCGGTCCCGGCGACACCTGGGTAGTCGCGCCAGTACACGGTGCGTTCTGTACCGTCGGCGCCTGTGGCTTCTGTTGTCCGCCCAACAGCGTTGTCAAACATGTGGCGGACGATGCTGGCGACGGGAACCGCAGCTGTCACGGCAACAATGAGGATTGCCGCGAAGATCCACCATCGGCGGTAGCCGCGCAACGTGAACTGTGACATCTACCAGTACCCCCAAACTGTCGTTGCCACGACACTACAGGGGACCGGCGTATTCACCGGACTACGAAGCTCACCGTCCCGTAATGGGCGCCCCGGAAAACGTCTGACCTCGAGGCAGCATTCGCGTTGACAAATGCCGGGCACCACCGGCCTCCATGGTGCACCCCGTCATTCAGTCGGCACGGGGAAGAACACTGTGAGGGACAGGCGGAGAATGTCCGGGTCCCGGGGCGCCGGCCATTCCTTCACATCCCGCAACGCATCGCGGGCCGTCTGAAGGAGCATCGCCACCGCATACACAAAAAGCGGCGGTGGAACCCGCTGACGGTGGTCACCTTTCGACGGAGTTTCCGACCCCATCTCCCGCCGCCGGGTTAGCTTCGTCACGTGGCGGTCATTCCTCGAAAATTCCGGCGCGGCGGGCCCCCATAATTGGAACGACCCAGGCGGACTTTTCCCCACCGCCAGGTATGAGGAGGGTCCATGAAATCTTTGAGAATTTTGCAGAGCACTGCGAAAATCACCGTCGCGAACGAGTACTTTCCCTCGGCGGCGGTGCTGGCCGGAGTTGTCCTGTTCTGGGGCATCGGTCTCTTCGGCGGGCTGTCCCTGCTGAGCAACCACCAGACGCTGCTGACCACACTCGCCTGGTTGCTGTTCGTCTATGCTGCGGCCGTGCTCACGCCCCTCGCGGGACTGCTTGCGGTGGTGGACCTGTCACGTCGCTGGTTGCGGAACCGGGCGTCAGTCGTCGCAATGTCAGACGAGACAGAGTAGGGCCCCAGAGCGCCTACTCGAACCGGGACGGGTCGCCCATGCCGCGCCGGACGATGTCCGCCACGCCGCTGGAGTAGTCGATCACGGTAGTCGGCTCCGCGCCGCAGTCCCCGGAGTCAATCACGGCGTCCACCATATGCTCGAGCCGTTCCTTGATTTCCCAGCCCTGGGTCAGCGGCTCTTCCTCGTCCGGCAGCAACAGCGTGCTGGAGAGCAGCGGCTCGCCCAGTTCGGCCAGCAACGCCTGGACCACCCGGTGGTCCGGGATGCGCACACCTACCGTCTTCTTCTTCGGGTGCAGCAGCCGCTTGGGGACTTCCTTCGTGGCAGGCAGGATGAAGGTATAGCTCCCCGGCGTGACGGCCTTGATGCTTCGGAACACATCGTTGTCGATCTGCACGAACTGGCCCAGCTGGGCGAAGTCCTTGCAGACCAGCGTGAAGTGGTGCTTGGCATCAAGATGTCGGATGGACCTGATCCGGTCCAGTGCCTCCCTGTTCCCCAGCTGCGCGCCGAGCGCGTAGCAGGAGTCGGTGGGATAGGCGATCAGCCCGCCGGAACGGACAATTTCAACGACCTGGCTAATGGAGCGCGCCTGGGGATTTTCGGGGTGAACATCGAAGTATCTCGCCATGGGACGAGCTTACGCCCGACGGCGGCCCGGGCGCCTCATGCCTGGCACGTCCGGCGACCTCGATACCCCCGGGGCAGGCGGAATTTTCTTTCTCTGCCGGCACGTGAACGGAATGGATCTCACACTGATTGGTGCGCACGGAAACGGCCCGAATGGTGCAAATGCGTCAGGACCCTCGGGAGGGGGAAGCCTTGATGAGAGCAACGGTTTTTTGTCCCCCGGTGGTTCGTTTGTCAACAGCTCGGGTCTACGGCTCCACCGCCAATGATGCTTCCCAGGGTTAGAGAAGCAATTGAAGCAACAGTGCAGTCGGCCCCCGGCATTCCGTGCAGACGTTGAAGATGACAGTTACGGAGGAGACCAACAAAACTTGCAGTCCCGCTGTAGCTTCTGCCGGCGGAAGCAGCGGATCGAAAGTGATAGACGCCCCACTGTGGTGGGCTTTACTTCGCCACGCTGGAGCTTGCCGGCACGAACACGTGGATTTGATTTCCGTCGTCTTTGACGAGGGCGTCCTGCTGCTGCCGTGACACGACGTAGACCTCCACCAAGTCTCCGGCCGACCCGGCGAAGTTCAGTGTCAGGAGGACGTATGCGCTCAGCAGATAGTCCGGCGGGAGTGTGAGAAGGGCTATGACCAGCACTATTCCCCAGATGACCGCTGGGGCCAGGGCTACGATGACCGTGCTCCGGCGGGTGAGGTAGGCATGGTTTCCGGTGGTCAGGAAGGGGAACCGCACCGCGTATTAAGGCTTCACCTTGGTCAACAGCTGCAAGGCCACCCCGTGCGTCGCTTCGTGGACCGCCATATAGACAAGGCAAGCGGCCAGCATCACAGGGATGGTGACGGCGGGACCCCAGGACGTGGCCAGGGGCACATCGAGCAGCAGCGCGGCTGCCGCGGCAAGGAGAACGACCAGTACGAAGATCCCCTGGACTGCGACGGCGAACTTTCTGTCTTTCCTGAGGTCGACCGTCATGTGCTGCAGGTAGCTGGTTGGCAATTTGACGGTGTCCCGCACCCTGGACTGATCGCTCATCTTTGTCTCCTTAGAAGTCCGTTCGATCTCAGGTTAGTCGTCTGTGCGCGGCCGGCTGCGGGTATCCCTTGTTCCCGAACGACGGGCGGTCGGGGTGCACGGAGGCGAGCCACACCGCCGCGACGAACCACCCACACCGCGACGCGGACGCCCGTTTCAGTGTATGGACAATGGTGCCCGAAAACTCGCCGGCGATGCCGTCATGGTCATATATGTGCGTACTTCTCATCGACCGGCGCCGGTGGACGGTTCCACCGGCTAGACGCTGCGCGCAGCTGCCGGCCGGCACCCGGACAGGGGCCGGAGTCGCCACGTCAGCGTCCCCGGATCAACGCTTTGTTCTCCAAGGAACGGGCGGACGCGCGAAGCAGGAAGGAGAAGGCCACGAGCAGGGCGCCGGTAAGCCATCCGCCGACGGAGGACGGGACGGGCATCCCGTACAGGAGAAGAACGCCTGTGACGACCATTGCTGCGGACAGGACAGCGAACAGTCGCATGCCATAGAGAAAGACGAAAGGGAGGTAGTGTGCCCCGACGATGACCATGCTCGCCGGAAAGAACAGTTCACTTCGATCTCCGAGCATCGCTACAACCACGACAAACCCGACCGGTACCGTGAACGCTATCTGCATGGCCAAACCCGCCATCGGGTGCCCCGCCGGCAACGACGAAGGTCGTCCGGAAAGCCGCATGACGAGCGTCGTCAGTGGGAAGATCAGCACCCCACCGAAGAAAAGTATTCCGACAGCAGCCAGAGGAGAGAACCATGTGGCCGCCGCGGCAGCCACCAGCCACACCGCCCCCGAGACCAGCTGACCGTAGAACCCACCCGCGTATACTCGGCGCACATCGCGTTGAGCTTCCGCTATCGACACCTATCCGGCCCTGCCGGTCAGGCCGGATTCCAGCGGCACCCTTTTGATGTACGCGATGGACCCGAAATCCATCCTTAACCTCCTAATGTGCACGAGCGCTTCGACCATGATTTGTCCCCCATGTTCGGCCGTAGCGGCCGCTGGTCTTCACTCTAGAGCACGAGCGTGTGGTGGTTCCCTGCCGTAGGGCTCGCAACCACAGGTACTGCTATACGGGCCATCAGCGCCTGCCTGGGTGTGCCGATGCAGAATGCGTGTCGCGTGCCATAAGTGGCGTTCCTTGTATGGGTGAAGATCAACGAAGCTCACGACAATCACGGACGACGGCATCGAAGCAGCACCGCTGCCAATCGAACTGTGAAAAAGCCGCCATACTGAACTATCAGTCACACCCTTGCCCACAGCGGTGGCCTTGCCGGACGGCGACAGTTCTGCCTTGATGGCGTCGCGGGTGCCCCGGGGAATTGAACGCCGAGCTCAGGTTCCAAGTCGCTCTATGGAGCTGAGGCAGTTCCGGATATCCCCAGCAGGAAATACCTGTGTCGCGTTGCGAAACCCGGGTGTCGGTGCTACCCCTTGTGGGGGAAGATGAACGACAGACGCACCGCTACGAAGAGGAGAAACAATGACTTTGACCCGGGATGAAGACAGTTCGCTGCGGCACTGGAGCTCCCGCCTGATCCAGGCGCTGCAGATCCTTGATCTGGAAATGGACCACGAGAAAATCGTCCAGGTCGCGGACGAGTCGCTGAAAGCCGTCGGACCGCATGCGGACGCCATCAGCGCTTTCATCGTCGGATACGCCGCGGGAACCGCATCGACGGACGGCCGGAAGAGCACGCAGGAAGCCGTGGTCGCCGCGTCCAACAAGGTTCTCGAGCTCTGCGAGCAAGGCGAGTCCGGCGGCCCCGACGAAAAGGGCTGGGCCAAGCGCGCCCAGTAGCCACAGGATCCAGGCACCTCCGCGGGACATGCCCTCCCTGTGCGCCCGCGGATGGACATGTTGGCATGATGTCCAGTGGCCGCGGCCAGGGGTGGGCATGTCCCGTGGTGTCTCTAACAGCCCTGGAGGGACATGCCCTCCCTATTCGCCCGCGGACGGACATATTCGCATGATGTCCGGTGGCCGCGGCCAAGGGTGGGCATGTCCCGTGGTGTCTCTGGCAGTTCCGCGGGGCCAGCTCTGAAGCGTGCCCGCGCTACCGCGGCTGGGTCGCTGCGCCCGATGCCACGGTCGCCGAACCGTCCGGAGTCTGGTCCTCGCTGGGTTCGAGCCGCACGATCACTGCCTTGGATACCGGGGTGTTGCTGCCTTCGGCCGTGTGGTTCAGCGGCACCAGCACGTTGGCTTCCGGATAGTACGCCGCCGCGCAGCCGCGGGCGGTCGGGTAGGACACCACCCGGAACTTGCGGACCATACGCTCCACGCCGTCCTGGTACTCGCCCCGGATATCCACGAACATGCCATCGGCCAGCCCCAGTTCGGTGATGTCGTCCGGGTTCACGAACACCACGAGGCGCCCCTTCTTGATGCCCCGGTAGCGGTCGTTGTGGCCGTAGATGGTGGTGTTGAACTGGTCGTGGGAGCGCATGCTCTGCAGGATCAGCGTGCCTTCCGGCTTCTCCACGTGCTCCAGGTCATTGACGGTCAGCACCGCCTTGCCGGTCGGGGTGGGGAAGGTGCGGGAGTCCCGTGGCCCGTTCGCCAGGATGAAGCCGCCTTCCTGCCGGATCCGCTCGTTGTAGTCCTCACAGCCGCCGACAACCCGCGAGATGTGGTCCCGGATCAGGTCGTAGTTCTTCTCGAAACCGTCCCAGTCGGCTTTGATCCTGTCCCCGACCAGCGCTTTGCCGAGCCGGCTGACAATCGCCGGCTCGGAGAGCAGATGGTGCGAGACCGGTTCGACTTTCCCCCAGGAGGGGTGCACGGCGCAGACGGTGTCCTCCACAGAGACGAACTGCGGGCCGGACTCCTGAATGTCGATCTCGCTGCGGCCCATCGTGGGCAGGATCAGGGCTTCCGCGCCGGTCACGGTGTGGGACCGGTTGAGTTTCGTGGAAATCTGCACCGAGAGTTCGGTGTTCTCCATGGCCGCTTCGGTGGCGTTGGTGTCGGAAATGGCGCCGACGAAGTTTCCGCCGAGCGCTATGAACGCCTTGATGCCGCCGTCGCGCATCTTGTTGATGGTTTCCACGGCGTCCACGCCGTGGTCCCGGGGCGGCTCGAAGCCGAACTCCTCGCCGAGGGAGTCCATGAAGGACTGCGGCATCTGCTCCCAGATGCCCATGGTGCGGTCGCCCTGGACGTTGCTGTGGCCGCGGATGGGCGAGGCCCCGGCCCCGGGCTTGCCGATGTTGCCGCGCAGCAGGAGCAGGTTGATGATCTCCTTGATGGTGGCCACGCCCTTTTTCTGCTGCGTGATGCCCATGGCCCAGGTGATGATGACTTTCTCGGCCTTCAGATAGCGGGCCGCGAGTTCATCGATTTCCTCGGTGCGCAGGCCGGTCGCCAGCCGGACCGCTTCCTCGTCCAGCAGGCTGAGGTGTTCCTTGAGGTCCTCCAGCCCCTCGCAGTGCTCGGCGAGGAACGCGTGGTCCAGGACGGTGCCCGGGTTCAGGGCCTCGGCGTCGAACACACGTTTGGAGATGGCCTGCAGCAGCGCCATGTCGCCGCCGATGCGGATGTGCAGGAACTGGTCCGCGATCTCCGTGCCGCGGCCGATGACACCCTTGACCTTCTGCGGGTTCTTGTACCGTCGCAGGCCGGCCTCCGGCAGGGGATTGACGGCGACAATCTCGCCGCCGTTTTCCTTGCACGCTTCCAGCTCGGTCAGCATACGCGGGTGGTTGGTGCCCGGATTCTGGCCCATGACGATGATCAGGTCAGCCTTGGCAAAATCATCAAAGCTGACGGTGGCTTTGCCGATGCCGATGGTCTGGCCCATGGCCCAGCCCGAGGACTCGTGGCACATATTGGAACAGTCCGGCAGGTTGTTGGTGCCGAAGCCGCGGACCATCAGCTGGTAGAGGAAGGCAGCCTCATTGGAGGTGCGGCCGCTGGTGTAGAAGGCGGCCTCGTCCGGTGAGTCCAGGCCCTTGAGTTTGTCCGCGATGATCCGGATCGCCTCCGGCCAGGTCACCGGCTTGTAGTGGTCCTCGCCGGCGGGCTTGTGGACCGGCTCGGTGAGCCGGCCCTGCATCCCCAGCCAGTACTCGGAATGCGTCCGCAGTTCGGTCACGGAATGTTCCACCCAGAACTCCCGGCCGATGACCACCGGCGTCGCCTCCCAAGTGACGGCCTTCGCGCCGTTTTCACAGAACTCAAAGGCCTTGCGGTGGTTAGGGTCCGGCCACGCGCAGCTGGGGCAGTCGAAACCGTCCTTCTGGTTCATCGCCAGCACGGTCTTACGGGTGCGGTTCAGGCCCATGTGTTCGATCGCGGGCTTCATGGAGTGAAGCACCCCCGGGATGCCGGCGGCCCAGTCCTTTGGACCGTCGCCGACCACGAGGTCCTTTTCGTCGTTTTCCTCGACCTGGGGATTCTTGCGGTTCACGTGAACTTCCCTTCTGCAACCACCGCCTGTTCAGGCCGGTTCGTTGGTACTACCATGCAGACTACCTTTTGGCCTGTTACAGGCCTATCAGCTGCTTCGGAGCGCCGCAAGGGATTTGCCGTCGACGGCGGCGCCACAGTTCCGTAGCATGTGCCGTACGCGGGGCGGCTGAAGTGACTCCAGCAGTGCCGGCCCGGAACCGAGGGGGCCGTCCATGCCGGAGCAAGGGGAAACACCGGAGCAACGGCAAGCGCTGGAGGGCTTCACCGAATCGACGTTCAGCCACGGCGGCATCCGCCACCAGGTCTTTCGGGCCGGGGCGGGCCCGGCTGTGGTCCTGATCCACGAGGTTCCCGGGATCCACCCGGGGGTGCTGGACCTCGGCCGCCGGCTGATCGGCCGGGGCTTCACCGTCTACCTCCCCTCAATGTTCGGGCGGCCCGGGGGTAAAGCGGGCGAGGGAATCGTAAAGTCCATCGCGAAGGTGTGCATTTCCCGGGAGTTCGCTGTGCTGGCGAACCGGAGCAGCCCGGCGACGAGTTGGCTGCGCGCCCTCGCCGTCAAGGCACATCAGGAGTGCGGCGGTCCCGGCGTCGGGGCGATCGGCATGTGCATGACGGGGAGCTTCGCCCTTGCGATGGCGCTGGAACCGGCAGTCCTGGCGCCGGTCATGAGCCAGCCCGCGCTGCCGGCGGGCCTGACCGCGCGGAGGCGGGCCGCCGTCGGGCTGGATGAGGATGAACTGGCGCGCGTGAAGGCGCGGACCAGCCAGGGACTTCGGCTGCTCGGTTTGCGGTTCAGCAACGACCGGGGGTGTCCGGCGGAACGCTTCGCCACCCTGCGGCGGGAATTCGGTGAGAGCTTCGAAGGCATTGAGGTCGATTCGTCGCCGGGCAATCCGTTCGGCATCGCCCCGTCCGCGCACTGCGTCCTGACTGTGGACCTGGTGGACACCCCGGGACACCCGACGAAGGCGGCACTGGAACGGACCATGGAGTTTATCGGCGAGCGCCTGCGGCCGGACACAGCGGCGACGGGACCAGAGGAGCAGAAATGAAACTGATGACAGTCGTGTGGACGGCGGCGGCGACCGCGGCAACGGCAGCGGCCGGCGGAATGGCGACGGATCCGGACAGCCGCTGGTACCGGGGGCTGCGCAAACCGGACTGGCAGCCGCCCGCCATCGCGTTTCCCGTGGTGTGGACAGCGCTCTACGCGGACCTGGCCGTGAGTTCCGCCGTCGCCCTGGACAGCGAGGATCCCGGCGCGACCCCCGGCGGCGGGTCCCGGCGGCAGGAGCTGGCCGCGTACCGGCGCGCCCTGGCTGCCAACCTGGTTCTTAACGCGACATGGAGTTGGCTGTTCTGGCGTGCCCGCCGGCCGTGGCTGGCCGCGGCGGAGTGCGCCGTGCTGACGGCGAGCAGCGTGGACCTGGTGCGGCGGACGCACCGCTTGCACCGCGGCGCCGGAGTGTCCCTCGCCCCCTACGCTCTGTGGTGCGGCGTCGCCACCGTCTTGTCCACGGAAATCGCGCGGCTTAATCCCGGACCGGCCGGCGGGCCGGCACCAGCGATCCCTCCGCTCAGTGCCCTGACACGAGGGTGTCCCGGATTTCCCGGCGGAGGACCTTGCCGATGAGCGACCGGGGCAGGGAGTCGAGCACGATTACCCGGCGCGGCACCTTGTAGGCGGTCAGGTGCTTCCGGGCAAAAGCGAGGAGCGCATCAGGATCGAGGGTGGTTCCCGGGATCGGCACCACGGCGGCGACCACGTCCTCGCCCCCTCCGGGACGTGGCAACCCGACCACGGAGACTTCCGACATTCCGGGGAACGTGGCAAGAACGTCCTCCACCTCGCTGGGTGAGACGTTGAATCCTCCCGTAATGATCAGCTCCTTGATCCGGTCCCGGATCGTCACGAAGTAGTCGCTGTCCACGGAGACGATGTCGCCGGTGCGGAACCAGCCGCCGTCGAGCAGTGACTCCTCGGTCTCCTCCGGGCGGTTCCAGTAGCCGGAGAACACCTGGGGGCCGCGGATCAGGAGTTCCCCTTCCTCGCCCGGGGCTCGGTCCAGCGCGACGTTACTGGGATCCACCACCCGGATGTCGGTCAGCGGGAACGGCACCCCGACGGTGCCCGGCTTGCGGCTGGGGCCGAAGGGGTTGCCGATCGCGATCGGGGACGTTTCGGTCAGGCCGTATCCCTCGATCAGGTAGCCGCCGGTCGCTTTCTCCCAGGTCTCCACCGTCGACGTAGGCAGGTTCATGGCGCCGGAGATGGAGAAGCGGATGCTTTCCAGCCCGATGCCGCGTTCCGCCGCCGCGGCGGCGATCCGGTCATAGATCGGCGGCACGGCAGGCAGGAAGGTCGCCGGGGACTTCTTGAGCGCCTTCAGCACCAGGTCGACATCGAACTTCGGGAACAGGACCAGCTTCGCGCCGATGCTCAGGGCGAACGTCATACACAGCGTCAGACCGTAGGCGTGGAACATCGGCAGCACCGCGTAGACGGTCTCCCGGCCGTCCTTGAGCCCCGGCACCCACGCCCGGCCCTGCGCGGCGTTGGCCTGCAGATTGGCATGGCTGAGCATGGCGGCCTTGGGCAGCCCCGTGGTGCCGGAGGTGTATTGGAGGACGGCGAGGTCCTGGGCAGCGGGGCGCGGATGTTTCCTCTTGAGTTCTCCGGCTTCGAGAAGCTCCCGCCAGGGGAGCACGGGCCGCGGGGCGGGAGCCGTCCGGCCCGTCGGCTGGTCCTTGCCGGCGGTGAGGGCAGCACGGGCCCTGCGGGCCGCGGGAACCGGAAGCCGCAGCGCCAGCCGCTGCAGCAGCGGCATCGCGGGGATGAGTTCCACCGAGACGATGCTGCGGAGCCCGACGTCGGCCGGCAGCTGGCGGACCCGCTCGACCGCCTTGTCCCAGACGATCGCAACGGCGGCCCCGTGGTCCTCGAACTGGTGGCGCAGTTCCCGGTCCGTGTAGAGGGGGTTGTGCTCCACGACGACGGCGCCGAGGCGGAGCACGGCATGGAAGGCAACGATGTGCTGCGGGCAGTTCGGCATCACCAGGGCAACCCGGTCGCCGGCCTTGACGCCGAGTTTCTCCAGCCCGGCGGCGGCCCGGCTGATCAGCGTGCCGAGCTCGCGGTAGCTGGTGCGGGCGCCGAAGAATTCCAGGGCGGTCTTCGACCCGTAGCGACGCACGGAGCTCTCCAGGAGGTCCACGAGCGAACCCTTGGGGAGCACCAGGTCCGCCGGAACGCCTGGCCCGTAGGAACCGGTCCACGGGCGGTCACTCCAGGGCTGCCCGTGCTGCCCGTGCGCCTGGCCGGTGCCGGCCGGCCCCTTGCCGTGGGGTGCCGTACGCGTGGATTTCTTCTTCATCATCAGTCCTTGCCGCTGGGATCCGCCGGGTGTCCGCGAGTAAATGGGCCCGCCGGAAAATCCTACCGGTGCCCGGGCCGCGGCTGTACCGGGGCGCCCGTGGGCCCTGTGCGGCGGCGTCGCGGCTCGTGACTTTTGGCCCTAGGGGCAGGCCGGGCTCCGGCGGAAGCTGGGTACATCGCGCTCGCGGACCAGCCGTGCCGTTTCGTGTCGAAGAAGGTCAGTCCAGGCAGGACCGGCGGGATCGGGAGCACCATGAAACACCAGCAGCCCACCCTCCGTTTCCTCGGAGCCACCGACACCGTCACCGGTTCCAGGTACCTGCTCGAGGCCGGCGGGAAACGCGTGCTGGTGGATTGCGGCCTCTTCCAGGGCTACAAACGCAGCCGCGAACGGAACCGGACGCCGTTCCCGGTCCGGCCGGCCTCGATCGACGCCGTGGTCCTGACCCATGCGCACCTGGACCACACCGGCTACGTGCCCGCGCTGGTGCGGGACGGGTTCACCGGACCGGTCATCGCCACCGACGGCACCACAGACCTGTGCAAGCTGCTCCTCCCCGACAGCGGCTACCTGCAGGAGGAGGAAGCCCGGTATGCCGCCCACCGTGGATCGTCGCTGCACAGTCCGGCCCTGCCGCTTTACACCGCGGCCGACGCCGTGAAGTCCCTCAACAGCTTCGAGATCCAGGATTTCGACGATCCCCTCGACCTTGGCGGGGGGATGGAACTGACGTTCCTGCCCGCCGGCCACATCCTCGGCGCGGCGCAGGTCCACGTCCGGATCGGCTCACGGTCAGTGCACTTCACCGGGGATCTGGGCCGGGCGGATGACCCGCTGATGTACCCGCCCCGGCCGCTCGTCGCGAGCGACGTGCTGGTCACGGAGTCCACCTACGGGAACCGGAAACACTCCACCGTGGACCCTGAACAGCAGCTCGGGGACATCATCAACCGGGTGGCGAAGCGCGGCGGCGTCGTGCTGTTCGCCGCGTTCGCCGTCGGCCGGGCGGAAACCCTGATGCTGCACCTGTCCCGGCTCCGCACCAAAAACCTCATCCCGGACATCCCGGTGTACCTCAACAGTCCGATGGCCATCGATGCGTCCGGGATGTATCAGCGGCACCCCGAGGAGCACCGGATCAAGCAGCAGGAATACATGAATATGTACAAGGTCGCCAAGCTGACCCGCTCGGTCGACGAATCCAAACTGCTGAACCTCCGCGGCGGCCCGATGATCATTATCTCCGCCAGCGGGATGCTCACCGGCGGAAGGGTCCTGCACCATCTCGCGGCCTACGGGCCGGATCCGAAAAACGCGGTGATCCTCAGCGGATACCAGGCCGGCGGCACGCGTGGAGCCACCCTGGCAGCGGGCGAGCGCAAACTCCGGATCTACGGTGAGGACGTCTTGGTCCGGGCTGAAGTGATCCAGATGGAAAGCCTGTCCGCTCATGCGGACGCGGACGGCATCATCGCGTGGATGAAAGCCGTGGAAAGGGAACCCCGGATGACCTACATCACCCACGGCGAACCGGACGCCTCCGATGCCCTGCGCATCAGGATCAAACGTGAGCTCGGCCGGAGCACGCGGGTCCCCGAACACCTTGAACAGATCTCCATCGAGGAGCCCCGATGACTTCCGGCGTCGCGAAATCCTCGGTGCTGGCCGAAATTCACTCCCTGGCCCGGCCGCTGAAGACTGACCGGGACCTCGACGGGCTGGTCCGGCGCGCGGCGGACTGCCGCTTCGTCGCGATCGGGGAAGCCTCCCACGGCACGCACGAGTTCTATACCTGGCGTAACACCCTCAGCAGGCGCCTCATCGAAGAAGAGGGCTACAACTGGATCGGGGTGGAGGGGGACTGGCCCGATTGCTGGCGGATCAACCGCTGGGTGCGGGGCGAGACGGGGCAGCAACAGGGAGTTCATGCCCTGCTCGCCGGCTTTGAACGCTGGCCCACCTGGATGTGGGCCAACGAGGAAGTTGCCGCGTTCCTGGATTGGCTGCGCACCTGGAATCTCGGGCGCCCGATGAGCCAGCGCGTCGGCTTCTACGGACTTGACGTGTACTCGCTCTGGGATTCGCTCCGGGAGATCATCGGTTGGCTTCAGGACAACGTTCCCGACGCCGTCCCGGCCGCCCTGCGCGCCTGGCAGTGTTTTCTGCCGCACCGCGAGGACCCGCACAAGTACGCCTGGAGCACGCGGCTGGTGCCACAGTCCTGTGAGGCTGACGTTATCGCCCTGCTCACCGAGGTCCGGAGCCGGGTGCCCACCACGGGCGGGCACGACGAGGACGCATTCGGCGCGGTGCAAAATGCCGAAGTGGCAGCGAACGCGGAGCACTACTACCGGATCATGGTCCGCGGCGACCGCCAGTCCTGGAACGTCCGGGACCACCACATGGCTGACACCATCGACCGGCTCAGCAGGCACCTGGGGCCCGGCTCGAAGGGCCTTATCTGGGAGCACAACACCCACGTCGGGGACGCCCGCGCCACCGACATGGCCCAGGACGGACTCGTCAACGTGGGGCAGCTGCTGCGCGAACGGCACGCCGCGGAGGGCGTCATGCTGGTGGGCTTTGCCTCCCACCGGGGCGAGGTCATCGCCGCAGACGCCTGGGGCAGCCCGGAACGGATCCTGCCTGTTCCGCCGGCCCGCCCGGGAAGCCACGAAGACTTCCTGCACGAGGCCCTGGGTGTGCCGTCGGTGCTGGAGTTCGGTGAGGACAGGTCCGGCCCGTGGCTCTCCACGTGGCTTGGCCACCGGGCGATCGGTGTGGTCTACCATCCCGAACGGGAACTCGGGAACTACGTACCGACCCGGATAGGCGAGCGCTACGACGCGCTGATCTGGTTCGAGCACACCCACGCGCTGCGGCCGGTGCACCATGAAGGACCTCCACGGGAACCGGAATTCGAGACGGAACCGACTGGCTTCTAACCCGCTGTCCTCGACGGGACGGCGGCCGGCAGCACCAGGCCGGGGGCGAGGATCCGCACAGCGCTGAGAGTCACGAATTCGTTCGGCCCCGTTCTGCCCCAGTCAGTAACGTCAGTCTGGCCCTTTGACCCCGGCGGGTACCACCAGGCCCCCTCGACCGGCCACCGGCCGTCCGGCAGCATCTTGCTCCGCAGCACGTCGCTGGCCTCCAGAGCCCGGGGGTCTGCGGACAGTCCCATCCGGGACACCAGCAGCAGGGCCGGGAGGATGCCGTAGTGCCAGAACTCCGGGTACCGCAGCTTGACCCAGCGCGGGTCGATCGGATGTCCGGTTGAGGAGGACTTGAAGAGCCGGTGTGCCAGCAGCAGCTCCGCCGTCCGTACCGCCGCGGCCCGGGCCGCGGGATCACCGCCGGCTTTCCAGTACGCGTGCAGTCCCTTGGCGGCAGGCAGCGATTCGTGGAACGAGGAGCGGCGGCCGCCCGCGTCGACGTCGCAATTCCAGCCGCCGTCGGGCCATTGCCACAGGATCAGGTCGTGGGCCAGCTGGGCCACCCGGGGATCCGTGGCCATTCCCAGCCGGCTGCAGACGTACAGGGCGTTCCCTTCCTGCGATGCGCAGCGGCGGGTGAGTCCGTTGATGGTGCGGATCTGGCTCCGGTGCTGATCGCTGTGCAGCCAATCGAGAACTGTGCCGGCGGCGTCCAGCAGGGACGGGGCTTCCGCTTCCGTGACGCCGAGGTCGACGAGAGAGACGAGCCGCCAGTGCGCGCCCCTCCATTTCCGGTACGGGTGGACGCCGAAGCTGCCGTCGGGTTGCTGGCCGGACATTAGGGAAGACACGATCCTGCCGTTTTTCACGGAGCCACCACGCCACGGGGTGGCCAGGAATTCCAGATGCGCCGCGCGGCGGACGGCAGGTTCCCCGGATGCCGCCAACCATGCGATGGCGGCATCCAACGCGTCCTGCTGCATGGTCCGACGCTACGCAGGGGGCCCATGGGGAGTGAGGGGCTTATGGCCCTAACCGGGGGGCGGGGTGCGGCGCACACTGAAGTGCCGGCGGACTCTTGGGCTGCCGCCCGGATCGCGCCGTGCAGAACTGACCGCGCCATGGAAAAGAGCAGGATTCAGAATGAATAAACCAATTGTTGTCGGTTACAACGGATCAGCCGGAAGCGACGCCGCGCTGACGTGGGCCCTTCACCGGGCGGGCAGCCACAAGCTTCCGGTCATCATCATTCACGCGGTGGATGACCGCTGGATGTCTCCGGATTTCCAGTACCACGAGATGATCAGGCAATCGGGAATGGACCTGCTCCTGAAGGCGAAAGCCAGCGCCGCCGAGCAGGCGCCCGGCGTGAAGGTGGACATCCAGCTGCGTCATGGCGGCGGCGGATCGGTCCTGCGCGAGGTGTCGAAGGAAGCATCCATGGTGGTCGTCGGCGAGCACGACAAGCACTGGATGGACGGCGGTCCGCTGACGGACCGTGCCCTGCAGATCGTCTCCGCCTCGGAAATCCCGACGGCCGTAATCCCGTCGAAGCACGGCCCCAGTGACCACGGAGTCGTGGTTGGTGTGGATGGCTCCGAAGAATCGCTGCAGGCAGTGGACTTCGCCGCGGCGGAAGCGGACCGGGGCGGTGACGAGTTGACCGTGGTCCTCGCCTTCCGCAGGCCCGCCCGCTGGATCGAAAACGAGTTGCCGAAAAGCGGGCTCGCCGAGACCATCATCGAAGAGGACCGCGTAGTCCTGGCCGAATCCGTGGCCGGGCTGGGCGAGAAATATCCGGACCTCGTCGTCCACCAGAAGCTTGAGTCTGACACCGAACCAGCCAAGGCCCTGGTCGACGCGGCCAAGAACGCCCGGCTCCTCGTGATCGGCAGCCGCGGACGCGGCAGCTTCTCCCGGATGGTGCTCGGGTCCACAGCCCACGCCGTCCTGCTGAATCTGCAGTGCCCGACCGTCGTTACCCGGGTGCACAAGGTCAAGCACGAGGATTGAGCCGCGGAGCAATCCGTCCTCCGCAGGACAGCCCCTTAAGCGAGGGGGCTGTCCTGCGGCACGACCCTTGAGCCCGCCCGGGACGGATGGGAAGATAATGCCGTGGAGCCCATCCTGGATTTCGTCTGTCACTTCTGGTGGCTCGTCTTCCCCTGAGCGGACTGTTCGGCGGCTGGGCCCGCTCCTGGTCCAAAGCCAGCGAACGCCGGCACCGGCGCCGGGTGGAGCCCCATAAGCTCCGGAACCGGGCGGCGGGGCTGGAAAAGGTCAGCCGGACCCAGGTGCGGCAGCTCTGGACAGCCACGACGCCGTCAACCGGCGGTGGCTCGACTACGAGCTTGACGTGGGGAAACTCATCGACTTCCGGGTCATGACCGATGTCCGCGAACCATTGACCGTGGAGTTCCTGCGGGCCAAACGGGCGGCGGACAGCCTGCGGCCGGGAGCCCCAAAGGACATTGCGACGGCCACGCAGCTGGGAGAGTACCGCGAGGCCGTCCACAGCTTCGAGCCGGCCTTCGACGTGGCCGAGCGGGAAGCCCTGCGGATTAAGGACAGCAACTTCACCGGGCCGGTGCGGGACTGCCTCGCCACGGCCCGCAAACTGCTGCGGATCGCTTCGGACGCTGCCGCGACACCGGCGGAGCGGCAAACCGCTTACAAACGTGCGCGGCGCGAACTGGACGGACTGATTGTGCTGCCGGACGCGACGCTTGCCGCGCTTGAGGCGAAGATCGCCGGAATGATCGGCGCCGGCGGCAATCCCGACGTGCACCAGGGCTGACGGAACGACCCGGCAATACGCCCGCAGACCATGGGCATCATCACCCTGGCGCTCATCGTTGTGGGTACCCAGCAGCCTGGTTCCGCAGTTCAGGCAGGCTCCGGCCTGCCGGGCGCGGCACCCGGGTGACGGGCGCGGCACCCGGGTGACGGGCGGAAGGCCCGGAGGATGGGCACCCCGGCCGGGAGTGGCTAGGCTGGGGCCATGTCTGGATTCCAGTATTTTGTCGCGTCCTCGCTGGACGGGTTTATCGCCACCGCCGATGACGAACTGGACTGGCTGCTCCAGTTCGACGGGTTCGCCGGCGGTAAGGAAAGCTACGACGCCTTTATGTCCGACGTCGGCTGCATCGTCATGGGGGGCGACACGTACGCCTGGCTGAGGAAACACGAACCTCACAACTGGCCGTACCCCGCCACGCCCTGCTGGGTGTTCACCCATCACGAGTTCTCCGCCCCGAGCGGCGCGGACGTGACCTTTGTCCGCGGCCCCGTGGCCGAATTCGTTGAGGACCTCAGAGGCGCAGCGGGAGGCCGGAACGTGTGGATCGTTGGCGGAGGGGTTCTCGCGGCCCAGTTCGCGGACGCCGGTGCGCTCGACGAGATCATCATCTCGATCATTCCGGTGGTCCTTGGCAGCGGCAAAGCGGTGCTTCCCATGACGGGCCCGACGGCGCCGCTGGAGTTGCTGTCCTCGCACACCATGGGCAGGGGCGTCGTGGAGCTGCGGTACCTGTTCGGGCGCACCCCCGCGTAGCCCCTGCCCGGGGCCGTGCCTTATCCGGCGATGTCGCGGATCAGGTTGGTGATGCGCGCCGTGGACAGCCGCCGGCCCTGGCCGTCCGTCATGACGATCTCGTGCGTGGTCAGGGTGCGGCCAAGGTGGATGGCCGTGCACGTGCCGGTCACGGTTCCCGTGGTGATGGCCCGGTGATGGGTCGCGCTGACGTCAACCCCCAGCGCCTGCCGGTTCGGCCCGGCGTGCATTCCGGCGGCGAACGACCCCAGCGTCTCTGCCAGGACCACATGGGCGCCGCCGTGCAGAATCCCGGCCACCTGGGTGTTGCCTTCCACCGGCATGGTGGCGACCGTGCGCTCCGGACTCATCTCCAGGAAACGGATCCCCATCTTCACGACCAGGGCACCCACTCCGTATTGCCCCAGCCAGTCGTGCATGTCCTCGGGAACCCCGGCAGCCGCCAGTTCGGCCCCGAACGGGCCCGGCGTGAAATTGTGCTTCATGGGAACTAGGCTGGCACCTGTGAGCGAAACTACCAAACCGGCCCCTTCCCCCCTTTCTGCAGACACCGCAACAGACCCGGCTCCCGCCGCCGGCACCGCATCCCTGCTGGTCGCCGAGCCTGCCAGGAAGACCCGCCGCACCGTCGCGGAGGTCTCCGCCACCGAGGCGCCGGTCGTGCCCATCACCGACCAGCCCCGCCTGCTGGTCCTCGACGGCCACTCCATGGCCTTCCGGGCCTTCTACGCCCTGCCGGCCGAGAACTTCGCCACCTCGACGGGCCAGCACACCAACGCGGTCCACGGGTTCACCTCGATGCTGATCAACCTGATCAAGGAGCAGAAGCCCACGCACGTCGCCGTCGCTTTTGACGTCTCCGACGACACCACGTTCCGCAAAGCCGAATACGACGGCTACAAGGCGGGCCGGAACGAGACGCCGCGCGAGTTCAGCGGACAGATTGACCTCATCGAAAAGGTCATGACCGCCTGGGGCATCAAAACCATCAAGATGCCCGGCTTCGAGGCGGACGACATTCTCGCCACGCTCGCGGCCCAGGGGGATGCGGCCGGTTTCGAGGTCCTGCTGGTCTCCGGGGACCGTGACACCTTCCAGCTCATCACGGACAATGTCGTTGTCCTTTACCCGAAGACGGGCGTGAGCAACATTCCGCGGATGGACGCCGAAGCCATCGAAACCAAATATTTCGTCACGCCCCCGCAGTATTCAGACCTCGCCGCGCTCGTCGGGGAGTCGGCGGACAACCTTCCCGGCGTGCCCGGCGTCGGACCCAAGACCGCCGCGAAGTGGATCAACCAGTACGGCGGCCTTGAGGGCATCCTGGAGAACCTGGACTCGATCGGCGGCAAGGTCGGCGGCGCCCTCCGGGAACACATTGACTCCGTCAAGCGGAACCGCCGGCTGAACCGGCTCCTGACCGACCTGGAACTGCCGGTCTCGCTCCAGGAACTGGAGGAGCCCCGCCCGGACCACGACGCGATCGAGGAGATCTTTGACCGGCTGGAGTTTAAAACGCTCCGCACCCGGCTGTTCGCGCTCTACGGCAACGAAGCCGCCGAAGCGGAGCAGGACAGCATCGAGGTCCCGGAGTTCTCCACCCTCAGCGGCGCGGCGGAGCTCAAGGCCTTCTTCGACGCCGGAAAGGGCCACCGTTCGGCCCTGGCCGTCGACTTCGCTCCCGGGCGCATCGTCGAGGACGCCCCCGCCATCGCCGTGCTGCGCACTGATGCGGCGGCTTACATCGACCTGACGGCGCTGGACGCGGCGGCCGAGTCGGTGCTCGCCGGCTGGCTGCTGGACCCGGAGGCGGCCAAGGTCACGCACGGCTTTAAGTCGGCGCTGAAGGCCTTCACCGCCCGCGGCCTCGGCCTGGACGGCGTCGTCGACGACACGTCGATTTCCGGCTACCTGATCCAGCCGGACCGCCGAAGCTACGAACTCGCCGAACTCGCGCAGCACCACCTGAAGATGACGGTCTCCACGGAGGCCGCCAAGACCGGGCAGCTGGAGCTTGCCTTCGGCGGAGAGGACGACGACGGCGCCGCCGCCGGCGCGCTCGTCCAGCGGGCCGCCGTCGTGCACGCCCTGAGCCGCCACTTTGAAACGGAGCTGAAGGTCCGCGAGGCCCAGGAGCTGCTGACCAGCATGGAACTTCCGGTCAGCCGCGTCCTCGCCCAAATGGAACTCGACGGCATCGCGGTGTCCATGGACCGGATGAACGAACAGCTCGCGGACCTGGCCAAGGTGATCGAGAACGCCCAGGAGCTTGCCTTCGCCGCGATCGGGCACGAGGTCAACCTCGGGTCGCCCAAGCAGCTGCAGACCGTGCTCTTCGAGGAGCTGGGGCTGCCCACGACCAAGAAGATCAAGTCCGGCTTCACCACCGACGCCGCCTCGCTGAAAAACCTGCTGGAGAAGACCGGCCACGAATTCCTGGTCCAGCTGATGGCGCACCGGGAGTCCGCGAAGCTGCGGCAAATGGTCGAATCGCTGAAGAAATCCGTTGCCGAGGACGGCAGGATCCACACCACCTATGCCCAGAACGTGGCCGCCACCGGGCGTATCTCCTCAAACAACCCGAACCTGCAGAACATCCCGGTCCGCAGCGAGGAGGGCCGCCGCGTGCGCAGCATCTTCGTGGTGAGCGAGGGTTACGAGTGCCTCCTCTCCGCGGACTACTCACAGATCGAAATGCGGATCATGGCCCACCTTTCTGCGGATCCCGGGCTGATCCAGGCTTACAAGGAAGGCGAGGACCTGCACCGCTACGTCGGTTCGCATATCTTCCACGTGCCCCCGGCGGAGGTCACCAGTGCGATGCGGTCCAAGGTCAAGGCCATGTCCTACGGCCTGGCATACGGGCTGACGTCCTTCGGGCTGTCCAAGCAGCTGGAGATCTCCGTCGATGAAGCCAGGACCCTCATGAAGGAGTACTTCGAGCGTTTCGGTGCCGTCCGCGACTACCTCCGCGGCGTTGTGGAGCAGGCCCGGATCGACGGTTACACCGCCACCATCGAAGGCCGGCGCCGGTACCTGCCGGACCTGACCAGCACCGACCGCCAGCTCCGTGAAATCGCCGAACGGGTCGCGCTGAACTCGCCCATCCAGGGCTCAGCCGCGGACATCATCAAGCGGGCCATGCTGGGAGTCTCCGGAGCCCTGGCCGAACAGGGCCTGAAATCCCGGATGCTGCTGCAGGTCCATGATGAACTGGTCCTCGAAGTCGCCCACGGCGAGCGGGAGGCCGTGGAGAAGCTCGTGACTGAACAGATGGGCTCGGCCGCCAGGCTGACCGTTCCGCTCGACGTCCAGATCGGCGTTGGCTCCAGCTGGTACGAAGCCGGGCACTAGTCATCCAGCCAGCGCGGCGCCGGGGTCCCCTCCGGGGGGCGCCCGGGACCGCAGAATTCCCAGGGGGAGCACCACGTGGCAGAAAAGTACGAAATCCGGCGCTTCCGGGCGGCCGAAAAGGGTGAACCGGACTACGAGCTGGGAGTCGCGTGGCTGCGCGGCGTCGGGGTCGGGTTCTACGACGAGCGGCACAAGGACGAGTTCGTGGACAAGGTCATGGCCACGTACCGGACGGACAACCGGGAGATGACCGGGGTCTACCAGACCGGCCCCGTTGCCGCGCATTCCCTGGCGGCCGATATCCCGGTGGCAACCTTCGGGACCCTGCGCAAGCACCTCAACGTCGGCTACGGCCGGCAGCTCGAAGCGCAGCTGATCACCGCCGTGACCGTCCGCGGAACCCACCGCCGGCAGGGGCTCCTGCGCCGGATGATGACCGAAGACCTCGCCGCGTCGAGGGCCGACGGCGTCGCGATGGCTGCCCTGACGGCATCGGAAGCCTCCATCTACGGCCGGTTCGGCTTTGGTGTCGCAACGTTTGAGCGCAGCATCAAGGTGGACACCGGCCCGCGGTTCCGGCTCAGGCACATCCCAACCGGCTCAGTGGAGACCGCCGACCGGAAGGTCCTGCTGGAACTGGCGCCGGTCGTGTTCGAACGCGTCCACCGGGCCACCCCGGGCTCCCTCGTGCGTCAGGACGCGTACCGGCAGCGCAGCTCAGGAACTCTCGGCCGGGACGGCGCGGAGGACGAATCCATCAGGTGCGCCCTGCACTACGACGCCGCCGGCGCCGTGGACGGCTATGTCGCCTACAAGTTCTCCGGGTGGGACACCAAGCCGCCCGCCATGGAAGTCATCGACCTCGTGGCGGCCACCGAGTCCGGCTACCTGGAGCTGTGGCAGTTCCTCGGCAGCCTCGACCTTATTGATCGGGTCACCTGGGCCGAAGCTCCCGTGGACGATCCGCTGGCGTGGGCCCTGGATGACCCGCGCTGCATCGAGTCCAGCGAAAACGCCGACATGCTTTGGCTCCGGATTCTGGACACGGTCAAGGCCCTGGGGGCGCGGCGCTACTCCTCCGACGGCAGCCTGGTCCTGCGCGTCACCGACACCCTGGGTTTCGCGGCAGGCGTGTTCACCCTGACCGTGAGTGCCGGCGAAGCAAGCGTCGCGGCGGCCCCGGACGGCGCCGACCCGGAGCTGTCCCTCGATGTCGCGGAACTCGGATCCCTCTATCTTGGCGCCGTCTGCCCGGTGACCCTGGCCGCCGCCGGGCGGATCACCGAGCACGTGCCCGGGGCGGCGCTGGCAGCGAGACTCATGTTCGCCGTCGAGCGCGCACCGCACTGCCTGACGCATTTCTAGGCGGGTCCCGGCCGACCCTTTGCGCTTTGACCGGCCTTCCCGTATACGACTAGACTAAACGGGCGTGTACTACGTGCGCGCAGCTACAATCCACAAATCAGGATGACCCGGCGATATGCCGTGTTCTGTGCCCGTGTCGCCGACGCGGGCGCAGCGGTTTGCCTGACCGACTAACTATCCACAACGGAGCCCCTACTACATGACCATCACCTCCACCGAGAAGCCCGGTACACCCGTAGTCGCAATCAACGACATCGGTACCGCTGAGGACTTCCTCGCAGCAGTCGACGCCACCATCAAGTACTTCAACGACGGAGACCTCGTCGAAGGTACCGTCGTCAAGGTCGACCGCGACGAAGTTCTGCTCGACATCGGTTACAAGACCGAAGGTGTCATTCCCTCCCGCGAGCTGTCCATCAAGCACGATGTTGATCCCGGAGACGTCGTCTCCGTTGGCGATCTCGTCGAAGCCCTGGTGCTCACCAAGGAAGACAAAGAAGGCCGCCTGATCCTCTCCAAGAAGCGCGCTCAGTACGAGCGTGCCTGGGGCGACATCGAGAAGGTCAAGGAAGAAGACGGTGTCGTCACCGGTACCGTCATCGAGGTTGTCAAGGGTGGTCTTATCCTCGACATCGGTCTGCGCGGCTTCCTGCCCGCATCCCTCGTCGAGATGCGCCGTGTGCGCGACCTTGCTCCGTACATCGGTCAGAAGATCGAAGCCAAGATCATCGAGCTGGACAAGAACCGCAACAACGTTGTGCTGTCCCGCCGTGCCTGGCTCGAGCAGACCCAGTCCGAGGTCCGCTCCACGTTCCTCAACAAGCTGGAAAAGGGCCAGGTTCGTCCCGGCGTCGTTTCCTCCATCGTCAACTTCGGTGCCTTCGTGGACCTGGGCGGCGTAGACGGCCTGGTTCACGTTTCCGAGCTGTCCTGGAAGCACATCGACCACCCGTCCGAGGTTGTCGAAGTTGGCCAGGAAGTCACCGTCGAGGTTCTCGAGGTCGACCTGGACCGCGAGCGTGTTTCCCTGTCGCTCAAGGCTACGCAGGAAGATCCGTGGCAGACCTTCGCCCGCACCCACGCCCTCGGGCAGGTTGTTCCGGGTAAGGTCACCAAGCTGGTTCCGTTCGGCGCGTTCGTCCGCGTTGAAGACGGCATCGAAGGCCTGGTCCACATCTCCGAGCTCGCCGTGCGCCACGTAGAGCTGGCCGAGCAGGTTGTCTCCGTTGGGGATGAGCTGTTCGTCAAGGTCATCGACATCGACCTCGAACGCCGCCGCATCTCGCTGTCCCTCAAGCAGGCCAACGAGGGCGTCGACGCCGAGTCCACCGAATTCGATCCGGCTCTCTACGGCATGGCCGCTGAGTACGACGAAGAGGGCAACTACAAGTACCCGGAGGGCTTCGATCCGGAGTCCAACGAGTGGCTTGAAGGCTACGAGACGCAGCGCGCCGCCTGGGAGCAGCAGTACGCTGACGCCCAGACCCGCTGGGAAGCCCACAAGAAGCAGGTTATCCAGCACGCTGCCGACGACGCTGCAGCCGCAACGTCCGGTGAGAGCGACTCCGGCACCACCAGCTACTCCTCCGAGCCGGCTGCAGCCGAGTCCAACACCGGTGGCGGCACGCTCGCTTCCGACGAGGCTCTTGCAGCACTGCGCGAGAAGCTGACCGGCAACTAATTGCCCCGGGTCCTCAGGGAGTCCGCTTCCTGAGGCTTGGCAGTTGGTAGCTTGAAGTAACACCGTGAAGGTGGCCGTCCCTGCGGGGGCGGCCACCTTTCGTTAAGGACATGCCCTCGTTGGGGACATGCCCCTCGGGTGCTTGCCCGGGTGGACATGCCCAATGGTGCCCGATTTGCCTCGGGGACATGCCCAGTCCTGGCCGCGGTCACTGGACATATGGGTACTATGTCCAGTCCCGGCCCTGCGCGCAGGGCATGCGCCAGCACGCGTCTGCGGAGCGCCTGCTGAACATGCGCACTCTCCCGGCAGTGGTGTGGACATAGGGGCACTATGTCCAGCCCTGGGTCCGTGCGCGGGGCATGCCCCTGGCTCCCGGACTGGGGGCTACGGGCGTGTGGTTGCCGGCCGCGTCGGGCAGGCTCCGGCAAGATGGCCTGATGGATCCAGTCAGTGCAGCCTGCGCCTTCGTGACGGAAAGACACCCCGATGCCCTTGCGGCCATCATTGGCGGCAGTAAGGCCCAAGCCCGGAGCACTCCCACCTCGGATCTGGACATCGTGGTCCTTTATCGGGACGGCGCGGAGAACTATGCCGAAACCACGCGCTATGAGGGGTGGCTTGTTGAAGCATTTATCCACACCCCGTCCAGCCTGTCGAGCTGGTACGCACGGGAGCGTGCCGCCCGTTGTGCCGTCCTCGGCGACCTGTGTGCCCAGGGAATGCTGCTTATCGACCGCGGCCCGGGGGAAGCATGGCAACGTGAGGCGCAGTTGTACATGGATCGCGGGCCGGAGCCGCTGACTGCAAGGACCGCGGCCTGCGCCGGTACGAGCTGAGCAGTTCCCTCGACGACCTGCGGGGATCGACAGTTGCGGCTGAATCGTTCGCAGTCGCCGCAGAAGTCTTTCGGCAGTCGGTTGAGCTTCTGCTCCTGCAGCACGGAAAGTGGCTGGGCAAGGGCAGATGGGCGATCCGCCGGCTGGACCAGCTCCCGGGTGATGAGTGTGCAGCGGAGCTAAGGGACTGGGCTGCTTCCCCGGACCACAGCCCGGGGCAGCTTATCCAGATCGCGGCCAGGGTGCTGGAGGGGAGCGGTGGATACCTGATGGAAGGGTTCCTTCGCGGATCGCGTCAGGTCCCTGCACGCTGATGCCCGACTCGACGCAGGAGTGACACCGCCCGTTCGCTGCGATTCCGGCGGGTCAGCGCCGGAATCCTTGACGCCGCCGCAACTTCGCGTTCAAACTGGGCAGGTTAAGTGCACGGAACATCGGAGGGGGAGCGGTTCATGGGTAAGACGTCGGGGAGTCCTCGGCCTACGGAATCAGCGCATACCGGCAACTGGGCACGGGGGATCGGCGCCATCACTTTGTTCGTGGAGGATCTGCCCGGAACCAAACTCTACTACCAGGAAGTGTTCGGCCTGCCGGTAGCGTTTGAGGATGATGCCTCGGCTGTCTTCAGGTTCGGGAACACCATGATCAACCTGTTGATATCGTCCGAGGCTCCGGAGCTCATCGGCCCCGCCAGGGTGGCTTCCCCCGAGGCGGGATCCCGGGTGCAGTTCACCCTCGAGGTGGACGACGTCGACGCCCTGTGCGCCGAACTCGCGAGCCGCGGCGTCGGGCTCCTCAACGGGCCGGTGGACCGGCCATGGGGGATCCGAACGGCCAGTTTCCGAGATCCAGGCGGCCACATCTGGGAAATTGCAGAATAGCGTCGGGGCGGCCGGGATGACGCCGGAACGCCTCAAGGGAACCCCTCCGGCCCGCAACGTGGCGGTCTTCATCGACATGGAAAACCTGTTCGGCGGCGCTAAAGGTGACGTGGCCTCAGTGCCTATCGGCACGATTGTGGCCGACGTTGAGCGCCTCGTCCGGGATCTGGGTGTCGGGTCTCTGACGGCGCTCGTCCGTGCCTACGCCAACTGGGGCCGCGCGGACATGGCGGGCTACCGCCGGGAACTTTTTGCCAACGGGGTCGAGCCAGTTCAGATTTTCTCGTTCAATCAGGACGTGAAAAACGCCGCCGACATTGAAATGGTCGTTGATGTTCTGGAGGTGGCCACCGAGTCCCCCTGGGTAGACGTCTTCGTCATCGTCAGCGGCGACGGAGGCTTCGTCCCACTCATCCGACGCCTCCATACCTTGGGGAAGTACGCCATCGTGGTGACGACCTCACATTTTGCCGCCGGTGCAGGAAGCAGGTTTCTCCAGGCGACAGCCGACCATTTCCACGTGGTTCACGTGCCGGAACCCCAAAGAAAATTGAAAGCACGAAGTACCGCGGCGCCGGAGGCCCGGACGGCAACGAAACCGGTGGCGGCTAAGGCAGGACAGCCCAAAGCGCCGACCGTTCCGGTGATGGCCTCACGCGTTCCCAGAGTTGAGGAATACCGGGACAGTGTTCATGCCCTCGTGCGTGACCACCCTGACGTGCTGATTGGGGAACTGGTCCACGGCTCGCGGTTGGGTGCCCTGCTGCGTGAACGCTGGCCCGGATGCAGTCACAAGGATTTCGGATACCGCGGGCTGGAGCAGTTCGTTCTCGAACGTTGCGGGCTGAAGCCCTACCGGCCTCCCGCTGTGAGGACGCCTGGCGCCTCCGCAGAGGAGCAGGTTGCGGCTGGATCTTGACCTTGTTTCCGGCATGAACACCGGGATCCGGGACTGGGCATGCCCCCTCGTGGGCCGGGCGGATGGGCACAATGGGATTATGTCCAGCGGCTGCGGCCAAGGTGGGGCATGTCCAGCCGGGAGTGAGGTTACGCGGGGGCATGTCCAGCCGGGCGTGTGGTTACGTGGGGGCATGTCCAGCGGCGGCCCTCAGCGCAGCGGGATCCTGGCCTTGACCGAAACTGTGGTGGTAGCGGAGGCTTCGCCTTGCTCGAACTCGGCCCCGGCCGAGCGCAGGAGGACCAGCGCCGCGGCATTGCCCGCTGTTGTGTCGGCCTCCAGGACGGCAGCCCCGGACGCGGCGGCCCGGGCAATCACGAGGCGCAGGGCCTCCCGTGCGACGCCGTGGCCACGGAAGCTGCGGCCCAGCCAGATCCCCGTTTCCAGCGAGTCCGCTCCGGTCCGCCTGAGCCGGATGGATCCTGCCAGCTCCCCGTCGGAGCTGATCGCCCAGCTTTTCTGCTGCGCGGGCCCGTCGAGTCCTGCAGCGGCGTGGTGGTACTCGCGGAACCAGCTGATCCGCTCCGAGTTCCAGCCGGAGGCGCTGCCCAGGGGAGGGGTCACCTCGTCCGGATCGGCGTCCTGGATCGCGACGGTCAGGAGCTGGTCCAGGACCGGCTCGGAGACGTCGACGAGCCGGACAGCGGCAGGGGAAGGCTTAGCCAAGGGGGACATCGATCCATTCCGTTTCTCCAGGCAGCAAGTCGGCGGTTCCAGCGGACAGGGCGGCGACCCGTTCCCCCGCCCGGGCCAGACCCACCGGATCATCCGGCAGGGCAAGCCTCAGGACAGTAGTCTGCGCCTCATAACTCGTTTCGGCCATCACATAGCCCGCGGCTCGCAGCTCATTCTCCAGCCGGCCGGCCGCCGTGTGCGGGACAATCACCGCGCAGATCCGCAGCCGGCGGCGCTGCGCGAGCGGCACCCGGTCCAGGGCCGCGGACACGGATGCGGAGTAGGCCCGGACCAGTCCGCCGGCGCCGAGCAGGATCCCGCCGAAATACCGGACGACGACGGCGGTGACGTCACTGAGGTCCGTCACACCCGGCGCGGTTTCGCGTTTCAGCAGCGCGTCGAGCATCGGGGTGCCCGCGGTGCCGGACGGTTCGCCGTCGTCGTTGGAGCGCTGCACGGCGCGGTCGGGACCGAGCACGAACGCGGAGCAGTGGTGCCGCGCATCGTGGAATTCCTTGCGCAGCCCGGCGACGACGGCGCGGGCGCTCTCCTCATCCCCGGTGCGGTGCAGCACGGTGATGAAGCGGGAGCGTTTTACCTCAATCTCGTGGCGGAACTCCGGCCCTGCCGCCAGCGTGGTGTAAACGGTGGCCCTGCTTTCGGGGAAATCCGCATCTTCGGCCACCGGATCAGTTTAGTCTGGAGGGGTGCTGAAAATCGGGTTGACGGGCGGCATCGCCTCAGGGAAGTCAGTGGCTGCCGCGCGCCTGCGTGAACTCGGGGCCGTGGTGATAGACGCCGATGCCCTGGCCCGTGAGGTCGTGGAACCCGGAACGCCGGGACTGGCCCGGGTCGTGGATGCCTTCAGCAAGGCCATCGTGGCTCCCGACGGCGGCCTGGACCGGCCGAAGCTTGGCGCCCTCGTCTTCGGCAACCCGGAACGCCTCGCCGTGCTCAACGGCATCATCCATCCCCTCGTCAGGGAGCGCGCCGCCGCGCTGGCGGCCGCCGCTCCGAGGGATGCCGTCGTGGTCCAGGACATCCCGCTCCTCGTGGAGACCGGGCAGGGTGCCAACTTCCATCTGGTGGTGGTGGTGGACGCCCCGGACGACGTCCGGGTGCAGCGCATGGTGCAACACCGGCACATGACCGCCGCGGACGCCCGTGCCCGGATGGCCGCCCAGGCGCTACGGGCGGACCGGCTGGCAGCGGCCGACGCCGTGCTGGAGAACTCCGGCTCCAAAGAGGAATTGCGGGACGCGGTGGACCGGCTCTGGAAGTTCCGGCTGGCACCGTTCGCCGCGAACCTCGGCAGGCGCCGCCTCGCGCCGCGGACCGGCGGGCCGGTTCTGGCGCCCGCCAACCCGGACTGGCCAGCGCAGGCCTCCCGGCTCATAACGCGCCTGCGGGCGGCCGCCGACGACATCCTGACGCTGGATCACGTCGGTTCCACGGCCGTCCCCGGACTCCCCGCGAAGGACATCGTGGACCTCCAGCTCGGCGTCGAGGACATGGCCGCCGCGGACCGGATCGCGCCGCTGCTGGCGGCCGCCGGCTTCCCCGCCTGGCCCGGCATCATCTCCGACAACCCCAAGCCCTCCCACCCGGACGCGTCGGACTGGCCGAAGCGGATGCACGGCAACGCGGACCCCGGCCGCGCGGTCAACCTTCACGTCCGCGCCGTGGGGTCCCCGGGCTGGCGGTTTGCCCTCTGCTTCCGGGACTGGCTGCGCGACGACGCGGCCGCGCGGGCCGACTACCTCGCCGAGAAGCGCAGGGTCGCCAAACTGCACGACGTCGACAAATCCACCGCACGCTATGCCGCCGACAAAGAAGCCTGGTTCGCCGGGCACGCGGCCCCCCGGATGGAGGCGTGGGTGCAGCGCACCGGCTGGCAGCCGCCGTCGGACGTCGCCCCCGGGCCCGGGACGCGGCCGGATGCGGAACCGGACCGTACCGCCCAAAGCTGAATCCGGACACCGTGTCGGGGGTCGGCGGTAGATTAGATGCATGAGTCTTGCGCAGCAGATCAACCGTGTCGTGGCGCCCTTCGAGGTCATCAGCGAGTTCCAGCCGGCGGGTGACCAGCCGGCCGCGATCGCTGAACTGACCGAGCGCATCAAGAATGGCGAAAAGGACGTGGTGCTGCTCGGCGCCACCGGTACCGGTAAGAGCGCGACGACGGCCTGGCTGATCGAGCAGGTCCAGCGCCCCACCCTCGTGATGGTGCAGAACAAGACCCTCGCCGCGCAGCTCGTCAACGAATTCCGCGAGCTGCTTCCCAACAACGCCGTCGAGTACTTCGTCTCCTACTACGACTACTACCAGCCGGAAGCCTACGTGGCGCAGACGGACACCTTCATCGAGAAGGACTCCTCCGTTAACGAGGAAGTCGAACGGCTCCGGCACTCCGCCACCAACGCGCTGCTGACCCGCCGCGACGTGATTGTGGTCGCCACGGTGTCCTGCATCTACGGCCTGGGCACCCCGGAAGAGTACATCGCCGGCATGGTGACGCTCCGCAAGGGCGCCCAGATGAACCGCGACGACCTGCTCCGGAAATTCGTCTCCATGCAGTACGCCCGCAACGACATGGACTTCCACCGCGGCACGTTCCGGGTCCGCGGCGACACCGTGGAGATCATCCCCATGTACGAGGAGCTGGCGATCCGGATCGAGTTCTTCGGCGACGAGGTCGAGAACATCTACACCCTGCACCCGCTCACCGGGGAGATCATCCGGGATGAGACCGAGATGTATGTCTTCCCGGCCTCGCACTACGTCGCCGGCCCGGAACGCATGGGCCGGGCCATCAAGCGGATTGAAGACGAGCTGGCCGAGCGGCTGCAGGTCCTGGAGAGCCAGAACAAGCTCGTCGAGGCGCAGCGCCTGCGGATGCGCACCACCTACGACCTGGAAATGATGCAGCAGATGGGCTTCTGCAACGGCATCGAGAACTACTCCTCACACATCGACGGCCGTGCCCGCGGGACTGCCCCGCACTGCCTCATCGACTACTTCCCGGACGACTTCCTCCTGGTCATCGACGAGTCCCATGTCACCGTGCCGCAGATCGGCGCGATGTACGAGGGCGACATGTCCCGCAAGCGGAACCTCGTGGACCACGGGTTCCGGCTGCCCTCCGCGATGGACAACCGGCCGCTGAAGTGGGACGAGTTCCAGGACCGTGTCGGCCAGACGGTCTACCTCTCCGCGACGCCGGGCAAGTACGAACTCGGGAAGGCTGACGGCTACGTCCAGCAGATCATCCGGCCCACCGGACTGATCGACCCAGAAATCGTCGTCAAGCCGACCAAGGGCCAGATCGATGACCTGCTCGGTGAAATCAGGACCCGCACGGCGAAGAATGAGCGCGTCCTCGTCACCACGCTGACGAAGCGGATGTCCGAGGACCTCACCGACTACCTGGTGGGCCATGGGGTGAAGGTCGAGTACCTGCACTCGGACGTGGATACGCTCCGCCGCGTCGAGCTGCTCCGTGAGCTCCGCATGGGGGTCTTCGATGTGCTGGTCGGCATCAACCTGCTCCGGGAGGGCCTGGACCTGCCCGAGGTGTCGCTGGTGAGTATTCTGGACGCGGACAAGGAAGGGTTCCTGCGCTCGTCCACCTCGCTGATCCAGACCATCGGCCGTGCCGCCCGCAACGTTTCCGGCGAGGTGCACATGTACGCGGACCGGATCACCGATTCCATGGCGCACGCCATCGACGAGACCAACCGCCGCCGCGCGATCCAGGTCGCGTACAACACCGAAAGAGGCATCGACCCGCAGCCGCTGCGGAAGAAGATCGCCGACATCACGGACCAGATCGCCAAGGAGGACGCCGACACCCGCGAACTCCTCGCCAACGCGGGCAAGGCCCGCGGCAAGGGCAAGGGCGCGGCGAAGATCCGCGCGGACGGCCTCGCGGCCGCACCGGCCGAGGACCTGGTGGGGTTGATTGAGCAGCTCACCGAACAGATGCACGCCGCCGCCGGGGAGCTGAAGTTCGAGCTCGCCGCACGGCTCCGCGACGAGGTGGGGGAGCTCAAGAAGGAGCTGCGCCAGATGCAGGCCGCCGGGCACGCCTAGGGTAATGATGGCCTGACGTTGGGGAGTATCCCAAGCGCTACGATCGTCAACACGTATGGCACAGATGCCCTGCCGGGCGTAGCGGGCAGCCAGGCAGTACCAGGTGCTAAATACCAAGCGGGCCAGTCGGAGAGACTTGCACCGCACAGTCACACCCTGCGAAAGGTACCCTAGTGCCTGAACTTCCCGTCTGGTCTACCGGGCCAAGCGCGCGAGGGACCTTCCGGTGGTGGCCCGGTCAAAGGCCGGCTTCAAGTCGAGGGGCTTCGGGTACACGGACTTTTCGACGACGATCACGGTGGAATCCGTGGAGGTGTCCGGCTCGGAAGCGAGCGTCACTTTCAAGGAATTGACCGAGGAACATGTTCCGGGCATCCGCGGACGCCTGGCAGCTCGACAGCATCACGCCTTCAACGCATGGGGGCGGTTTGCCGATGTCCATCGTCGAGTAGCGGGAACGGGGCTGCCTGTGGTCCTCCCGCGCCGGCCAACTATTCGCCGCACCGGCCAAACTGGACACTTGGTCGCAGTCAGGGGTGGCCGCGGCCCCGTTGCCGCGCCTTGATTGCTGCCCGGCTGAGGGTGGCGATGGCAACCACGACGATGACTTCCATCAAGGTATCAACGGGTTCAGTTGGTGGCCGTGATTCGCACGCCGTCGACGTGGGCTGGGCCCGCTGATGGTGGATGTACTTTCCCGACCGTGCGGAGGAATCGCGCTCAGCGTCTCGTCTCGTATCTGGTCAGGACCACGCCGCCGGGAAACGTCCGCGTCTCCACCAGGTTCAGGTTCATCCAGTTGTCCAGCGAGGTGAAGAACGGAGTGCCGCCGCCCACCAGGACCGGATGGGTGGCCAGCGCGTATTCGTCGATCAGCCCGGCCCGCATGGCCGCTCCGGCGAGCGTTGCGCCGCCGATGCTCATCGGACCGCCGTCCCCGGCCTTGAGCCGGGTGATCTCGGCGATCGCGTCGCCGGTGACCAGGCGGGTGTTCCAGTCGACCTTGTCGATCGTCGAGGAGAACACCACCTTTGGTGTGTCCCGCCAGTTCCGCGCGAACTCGATCTCCGCCGGGGTGGCGTTGGGCTGCTGGTCGCCGGTCGGCCAGTAGGAGCTCATGGTCTCCCAGAGCTTGCGCCCGTAAAGTGACAGGCTGCTGGCCCGCTCCTGGTCGAGCCACCACTGGAACAGTTCGTCGCTCGGCCCGCTCCAACCGATGTCGTCGCCGGCCGCGGCGATGTAGCCGTCCAGGGTCAGATTCATGCCGTAGATCAGTTTCCGCACGGCGCCAGCCTTCCGTCTCGTAGTGGTCGAGGGCGATTGAACTCTGTCGTCCCGCACATGATAGGCAGCCTCCTGTCCCTCATGGGGCCACGGTAACTGCCCATGATCTGGATGCCATAGCCTTCGGTTCGCGTTTCAACTGAGCTGCCGGTGAAGGATCCTCAAGAGGGACAATCCCGCTGCGGCGAATCTGTCCCGGTGGACGTTCCGCCAGAGGGACGATTTCAGCGGCCGGACACTCCTCACGAGAGGGCACTAACGTGAGGCCCGGGCTGGCCCACTGAATCGAAAGCAAGCGAATGTTGCAGAGATGATTGAAGGAGCCGATGAAGGCGTCCTGGTTCAAAGACCCACTCCTGCTGCGTGCGGTTCCACCGGGAGCCCGTGGGGCAGCTCAAGAGAGATGCGGGTCCTGGATCGACCGGAGATCTCCACCTCTGCGGGCTTGATTCAAGACACTAACTGGCACGTGGCCGACTACCCGGAGATCCACGTCGATGGGGAACTGATGAAGATCCCCTGCCGCATGCACTACTCCTTGCCCGAGGAGGACGTGACTCTGCACCTCACCTCGGATCAACGTCTCGTCCTGGCCTGTTGGATGTCACGGCACCACGATCGGCGGTGCGCGGACTCCGCAGGGACGTGAGCCGGTCCGGGACGGTCCGACGGCCGCCCCTGCCCCGTGCTCAGGACAGCCCGACGTAGGTGGCCGAGTATCCGAAGCCGACGACGTCGTCGCGGCCGTCTCCGTTGACGTCCCCGAGCAGGCGCGGGAACCGTGCCGGGTCCCAGCCGGCCGCCCAGCCGAAGGAGGTGGACTTCAGCTCGGGCCCGACCAGGAAGTTGTCGTCCCCGTAGGCCACGAGCACGCCCGCGTCGCCGAAGCCGACCACGTCCAGGATCCCGTCGCCGTTGATGTCCGCGAGCTCCCGGGGGTGCCGGTCGGTGCGCCAGCCCTGCGCGACACCGAAGTCGGCGAGCTCGAGGGTGACCGGGAGGTACTTCGGCTCGCCCGGGGCGAAGGGCCGGGCGTAGGCGGCGAGGACTCCGCGGTAGCCGAAGCCGACGACGTCCGGGATCCCGTCGCCGTTGATGTCCGCGAGCTCCCGGGGGTGCTGGTCGACGCGCCACCCCTGGGCGTACCCGAAATCGCGGATCTCCAGCGCTGGCTGGGTGAACGTGTCCCCGAGCGCCGAGAAGTAGGAGACGTACGTGCCGGCGTCGCCGAAGCCGACGATGTCGGCCGTCCCGTTGCCGTCCATGTCGGCGAGCATCCGCGGGTTCTTGTCGACCCGCCAGCCGCGGTCCCAGCCGTAGTTGTCGATCCGCTTGCCGGTGCCGTCGAAGGTGCGGTCCGCCCGGCCGTGGGAGATGGTCACGCCGGAGTACCCGAAGCCGACGATGTCTGCCGTTCCGTTCCCGGAGAGGTCGGCCAGCTCGCGGACGTGCTGGTCGACCCGCCAGCCCTGGTTCCAGCCGAATTCGCGGACCTTGAGCTGCGGCGCGGTGAAGCTGCCGTCGGGCTGCGCGTAGGAGACGATCACGCCGGCGTCGCCGAAGCCGACGAGATCGGAGCGGCCGTCGCCGTCGACGTCGGAGACCTTCCGTGGGTGCCGGTCGGTGCGCCAGCCCTGCGCGGTGCCGAAGTCGCGGACCTTCAGCACCGGCGCGGCGAAGGTGCCGTTGGCCTGGCCGTGGGCGACGAAGACACCGGGGTCGCCGAAGGCCACGACGTCGGCGCGGCCGTCCCCGTTGACGTCGGCGAGCTCGCGCACGTGCCGGTCGACCCGCCAGCCGTCGACGTAGGAGAGGAACCCCTGGGCGGACACGGCGTGGGCCGGTCCGGCGAGGGCGATGCCGGTGGTGGCCAGCGCCGCCGCGGAGAGCCCGGTGAGCAGCCGGGCCGTCGGTGAGCGTTTCATGGTGGAACCTCCAGGTTCCGAAGAGCGGAGAACTCTGTCCGGATCGCCGGACGGCGGTGGGACGCCGATCGGCTCCCGCCGACCGGACGAAACTGCTGGTGGGACCAGTTTAGAGCCGTTCGTATGCGATCGCTCAGTGTTCTCCGGACCGTGCCGAATCGTTATTCCGAGCTCCGCCCGGAGTGAGGTCCTTCCACCTGGTGCTCTTCCGGCAGGTGCTCCTTCTCGATCCGGTGCGCGCCATGGTCGTCCCTCCGGTGCTCGGGGACTCGGGGTTCCGGCGGCCGCTTCGTGTTCGCCGTCGCACTCCGCCCAGCCGGCCAGGACCGCAGCGTGCATGCGGGTCCCGGGCACCGGAGTGGCAGCCGGGTTCAGTCCCGGGTTAGTCCCGGACGGACCGGGTCAGGCGAAGGAGCCGGGCGAAGATGCCCTCGCCGTCGTCCGCTATGCCGTCATGGTGGAAGTCCGCTGACTCCCAGACCTGCAGGCCGCGGACGGCCGCGGCCGTCTCGAGCGACAGTCCCCGGTCGACGTAGATGTCGTCGGTGTAGACGGCAGCGGCCACCGGCACGGTGTTGAGGGCGAGCCGTTCCGGATCGTAGAGCGGCGGCCAGTCGTTCTTTTCGGCGAGGCGCCGGGCAACGTCCCGCAGCGGCCGGAGGGCGGGATCCTGCTCGAAGTACCAGGGGTAGACCATTTCCCCGGTGAGCAGCGGCTCGGGGGCGTCCGGGGAGAACTCCGGGAACTCCTGCAGCACGCGCCAGGCGGCCCAGTCCGTGGACTCGCCCTGGCCGTAGATGGACTCGTGCATCAGCGCGTACAAGGGGTTGGCGGCCCGGGACACGATCCCGCGGACCTGGTCGAGGAACGCGTCCGAGAGCCGGTCACCGCCGGGTGTGCCGACGAAGGCATCCTCCAGCAGGTGGTGCAGGGCATCCACCCGGGTGTTGCCGCCCAGGAAGGAACCCGCCATCTGGAAGCGTTCCACGGTGAGCCGTTCGCCGTCCGGCAGGAATTCCTCCGTGTCCCGCAGGTGCCGGGCGATCCGTGTGACTGCTGCGCGGTCCTCGGGGTACCGTCCGAAGTACTCGGCGTTGCGGGCCGCCACCCGCCCGAAGGTGGCCTGGTAGACCCGGTCCGCGGGCCCTGAGAGGGGCGCGAGCCCGCCGGTGATGACGGCTTCCCGCAGGCCCTCCGGGGCGAAGGAGAGATAGCTGAGGGCACAGAAACCGCCGTAGCTCTGCCCGTAGATCGTCCACGGCCCGGAGCCCAGCGCCAGCCGGATGGCTTCGGCGTCGGCGACGATCGAGTCGGCCCGGAAGTGGGCGAGGTAGTCCGCCTGATCGGCATCGTTTCCGCGCAGCGGCAGGGTATTGCGGTCGACCGCGGAGGACAGGCCGGTGCCGCGCTGGTCCAGCATCAGGATGCGGAAGTCCCTGGCTGCGGCCTTGCTCCACCCGCCGAGCGCCGGGAGCCGGTTGCCGCGTCCGCCCGGCCCGCCCTGGAGGTACAGCAGCCACGGGAGCTCGGCGGCCTCAGCCTCGCTGTGGTCCGTGGAGACGTACTCGCGGGCAAAGACCGTGATGGTCTCGCCGGCCGGTGCGCCACCGCCGAAATGGTCCAGGGGAACTTCGAAATAGTGCTCCGCAGTGCGCATCCCGCGGTATGTGTGCCGCGCCCTGATGGTGTGCGGGACGGGCGGCGGCGCGGCCTCCAGCAGGTCGGCGGAGGCGGTCCCCGCCAGGGGCAGGCCAGCGAGGGGCAGGCCGGCGGCGGGCGCCTCAGCCACGGGCCCGCGCTTTGTGCGCCGTCCCGAAAGCTTCCAGCGCGCCGCCGCTCAGCCGGAAAGTGGACCATTCCTCCATCAGGTCGGCCCCAAGCTTCTTGTAGAAATTGATGGAGGGCTCGTTCCAGTCCAGGACGCTCCACTCGACGCGGGCGTAGCCGCGGTCGACGGCGGTCGCGGCGAGATGCTGGAGGAGCGCCTTTCCGTGGCCTTCACCGCGGGCCTCGGGGCGCACGTACAGGTCCTCGAGGTGGATGCCGTGGACGCCTTCCCATGTGGAGTAGTTCAGGAACCAGAGGGCGAAGCCCCGGACCTCGCCGGACTCGTTCTCGGCCATCGCCGCGAACGCCCGCGGGTTCTCGCCGAACAGGACCCCGGTAAGCATCTCCGGGGTGTTCCGGACGGCATCCGGCTCCTTCTCGTAGACGGCCAGGTCGTGGATCATCTGCAGGATATCGGGGACATCGTTCGCCGTCGCGGGCCGGATTACACTCATTCCTTGAGTTTACTAGGACCGGGCCGGCGTTGGA
Source organism: Pseudarthrobacter leeuwenhoeki (assembly GCF_055412885.1). Classification (NCBI taxonomy): domain Bacteria; kingdom Bacillati; phylum Actinomycetota; class Actinomycetes; order Micrococcales; family Micrococcaceae; genus Pseudarthrobacter; species Pseudarthrobacter leeuwenhoeki. The sequence continues at coordinate 68,020 of NZ_JBVAYY010000015.1, read as the reverse complement.
TCCGGGTTCGCGGACCGCTAAAGCCGGTTCGCGTCCGTCACGCGCACGACGGCGGTCCCGGTCTCATCCGAGGCCGCGAGGTCCACCTCCGCGGAGATGCCCCAGTCATGGTTGCCGGCCGGGTCCTCGAAGATCTGCCGGACCTTCCACCGGCCCGGCTCTTCGGTGATGATCAGCAGCCCCGGGCCGCGGGCGTCCGGGCCGGTACCGATGTCGTCGTGTTCGTCGAAGTAGTCATCCAGCACGTCCTCCCACCGTTCGGCGTCCCAGCCGGAACCGGCATCGAGTTCGCCGAGGGCGGTGGCGTCCTCGTCCGCGAAGAGCTCCACCCGGCGGAACATCTCATTGCGGACCATCACCCGGAAGGCCCGGACGTTGGAGGTCAGCGACGGCGGCGGGGGCGGGGGAGCGTCGTGCGGGGTCGGCGCCTTGCCGGAGGTCAGCTCCTCCCACTCATCGAGGAGGCTGGAGTCGACCTGGCGGACCAGCTCGCCGAGCCACGCGATGAGGTCCTCAAGGTCCTCGCGGAGGGCGTCCTGCGGGACGGTCTGGCGCAGCGCCTTGAAACCGTCGGCAAGGTAGCGCAGCACGATGCCCTCGGAACGGGCCAGACCGTAGAACTGCACAAACTCGCCGAAGTTCATCGCCCGTTCGTACATGTCCCGGACGATGGACTTGGGCGCGAGTTCGAAGTCGCCGATCCACGGCGCGGCCCGGCGGTAGACGTCAAACGCCTCGCCGAGGAGCTCCGCGAGCGGCTGCGGGTAGCTGACCTCGTCCAGCATGGCCATCCGCTGGTCGTAGTCGATGCCGTCGGCCTTCATCGCGGCGACCGCCTCGCCGCGCGCCTTCTTCAGCTGCGCGGACAGGATCTGCCGGGGCTTCTCCAGCGTGGACTCGATCACGGACACAACGTCGAGGGCGTACGACGGCGACTCCGGATCCAGCAGCTCCAGCGCTGCGAGGGCGAAGGGGGACAGCGGCTGGTTCAAGGCGAAGTTGGCCTGCAGATGGACCGTCAGGCGGACGGTGCGGCCGTCCGGGCCCTGCTCCTGGAGCGGGATCCGCTCCACTACACCGGCGGCCAGGAGCTCCCGGTAGATGCCAATGGCCTTCTTCATGAGCTGCAGCTGGGAAGAACGCGGCTCATGGTTCTCGGCCAACAGGCGGCGGGCCGCCTTGAACGGATCGCCCGGGCGTTCCATCAGGTTCATCAGCATCGCGTGGGTCACGCTGAAGCTGGACGTCAGCGGATCCGGCACCGACTCCACGAGGCGCTTGTAGGTCGGTTCGCCCCAGGACACGAAGCCCTCCGGCGGCTTCTTCTTGACCACCTGGCGGAGCTTCTTCTGGTCGTCGCCGAACTTCGCTGTGGCCTTGGCCATCGCCTTGACGTTCTCCGTGACATGTTCCGGGGCCTGCACGACGACGGTCCCGGCGGTGTCGTAACCGGCGCGGCCGGCGCGGCCGGCGATCTGGTGGAACTCCCGGGAGTTCAGCAGCCGGGTGCGGACTCCGTCGTACTTGCTCAGCGCCGTGAGCAGCACGGTGCGGATGGGGACGTTGATGCCCACACCGAGGGTGTCGGTGCCGCAGATGACTTTCAGCAGCCCGGCCTGGGCGAGCTGCTCCACGAGCCGGCGGTATTTGGGCAGCATGCCGGCGTGGTGCACGCCGATGCCGTGCCGGACCAGCCGGTTGAGCGTCTTGCCGAAACCGGCCGCGAAACGGAAACCGGCGATCAGCTCGGCGATTTTGTCCTTTTCCTCGCGGGTGCAGACGTTGACGCTCATCAGGTTCTGGGCCCGGTCGATCGCCTCCACCTGGCTGAAGTGCACCACGTAGACGGGGACCTGCTTCGTGGCGAGGAGTTCCTCGAGCGTCTCGTGCACGGGCGTCTGCTCGTAGTAATAGTGCAGCGGGATGGGCCGCTCCACCGAACTGACGGTCGTCGTCGGCCGGCCGGTCAGTTCGGTGATGCCGGCCTCGAAGCGGCTCACGTCGCCGAGGGTGGCGGACATCAGCAGGAACTGCGCCTGGGGGAGTTCCAGCAGCGGGACCTGCCAGGCCCAGCCGCGCTGCGGGTCGGAGTAGAAGTGGAATTCGTCCATGACGACGGCGCCGAGCTCGGCGGCGTCGCCTTCACGGAGGGCGATGTTGGCCAGGATTTCCGCCGTGCAGCAGATAATCGGGGCATCCTGGTTGACACCGGAATCCCCGGTGATCATGCCCACGTTCTCGGCGCCGAAGATCTCGCACAGGGCGAAGAACTTCTCCGAGACGAGGGCCTTAATCGGTGCGGTGTAGTAGCTGCGCTGCCCGCGGGCCATGGCCTGGAAGTGCACCGCGATCGCGACGAGGGACTTCCCCGATCCGGTGGGGGTTGCCAGGATGACATTGGCGCCGGCGGCAAGCTCCATAACGGCCTCGTCCTGGGCGGTGTACAGGGCCAGCCCGCGGGTTTCGGTCCATTCGACAAAGCGGGTGTAGAGCTCGTCCGGGTCCAGGCCGGCCCGGCCGGGGACTCGGGCGGCCGGGGCGGGGAGCTGATCAACAAGTTTCATTGCTCACCAGCTTAGTGGCCGGAGCCGCGGCGCAGGGCTGTGCCCGGGACGCCGTACCCGGCGGCGCGCCAGGGCCGGCGCGGCAGGGTCGCGCACACGGGCCGCCGTTCCGGCCGGGGTTAGGCTGAGGACGTCGCATCGTTCGCCGGTGACCGGAGGAAGCAGTGAAATGGGATCCCGCCACGTACGTGCAGTTCGGGGAATACCGGGACAGGCCGTATTTCGACCTGACGGCCCGGGTCCATGCGGACTCACCCCGTTCCGTGGTCGACCTCGGCTGCGGTCCCGGGAACCTGACGGCCACCCTCGCTGAGCGCTGGCCCCGGGCCCGGGTCAGCGGCCTGGACTCCTCAGCGGAAATGCTGGCCCAGTCTGCCGGCCATGCGGAGCGGCTGCCCAATCTCTCCTTCCGCGAGGCGGATATCACCGGCTGGATGCCCGCCGGGGACACCGACGTCGTCATCACCAACGCAGCCCTGCAGTGGGTGCCGGGCCACCGGGACCTGCTGGCCCGCTGGCTCGCAGCGCTCCGGCCCGGCGCCTGGTTCGCGCTGCAGGTCCCAGGGAACTTCACCTCGCCCTCGCACACGCTGATGCGCGGGCTGGCGGAGTCCGCGGCGTGGTCGGGACGGCTCGCCGGGGTGCTGCGCCACGATGACGTGGTGGGCGGGCCGGAGGACTACCAGGCCATCATGCTCGACGCCGGCTGCGACGCGGATGCGTGGGAGACGACGTACTTCCAGCTCCTCCCCGGCGCGGACCCCGTCCTGGACTGGGTCCGCGGCACCGGACTCCGGCCCGTGCTCGCGGCACTGTCCGCCGCGGACGCCCGGACGTTTGAAGCCGAATACTCGGCGTTGCTGGCGGAGGCCTACCCGGCCGGGCCGCATGGCACCGTGTTCCCGTTCCGGCGGATCTTCGCCGTGGCCCGGAAGCGGGCCTGATCCGCAGCCGGGGTTCCGGACAGGCCGGACAGCGTATGACAACCGAGGGCCGTGTGGAAGTGCTTACAATGTCGAGGCAGCGTGGGGGCGGCTGCCCTGATCGACACCCGTGCCCTGACGTCGCGATGGAGGTTCGGTGCTTATTGGTCTGACGGGCCGGCTGTTGGCCGCCCACAAAGGGACCGTGCTGGCCATCGTGGTCCTGCAGCTCGTGCAGACGACCGCGAACCTCTTCCTCCCTACCCTGAACGCGGCCATCATTGACCGCGGGATCGTCGGCGGCAACATCCCGGAGATCCTGAGCCTGGGTTCCTGGATGGCCGCGGTCGCCTGCGTTCAAGTGGCGGCGGCCATCGCCGCCGGGTATCTCGGCGCCGTCGTGGCGATGGAGCTCGGCCGTCAACTGCGCGAAGAACTCTTTGCCACGGTCCAGTCCATGTCCTCCCAGGAAGTCGGCGCGTTCGGCGCCGCCAGCCTGGTCACCAGGGCCACGACCGACGTCGCGCAGATCCAGAACCTTCTGGTCCTCGTGTTCACGATGCTGGTCGCGGCTCCCGCCATCTTCATCGGCGGCATCGTGCTGGCCGTGCACCAGGACATCGCCTTGTCCGGCGTCATCGTCGCGGTCATTCCGGTGCTCGCGGTCATCATGGTCCTGATCGTGCGCCGCCTGGTCCCGCTCTACCGGCAGGGCCAGGAACTCATCGACCGGATCAGCCGGGTGCTGCGTGAGCAGATCATCGGCGCCAACGTCATCCGGGGCTTCGCCCGCCAGGGGCACGAGATGCGGCGCTTCGACGGGGCCAACAGGGACCTGACCCGGAACAACCTGCGTTCCGCGCTGCTGGTCGCGGGAATGATGCCGCTGATCATGTTCGTGGTCAATCTGTCCTCTGTCGGTGTGGTCTGGTTCGGCGGGCACCGGATCCAGTCCGGCGAGATGCGGCTGGGGGCGCTCACGGCGTTCATCGCCTACATCCTGCAGATCCTGATCGCGATCATGATGGCGATGTACGTCTTGATGACGGCACCCCGCGCGGCTGCCTGCGCTGAACGAATCCAGGCGGTCCTGGACACGGCGCCGGAGGTCACGGACGGCCCGGGCGGAGCGGCACCAGAAGGCAATGCCGTGGAGTTCCGGCACGTGTCCTTCGCCTACCCGGGCGCTGAGGCCCCGGTTCTCGACGGCGTCAGCTTCACGGCCGCTCCCGGGACTGTGACGGCGGTCATCGGCGCCACCGGCAGCGGCAAGACCACCCTGCTGAACCTGCTGCCCAGGTTCCTGGAAGCCACCGGCGGGGAGATCAGCATCGGCGGATCCGATGTGCGCGGCCTGCCCCTGGCGGTGCTGCGGAGCCTGATCGCCGTCGTTCCCCAGCAGTCCTATTTGTTCTCCGGAACGCTCGCCGGGAACCTGAGGATGGCGGCGCCGGCGGCGACGGACGCGGATCTCTGGCAGGTTCTGAACGCCGCGCAGGCCGCCGAGTTTGTCCGGGAGCTGCCGCAGGGCCTGGAGTCCCCGGTGAGCCAGGGCGGCACGAATTTTTCCGGGGGTCAGCGGCAGCGGTTGTGCATTGCGCGCGCGCTGCTCCGGCAGGCTCCCGTGTACCTGTTCGACGACAGCTTTTCGGCGCTGGACTACGGCACCGACTACCGGCTCCGTGAAGCGATGGGGCCGCTGCTGAAAACGGCCACTGTCCTGATCGTCGCCGAACGGGTCGCCACGATCGTGGACGCCGGCCTGATCCTGGTCCTCGAAGGCGGCCGGGTCGTGGCGCAGGGAACACATCACCAGCTGATGGAGTCGTCGCCGAGCTACCAGGAGATCGCAGCGTCCCAGCTGGTGCTGGAGGAAACCCTGTGACCCGTGAACCGGCACTCGACGCAGGAACCGATGCCGGGACCTACGCACCCACCGCCCGTGACGCCCGGGACCAGACCCTGGTGGACCCGCCCTCCGGCGGCCGCAACGGATCCCTCCGGGTGGTGTCCGGCGGGGACGCCGGGAACGGCGGCCGGTTCCGCTGGCGCACGGCCGGACGCCTGCTTGGGCTGTTGCGGCCATCGACGTGGCGGATGGTCGGCGCCGTCGCCGCCACCTGCGCCTTTGTGGTGCTCAATGTGGCGGCGCCGAAAATCCTGGGCGACGCCACCGACGTCGTCGTCGAAAGTGTGGTTGGCGGTTCCTTCGACCAGGAAAAGCTGGGCGCCCTGCTGGCGGCGGTGTCGGTCATGTATCTGGGGGCCTCCGTCTTCAGCTGGATCCAGGGAGCCCTGACGGCTGTGGCGGTGCAGCGGCTGGGCTACGGGCTGCGGGCCTCGGTGGAGGGGAAACTGCACGTCCTGCCGTCCAGCCATTTTGACGTCCAGCACCGCGGTGACGTGCTGAGCCGCGCCACGAACGACGTCGACAACATCGCCCAGGCCCTCAACCAGCTGCTCAACCAGCTGATCCTGTCGCTGCTGATGCTCTCCGGGGCGCTGGCCATGATGCTGTGGCTCTCCCCGGTCCTGGCCGTGATCGCGCTGGTCTCCGTTCCGGTGTCCACCCTCATCACTGTCCTGGTGGCCAGGAACTCCCAGGCGCATTTCACCGAGCAGTGGGGCAGCACGGGCGAGCTGCACGCACAGCTGGAGGAATTCTTCACCGGCCACGAGGTCATCAAGGCCTTCGGACGGCAGGAGGCGGCCGCGGCCAGTTTCAAGGACGGCAACGACAAGCTGTGCCGGGCCAGTGCCCGTGCCCAGTACGTGTCCGGCGTCGTGCAGCCCCTCATGGTCCTGGTGTCCAACCTCAACTACATCGCGGTCGCCGTCGTCGGCGCGCTCCAGGTCCTGTCCGGCGCCCTGACCCTCGGCGGCCTCCAGGCCTTTTTCCAGTTCAGCAGGCTCTTCAGCGTGCCGATGGGGCAGATCGGCGGCATGCTGACCCTCATGCAGTCCTGCATCGTGTCGGCCGGGCGGGTCTTCGAGCTTCTCGATGCACCGGAGATCCCGCCGGAACCTGCCCCGGCTCCACCGGCGGGTGCTGGGGCGGGACCAGAGGGGACCTCCGCTGTGGCTTCCGCCACCGGGCAGGCGGGGACGGGGCAGGCAAGGACCGGAGTTCCGGTGTCCGCGGCCGCCGGCCGGGTCACGTTTGAGCATGTCACCTTCGGCTACCGTCCCGGCACGCCCGTGGTCCGGGACCTGTCCTTTGTCGTGGAGCCGGGACAGACCGTGGCGGTCGTGGGGCACACCGGCGCCGGAAAGACCACCGTGGTGAACCTCCTGATGCGTTTCCACGAACTGGATTCCGGCCGGATCACGGTCGACGGGGCGGACATCGCTGGGCTCCCGCGGGATGAACTGCGGGCCAATTTCGGCACAGTGCTGCAGGACACGTGGCTGTTCACCGGCACCATCCGGGACAACATCGAGTACGGCCGTCCCGGCGCGGGCGACGCCGACATTGTCGCTGCCGCGCAGGCCAGCCACGTGGACCAGTTCGTCCGCGCCCTGCCCGGGGGCTACGCCACGATGCTCGGCAACGACGGCGACTCGCTGAGCCTCGGCCAGCGCCAGCTCATCTCGATCGCCAGGGCACAACTGGCCGGACGCAGCATCCTGGTCCTCGACGAGGCCACCAGCTCGGTGGACAGCCGCACCGAGGCGCAGATCCGGCAGGCCATGCGGCGGCTCCGGCAGGGACACACGAGCTTCGTGATTGCCCACCGCTTGTCCACCGTCCGGGACGCTGATCTAATTCTCGTCATGGACCAAGGACAGATCGTTGAACAGGGCACCCACCGGCAACTCATGGCCAGGGGCGGGCTGTACCTGAACCTGTACGAGGCGCAGTTCGCCCGCCGCGAACACCGCAAGCACACCCCGGAGCCCGGACAGTGACCCCCGCCGGGACGTCAATCACCCCGTTCCCCGGTGCCTGGCGGCCCAATCCGGGCAGCTCCGTCCCGCTGTTCGAACAGCTCCGGCTCAACATCATTGAACGGGCGGACAACGGCACCCTTGCGCCCGGGACCAAGCTTCCTGCCGTCCGGAGCCTTGCCGGCGAACTGGGCGTCGCCCCGCATACCGTGGCCCGCGCCTACAAGGAACTGGAGGCGGCCGGCGTCGTGGTGACCAGAGGCCGGAACGGGACAGTGGTCTGCGCCCGGGACGAGGCGTGGAGCTCCCTTTCCGCTGCCGCCGCCGGGTTCGCCGCCGCCGCCAGGGCCCAGGGCGCCAGCTTCGCCGAGGCCGTGCAACTGCTCGCCGCAGCCTACGACCGCGAGTAGCGCACCTTTAACACATCGGACGGCCTCACCGGGCCGGCGGCGCGGCCGGGAATGGAAATTCGAAGAAGTTTTCGATTAGCATTGGTAGCGTGCCTAAAGCCGTAGCTGAAGATCCAGCCGTTGATTCCCCACCCTCCGCAGTTCAGGAGAGCCCAGTTCTGATGGACTCCGTTCCGGTGAGTCCGGTAAAACCGGGCCGCGCGGAGGAATCCCGCCCCCCGGTGAAACGTCCGGACATGTCCCGGCTCATTGTCAAGGGAGCGCGCGAGCACAACCTGCGCAACGTGGACCTGGACCTGCCCCGCGACTCCATCATCGTCTTCACCGGGCTCTCCGGTTCGGGCAAGTCGTCCCTGGCCTTCGACACGATCTTCGCCGAAGGCCAGCGCCGGTACGTCGAATCGCTCTCCGCCTACGCCCGGCAGTTTCTGGGCCAGGTGGACAAGCCCGACGTCGACTTCATCGAGGGCCTCTCGCCCGCGGTATCCATCGACCAGAAGTCCACCAGCAAGAACCCCCGCTCCACCGTGGGCACCATCACCGAGATCTACGACTACATGCGCCTGCTGTGGGCCCGTGTGGGCCGCCCGCACTGCCCCACCTGCGGGGAGCTCGTAGCGAAGCAGACCCCGCAGCAGATCGTCGACCAGCTCCTGGAACTGCCGGAGGGCACGCGCTTCCAGGTCCTGGCACCGGTGGTCCGCGGCCGCAAGGGCGAATTCGTCGAGCTGTTCAAGGAACTCACCGCGAAGGGCTACTCGCGGGCACGGGTCGATGACAAGCTGATCCAGCTGAGCGATCCCCCCAAGCTGGGCAAGCAGTTCAAGCACACCATCGAAGTGGTCGTGGACCGCCTCGTGGTCAAGGAAGGCATCAGCCAGCGCCTCACCGACTCCGTGGAAACCGCACTCGGCCTGGCCGAGGGGCGCATCCTCGCCGAATTCGTCGACCTTGATGATGACGATCCGGAACGGATCAGGGCGTTCTCCGAGCACCTCGCCTGCCCCAACGAGCACCCCCTCGCGATCGACGAGATCGAACCCCGCTCCTTCTCCTTCAACAACCCCTTCGGCGCCTGCTCGGCCTGCAGCGGCATCGGCACGAAGCTGGAAGTCGATGAGGAACTCATCATTCCGAACGGTGACCTGTCCCTCTCGGAGGGAGCCATCGCGCCGTGGTCCCTCGGCACCGCCACAACGGAGTACTGGAACCGCCTGCTCGGCGGTCTCGCCAAGGAACTCGGCTTCTCGATGACAACCCCGTGGGACAAGCTCTCCGAGGACACCCGCCAGACCGTGCTGCACGGCAAGGACCACAAAGTCGTGGTGCAGTACCGCAACCGCTTCGGCCGGGAACGCAAATACAGCACCGGCTTCGAGGGCGTTATCCAGTACGTCCACCGCAAACACCTCGAAACGGACTCGGACTCGGCCCGCGACCGCTACGAGGAGTACATGCGGCAGATCCCGTGCCCGGCCTGCAAAGGCGCGCGCCTGAACCCGGCGTCGCTGTCCGTGCTGATCAATGGCAAGTCCATTGCCGAGGTCGCCGCCCTGCCGATGCGCGACTGCGCCCATTTCCTGGACAACCTCGTGCTCACCGGCCGCGAAGCACAGATCGCGAACCAGGTCCTCAAAGAGATCCAGGCCCGCCTGACCTTCCTGCTCGACGTCGGCCTGGAGTACCTGAACCTGGAGCGCCCGTCCGGCACCCTGTCCGGCGGCGAAGCCCAGCGCATCCGGCTGGCCACCCAGATCGGCTCCGGCCTCGTGGGCGTGCTCTACGTCCTGGACGAGCCGTCCATCGGCCTGCACCAGCGGGACAACCGCCGCCTGATCGAGACCCTCACCCGGCTGCGGGACCTCGGCAACACCCTGATCGTGGTGGAACACGACGAGGACACCATCCAGGAAGCCGACTGGGTGGTGGACATCGGACCGGGAGCCGGCGAACACGGCGGCATGGTGGTGCACTCCGGGTCCTACAAGGAGCTGCTCGAGAACACCGAATCGCTCACCGGCGACTACCTCTCCGGCCGGAAAAAGATTGAGATCCCCAAGAAGCGCCGCAAATACGACAAGAAGCGCGAACTCAAGGTCATCGGTGCCAAGGAGAACAACCTCCTGAACGTGGATGCGACCTTCCCGCTGGGCCTGTTCACCGCGGTCACCGGCGTCAGCGGCTCCGGCAAGTCCACCCTGGTCAACGAGATCCTTTACAAGGTCCTCGCCAACAAGCTCAACGGCGCCAAGCAGGTGGCGGGGCGGCACAAGTCCATCCAGGGCCTCGAGCACCTCGACAAGGTGGTCCACGTCGACCAGAGCCCGATCGGCCGGACCCCACGGTCCAACCCGGCCACCTATACGGGTGTCTTTGACAACATCCGAAAGCTCTTCGCCGAGACCACCGAGGCCAAGGTCCGCGGTTACCTGCCGGGCCGGTTCTCCTTCAACGTCAAGGGCGGCCGCTGCGAGGCGTGCTCGGGCGACGGCACGCTGAAGATCGAAATGAACTTCCTGCCGGACGTCTACGTGCCCTGCGAGGTGTGCCACGGTGCCCGGTACAACCGCGAAACCCTGGAAGTCCACTACAAGGGCAAGACGATCGCCGATGTCCTGAACATGCCGATCGAGGAAGGCGCGGAGTTCTTCGCTGCCTTCTCGCCGATCGCCCGGCACCTCAGGACCCTCGTCGACGTCGGGCTTGGCTACGTCCGGCTGGGCCAGCCCGCCACGACGCTCTCCGGCGGCGAGGCGCAGCGCGTCAAGCTCGCCGCGGAGCTGCAGAAACGCTCCAACGGGCGCAGCATCTACGTGCTGGACGAACCCACCACGGGCCTGCACTTCGAGGACATCCGGAAGCTGCTTCTGGTCCTCCAGGGCCTGGTGGACAAGGGCAACACGGTCATCACGATCGAGCACAACCTTGACGTCATCAAAAGCGCGGACTGGATTGTGGACCTGGGTCCCGACGGCGGGTCCGGCGGCGGCCGCATCGTCGCCTCCGGAACCCCGGAAAACGTGGCCAAGTCCACGGAAAGCCATACGGCGGCCTTCCTCGCCGAAATCCTGGCCTGAGGCAGCCCCGGCGCCGGTGCCTCCACGGAGGCACCGGCCCCCACCGCAGATACATTCCCACTGGGGCATGCGAGTTTCTGGCTTCCGCGCTCTCGTGAGAAACTAGGCCGGTGACGCAAACAACAGTGCCCGTAATCTTCGACCTGGACGGCACTCTTGTCGATCCGGCCGGGGGGATAGCGGACGGAATCGCAGCGGCCCTCACCGAACCCGGACTCGGCGTTCCCGATCAAGCCCTGCTGGATGCCATGATCGGCCCCAAACTCAGCCATTCCCTGACGGACATCGCCGTCGCCACCCAGAAAACCGAAGGCATCGCCCGGACCGTCCTGGAGCACCACGGCATTGCCGCCCTCTTCCACACCCTGATGGTGGGGGACCGCGTGCAGGACGTGGCCGGAGCGGCTGCCAACGGAATCGACTGCATCGGCGTAGGCTGGGGCTTCGCTCCGGACGGCGAACTGGACGCGGCCGGCGCGGTGGAGATCGTGCACAGCAGCGCGGCCCTCCACGAGACCATTTCCCGGCGGGATCCGGGAAGGGCCAACGCCGTGACACCACACGCAGTGACCACTGACCCGATGACCGACGCCGTAAACGAGGTGCACACCGATGGCAATGTTTGATGCAATCCGCTGGACCACGCGGGGCCTGGTGACCTCAACCTGCCGGCCCACGGTCATCGGACTCGAAAACGTGCCCACAGAGGGCCCGTTCATCGTGGCCCCCAACCACCTGTCCTTCCTGGACAGCGTGATCGTCCAGGCGCTGATGCCGCGCCCCGTGGCCTTTTTCGCCAAAGCGGAATACTTCACCGGCGGCGGGGTCAAGGGCAAGGTGATGAAGTCCTTCTTTGAGGCTGTCGGCTCCATACCGGTGGAACGCGGCGAACAGGCCGCCAGTGTCCAGGCGCTCAAAACCCTGCTGGAAATCCTTGAGTCCGGCAAGGGCATCGGCATCTACCCCGAGGGAACGCGTTCCCGCGACGGCATCCTCTACCGCGGCCGCACCGGGGTCGGCTGGCTTGCCCTGACCACGGGCGCCCCCGTCATCCCGGTCGGACTGATCGGCACCGAGCACCTCCAGCCCGCGGACAGCAAATCGGTCAAGCCGCAGCACTTCACCATGAAAGTCGGCGCACCGCTGTACTTCAACAAGACCGGGCCGGACCACTCCCTGCCGGCCCGCCGCCAGGCCACCGACCGCATCATGGACGCGATCGCGGAACTCAGCGGCCAGGAGCGCTCCACCAGCTATAACCAGAGCAAGACCATTGAGTAGGCACGTCGCCTAAGTCCTCGAGCGGGCCGGCATATCACCCTTCTGCCGCGGTACTGCGGTTCGTGAAGCACCCGGGAGAAACCCCTGGTGCCGGTTTGCCACAATCTTGCCGGGGATTACCTCGCTCGAACGCCCGCAATCCGCGGTCAGGCGTGTTGGGCAAGGAAGACTTCCAGGGCCGATTCGTCGAGGTGTTCATAGAAGACAAGGTCGGCGGTGTCTGTCTCCGTCGCCAGGATGTGCGGCCAGTCGGGTGGTTCCCAGTCCTGCTGTTCGCTGGGATAGTGCCGCCCGGACGGGGAGGTCCACCCGGGCGGTTTGTCTTTGCTGGCCCCGGCCGGTGTCCAGGCCGAGCCGTGTTTGAGCCGGTGGTGTTTGGGGCACGGCTGTCCGAGGTTGGAGATCCCGGTGGTGCCTCCGTCGGCCCAGGCCAGGAGGTGGTCTGCGTCGTTGTCCAACGAGTGGTTGCTGCAGCCCGGGAAGGGACATCGGCCGTCGCGCAGGTGCAGCCACTGGCGCATAGCCTTGGTGAGGCGGTAGCTGGTCCGGCCGATTTCCAGCGGGGCCCCGTCGCGGGGGTCTGTCAGGACCCGGTAGAAGGACCCGGCGCCGCCGGCGACCAGTCGGCGGGCCATGGACGGCGGGATCGGCCCGTGCCCGTCCAGGACCGCCGGTTCCTCCCCGGCGCCCAGCAGGGACAGGACCGGGACGGTGATCAGGACCTGCGCCCGCGGCGACGGCACACCCCCGCACACGCCCTCTCCATCAGTGCCGGTCCCACTGGTGAGGAGCCAGGTGGCGGCCACATCCGCGCGGAGCTGGGTGAGGGTCCGGGCCTCGTCCGGGCCCTGGAGGGCGCGGGCGGCGGCGGTGGTCCGTTCCCAGATCCCCGCGGCGGTGCCGGCCGGGAGGTAGGTGTTGAGCCAGGCCATGCCGTCCCGGTCCGGGACGTACTCGATCCGCCGGTCCGCGGCACACTTGGTGTGGCGTTTCTCGATGCTGACCGGGTGGTGGCGTTCGCGCCAGGTGCGTGCCTTGGTGCGGAACCGTCCCGGGACGAGGTCCCCGGCCGGGCACCCGCGGGCCGGGTCGGGCGCGCCGGGGTCCAGGAAGTGCGCTTCGAGTCCGGCCGCCCCGGCCGGATCCAGGCCGGCGGTTTCGTCCACGATGATCCGGGCGTGGGCCCAGGAGATCGTCCCGGCCTGCAGGGCCGCCAGGGTCAGCGGCAAACCCTTCGTCAGGGCCTGGCAGTCGTCCAGGAATGCCCCGGCGGTCCGTTCACCCACGGTCAAAACACACGCGACCTCAGCCCTCACCGCCATCTCCTGGCCTGTTGCGTCGTGCGGGGACGCGGCCGGTGGCGCCAAAGCCAGGGTGGCCTGCACATAGGCCGCGGCCACCCGTACCTTCAGCGCCGCAAGGCGGGCCTCCGACCGGGCCACCAAGGCCAGACCGACCAGGCAATCATCCGCCAAATCCCGCAGCGGATCGTCCCACAGCGGATCGGCGCCAGGCGGACCAGCGGTATCAGAGCCGGACACATCGAGGCGGTCAGCGCCGGCCTCGGTGACGGAATCCAGCGCCGCAGCCAACGCCGCGACAGCTGCCAGGGCCTCCCTGCCCTCCGCACTCCAGTCCGTGCTTTCCATAAACCCAGATTACTGCGAGGCACCGACAAAGAAGGGGACTCTGCGGGGTTGCATCGGACGTATGATCCGCTTGACTTGAGACCGTCCCGAGAGGCGGACGGGCGCACTCCTTGGCCCTGACATATTTTTGTGGATCGCTTCGCTGAGTGGCGCTCCTTTCGCAGCGCTAGTTGGCAGACGGCGTGAGTGTTGTCTTAGTCGACGCATCCGAGACATCCAGCCAATTTTGGCCGCGTCTTCCGGGACTGAGTTGCCGTCCGCGGGTTCGCCACGTCGCGACCACTGCTTCCCGGGCCCTCCGCGTAACGCGTTCTGCTACTTTGCACACATGACAACGACGGAAATCGAGTCCTTCCACCACGCTGGCGCTAAGGTCGGCGCGCTGATCCGCCACCGCTCAGAAGATTTGCTTCAGACAACGCTTGCCTTCAGGGTCAAAGGCGGACCCGTCGTCCACCTCGTCCAGGAAACCCGCTTCGCCACCAATGTGTTCGATTGGAGCGCATACAGGTATATCGATCATCCCCAAACCTCCAATGTCGAAGTTCGAGCGGCGGAGCCCCCGCCACGACGAGACAGTGCCAACACCCCGATCCCCAGCTATGCCGCCCATCTGGTCCTGACGGACTTTCTGGCAACCACCGCTCCGCGACGAGAGTTCCGCCAATTCCACGAAGACGACCCCTCGGCGACAGCCTCCGCAGCGTTCGTACGCCATGGAACCGAGACCATCCAGACACCTTGGGGGCCGCGAGAGGCCCTAAAGATTGTCTTGGAGGTCGATGGGAACGACGGGAACACGTTCTGGTGTGGCGACGGAGTGCCGGTGAAGTCGGACTGGCAAGGCGCAACGTCCTACGCCACCACTGATACTGATTTCGTGCTGCGGGGCCTAGACGCCAAAGTGCTGTCCATCCTGAAATCAGCCCTTACGGGAATGGGGAGAAGGCGAACATCCCGACGCCGCCGACAGAGAACCAGGTCAGCGTCCATGGCTGCCCAACGCACCCCTCATAGGCCGCGGCGAGTACCGCGATCCGGACTTAGGAGTCCGTGAGTCCGTCATATGTGGACCAGAAGTCGGCCATGGACCGGGGCTGACCCAGGAGCAGCGCTTCAAGGTACAGAAGGTGTGTGTGCCAACCAGGCAGGTAGTCGACGGCCGCGTTTCCGAGCCCGTCGTGCTGCAGCACCAAGTGTGTTGACTCGCCGGCTGGAGTGAGCACAATCCTGACATGCGAGGGTGGTTCGTCTGGGAACTCCCATGTCATGCCAAGAAGTCGTTCCGGTTTAGACTCCTGAATACGGCTGGTGCAGCAATAGCCTTCGGCATGCTCAATGGTTACGGAATTGCCGACGACGAATTCCCCGGAAGTCAGTTTCCCCAACCAGCGTGGCAACGCCTCGGGGTCGGTGAGGCCCCACCACATGTGGTCCGCAGGCACGGCCATAGACCAGCTGTGAGACACCCGTTCATTCGCAGCATGAAGCGAACTCCCTATGAGTGGCATAACCGGAGCCTAACGCAGCGGTAGAACTCTGCCGCACGTGCGGCCGCTGTTCGAGGCCCCGGCTGTCCGGACGGACCCCAGGCTCGGGGTCGCGGACGTCCGGCAACGCCCATGGTCTGGCTCCATGAGTCAAACAACCGCGCCTGAAATGCGGACCAGCCCGGGCCAGCATGCACTGGCTCCAGCGGAACCCTGAACCATGCTGACCACCCGCCCGCGCCCTTCCGGGCCCGCGGTGTCCGCACCGTCCAGGGCGCCGCCGCAGTCTCAGTAGACTTGGACTGTGGCAGATCCAGCGAGTTACCGACCCCAGACGGGTGAGATTCCGACCAATCCGGGCGTGTACCGCTTCCGCGACCCGCACGGCCGGGTCATCTATGTCGGCAAGGCCAAGAACCTCCGTGCGCGGCTGAACTCCTACTTCGCCAACCCGGCCGGGCTGCTCCCCAAAACGTATGCGATGGTCCATACGGCCAGCAGCGTCGAGTGGACCGTCGTCGGCAGCGAACTCGAATCGCTGCAGCTCGAATACACCTGGATCAAGGAATTCAAGCCCCGGTTCAACGTGATGTTCCGGGATGACAAAAGCTACCCGTACCTGGCCGTCTCGATGGGGGATAGGTACCCCCGCGTCCAGGTCCTGCGCGGCGAACGCCGCAAGGGCACCCGCTACTTCGGCCCGTACACCGCCGGTGCCATCCGCGACACCATGGACACCCTGCTGCGCGTTTTCCCGGTCCGGAGCTGCAGCACGGGCGTCCTGAAACGGGCCGAAGCCAGCGGCAGGCCCTGCCTGCTCGGATACATCGACAAGTGCGCCGCCCCCTGCGTCGGCCGCATCTCCGCCGAGGAGCACCGCGCCCTGGCGGAGGACTTCTGTACCTTCATGGGCGGCGAGGCCAAGCCGTTCGTCACGCGGCTGGAAAAGGACATGGCCGCCGCCGTGGCGGAACTGGACTACGAGCAGGCGGCGCGGATCCGCGACGACATCGTCGCGCTGAAGAAGGTTTTCGAACGCAACGCTGTCGTCCTCGCCGAGGGTACCGACGCCGATGTTTTCGCCCTGCACGAGGACGAACTCGAAGCCGCCGTGCAGGTCTTCCACGTCCGCGGCGGCCGGATCCGCGGCCAGCGCGGCTGGGTCGTTGAAAAAGTCGAGGACTCCACCACCCCGGACCTCGTCGAGCATCTGCTCCAGCAGGTCTATGGCGAGGAAGCCGGTCTCCAGGGCAGGCTGCCCCGCGAGGTCCTCGTCCCGGCAGAGCCCAGCAACGCCACGGAGCTGGCACAATGGCTCAGCGGGCTGCGCGGGGCACGGGTCGATGTCCGCGTGCCGCAGCGCGGGGACAAGGCCACCCTGCTCTCCACCGTCCGGGATAACGCCGAGCACGCCCTCAAGCTCCACAAATCCCGGCGCGCCGGCGACCTGACCCTGCGGTCCCAGGCGCTGCAGGAACTCCAGGAGGCCCTCGAGCTGCCGGTCGCGCTGATGCGGATCGAATGCTATGACATCTCACACGTCCAGGGCACCAATGTGGTTGGTTCCATGGTGGTGGTCGAGGACGGGCTGCCGAAGAAGTCCGAGTACCGGAAGTTCTCCGTCACCGGCGCCGCCGCCACGGACGACACCGCGGCCATGCATGATGTGCTGACCCGGCGGTTCCGCAACTACCTGCAGGAGAAGACGGTCCATGCCGACGCCGCCCGGCAGCCGGGCCATCAGGCCATGCTCAAGGCCACGGCCGACGCCGCCGTCGCGGCGTCTTCTTCCGTGGCCGTCGCTGACACCACGACCCCCGCGCCGCGGACCAGGTTCGCCTACCCGCCCAACCTCGTGGTGGTCGATGGCGGCAGGCCGCAGGTCAACGCGGCCGCCCGGGCACTGGCCGAACTGGGCATCGAGGATGTCTACGTCGTCGGGCTCGCTAAACGGCTCGAGGAGGTCTGGCTGCCGGACAGCGACTTCCCGGTGATCCTGCCGCGGGCCTCGGCCGGGCTGTACCTGCTGCAGCGCATCCGCGATGAGGCCCACCGCTTCGCAATCTCCTTCCACCGGCAAAAGCGCGGCAAGGCGATGACCGTCTCAGCGCTCGACGGCGTGCCCGGCCTCGGCGAATCCAAGCGCAAGGCCCTGCTCGCCCAGTTCGGCTCGGTCAAGAGCATTAGGACGGCGAACGTTGAGGAACTCACCGGCGCCAAGGGGATCGGCCCGTCCCTGGCTGCGGCGATCGTCAGGCACTTCACCGACGACGACGGCGGCTCCGACACTGTTCCCGCCGTCAATATGACCACCGGCGAAATCCTGGACACTTAGCTAGCACCGGCAAACATGGCTAGGGTAGGGACTTGGGAAACGGCGTGCGTGCGGAGATTCAACCGGATTCAACCCGGCGCGGCCGCTTCCCTTCCTAAGACAGAACACGACAGCACAGCAGAACGGGGCTTCACTGATGGCAGAGTCGACGGCAGGATCCGGCACGGAGCCGGACGGCATGAGGCCGGTCAAACCAGTCGAGGCCGAACTGCTTGTGGTGACCGGCATGTCGGGAGCCGGCAGGAGCACCGCGGCCGATGCCCTGGAGGACCACGGCTGGTACGTCGTGGAAAACCTCCCGCCGCAGATGCTCGGCACACTCGCGGAAATCGTGTCCCACGCGCCGGGTTCCATTTCCAAGCTCGCGGTCGTGATGGACGTCCGCAGCAAGGAACTGTTCGCCGACATCCGCACTTCGCTGCGCAATCTGGAAGCCAGCGGCGTCGGCTTCCGGGTCCTGTTCCTTGACGCGAACGACGACGTCCTCGTCCGCCGCTTCGAGCAGGGCCGGCGCCCCCACCCGCTGCAGGGCGGCGGCAGGATCCTGGAGGGCATCGCCGCCGAACGCGAACTGCTGCACGAACTCCGCACCTCCGCCGACATCGTGCTGGACACCTCCACGCTGAACGTCCACGGCCTCGCCACCGCGATCACCGAACTGTTCAGCGAAACCGGTCCCGTGGCCCTCCGGCTGAACGTGATGAGCTTCGGGTTCAAATACGGACTTCCCGTCGACGCCAACTTCGTCGCCGACGCCCGCTTTATCCCCAACCCGCACTGGGTGCCGGCGCTCCGCCCGCACACCGGGCTGGACCAGGACGTCAGCGACTACGTGCTGGCGGCGCAGGGAGTCAGTAACTTCGTGGAACGCTATGTGCTCGCCCTCGAACCGGTCCTCGACGGCTACCGTCGGGAGAACAAGCACTATGCCACCATCGCCGTCGGCTGCACCGGCGGCAAACACCGCTCCGTGGCCGTCGCCGTCGAGCTCTCCCGCCGGCTCGCGCAGTACCCGCGGGTCACCGTGACCACCACCCACCGGGACCTGGGCCGCGAGTAATGGCGCTGCTCACCGGCTCATTGCCGCTCGTCCCTCCGGCCAGTGCCGCCTTCGCCAGCCAGCAGGACAAGGGTCCCTCCGTTGTGGCGCTCGGAGGCGGCCACGGCCTCGCCGCCTCGCTGTCCGCGCTGCGCCTGCTCACGTCCGAGCTGACCGCCGTCGTCACTGTCGCGGACGACGGCGGCTCCTCAGGAAGGCTGCGCGAGGAGTACGGCGTCCTGCCGCCCGGCGATCTCCGGATGGCACTGTCCGCGCTTTGTGACGACACCGACTGGGGCCGCACCTGGCGGGATGTTATGCAGCACCGCTTCGCGCCCGGCAAAGGCCGTGGCGGTTCCCTTGACGAACACGCCATGGGCAACCTGCTGATCGTGACCCTGTGGGAGCTCCTGGGCGACACCGTGGCGGGCCTCAAATGGGCCGGCGCGCTGCTGGGTGCCCGCGGGGAAGTCCTGCCGATGTCCAGCGTCCCGCTGACCATCGAGGGCCAGGTCCGGGTCACCGCACCGGACGGCAGCCAGGCGCTGCAGACCCTGACCGGACAGGCTAAATGCGCCGTCGCCGGCACGCTGGAACGCGTCCGGCTGATGCCCGAGGATGCCCCCGCCTGCACCGAGGCGCTCACCGCGATCGAACTGGCCGACTGGGTCGTCCTGGGCCCCGGCTCCTGGTACACCTCCGTGCTCCCGCACCTGCTGCTGCCGGAAATGCGCCAGGCGCTCTGCAACACCACCGCCCGCCGCTGCCTCACCATGAATCTCGCCACGGACACCAAGGAAACCCTCGGAATGTCCGCCGCCGACCATTTGCGGGTGCTCCGGGAGTACGCCCCGGACTTCACGATCGACGTCGTCCTGGCCGATCCGGCCTCCGTGACGGACCGCGCCGACTTCGAACAGGCGGCCGGGATGCTCGGCGCCGAGGTGGTGTTGGGTAAAGTGGGTGCGTCGAGCCGCCGGCCGATCCACGACCCGCTGCGTCTGGCAACGGCGTACCACGACATTTTCGGGAACAGGTAGGAAAGGTGCCATGGCACTGACAGCATCAGTCAAGGAAGAACTTTCCCGGCTGGACATCAAGAAGTCCTCGGTCCGCAAGGCTGAAGTGTCCGCCATGCTTCGCTTCGCCGGCGGACTGCACATCATCTCCGGCCGGATCGTGATCGAGGCCGAAGTCGACCTTGCCTCGACCGCGCGGCGGCTGCGCGCCGCCATCGCCGAGGTCTACGGGCACCCGAGCGAAATCATCGTTGTGTCCGGCGGCGGGCTGCGCCGCGGCAGCCGCTACGTCGTCCGGGTGGTACGCGACGGCGAGGCCCTCGCCCGCCAGACCGGCCTGCTGGACGCCCGGGGCCGCCCAGTCCGCGGCCTGCCCTCGGCGGTGGTGAACGGATCCGCCGCCGACGCCGAGGCCGTGTGGCGTGGCGCCTTCCTGGCCCACGGTTCCCTCACCGAGCCCGGCCGGTCCTCCGCCATGGAGGTCACCTGCCCCGGCCCCGAGTCGGCCCTGGCCCTGGTGGGCGCGGCCCGCCGGCTCGGCATCCAGGCCAAGGCGCGCGAGGTCAGGGGAGTGGACCGCGTGGTGATCCGCGACGGCGACACGATCGCCGCCCTGCTGACCCGGATGGGCGCCCATGATGCGCTCATGGTGTGGGAGGAGCGGCGGATGCGCAAGGAAGTACGGGCCACCGCCAACCGGCTGGCCAACTTCGACGACGCCAATCTGCGGCGTTCGGCGCAGGCTGCGGTCGCTGCGGGCGCCCGCGTGGACCGTGCGCTGGAGATCCTCGGCGACGACGTCCCGGACCACCTCAAGTACGCCGGTGAACTCCGTGTGGCGCACAAACAGGCCAGCCTTGACGAACTCGGCCGCCTCGCGGACCCCGTCATGACCAAGGACGCGATCGCCGGGCGGATCCGCCGGCTGCTGGCCATGGCGGACAAACGCGCCCAGGACCTCGGCATTCCCGGCACGGAAGCCAATGTGACGCCGGAAATGCTGGACGAGTAGCCCCTGCACGAAACTTCTGCAGAATCGGATCGGGCCGGCGGGAATACCTCAGGGGAACCGGAGGCTATGCCCACTGGATTCCGATCCAGAGACTTCCGGGTGCCACAACATCCGGATGCACAATCCGAGAGTTACCCAACGGACAACCAGTCCACGACATTGGAGGATTTTGTGACCGAGTACGTTCTGCCCGAACTCAGCTACGACTACGCAGCGCTGGAGCCCCACATTTCCGCGCGGATCATGGAGCTGCACCACAGCAAGCACCACGCCGCCTACGTGGCCGGCGCCAACAACGCCCTCGCCCAGCTGGCCGAGGCACGCGAGAAGGGCGACTTCGCCAACATCAACCGCCTCTCCAAGGACCTCGCGTTCCACACCGGCGGGCACATCAACCACTCGGTGTTCTGGAACAACCTGTCCCCGGACGGCGGCGACAAGCCCGAAGGCGAGCTGGCAGCCGCCATCGACGACGCGTTCGGCTCCTTCGACGCGTTCCGCGCCCAGTTCAGCGCCGCGGCGCTGGGCCTGCAGGGATCAGGCTGGGGTTTCCTGGCCTACGAGCCCATCGGCGGCAACCTCGTCATCGAGCAGCTCTACGATCAGCAGGGCAACGTCGCGCTCGGCACCACCCCGCTGCTGATGCTGGACATGTGGGAGCACGCCTTCTACCTGGACTACGTCAACGTCAAGGCCGACTACGTCAAGGCTTTCTGGAACATCGTGAACTGGGCCGACGTCGCCAAGCGCTTTGACGCCGCCCGCAAGAACGCCACCGGCCTGATCACGCTCTAGGACCACCCTGGCCGTGCCCGTGTAACGCACGTTCACGCGATTGTAACAACGTTCACCATTCGGGCTGCCCGGCCCAAATCGTGGACGGTCTGCCCCCGCACTTGCGGGGGCAGACCAAGTTAAACGTAAGATGGGTCACGGAAGGCGGTTAGCCTTCAGCAATGTGGCTGGTCGCCCTCCGATCTGGTAATCATCTCTGCCCAATG
The DNA here is from genome assembly GCF_055412885.1 of Pseudarthrobacter leeuwenhoeki. NCBI lineage: Bacteria > Bacillati > Actinomycetota > Actinomycetes > Micrococcales > Micrococcaceae > Pseudarthrobacter > Pseudarthrobacter leeuwenhoeki. Next base: position 46,332 of record NZ_JBVAYY010000015.1, on the reverse strand, counting down.
GCGTGCGGGATCTGTTAGTTGGCTTGAGCGCCTTCTCAACTAATCGTGCTTGCAAGAGCACCAAGGAGACTGAAAACGTGACCACCCGTATTGGTATCAACGGCTTCGGCCGTATTGGCCGCAACTACTTCCGCGCCGCACTTGCCCAGGGGGCGGACCTCGAGATCGTGGCCGTGAACGATCTCACCAGCCCGGAAGCACTGGCCCACCTCTTCAAGTACGACTCCGTGGGCGGACGCCTGAAGGAGAGCATCGAGGTCAAGGACGGCAACATCGTCGTCGACGGCAAGACCGTCAAGGTCCTCGCCGAGCGCGATCCGGCCAAGCTGCCCTGGGGCGAGCTCGGCGTTGACATCGTGATCGAATCCACCGGTTTCTTCACCAAGGCCGCCGACGCGCAGAAGCACATCGATGCCGGCGCCAAGAAGGTCCTGATCTCCGCCCCCGCCAAGGGCGAGGACATCACGATCGTGCTGGGCGTCAACGAAGGGCTGTACGACCCCGCCGCGCACCACATCATCTCCAACGCCTCCTGCACCACCAACTGCCTCGGCCCGCTGGTCAAGGTTGTCAACGACGCGTTCGGCATCGAACACGGCCTGATGACCACCATCCACGCCTACACTGCCGACCAGAACCTGCAGGACGGCCCGCACCGGGACCTCCGCCGCGCCCGCGCCGCCGCCATCAACATGGTCCCCACCTCCACTGGTGCCGCCAAGGCAATCGGCCTGGTCCTGCCGGCACTCAAGGGCAAGCTCGACGGCTACGCCATCCGCGTCCCCGTCCCCACCGGCTCCGCAACGGACCTGACCGTCGTGGTCTCCCGCGAAACCACCGTCGAGGAAGTCAATGCGGTCCTCAAGGCCGCCTCCGAATCGGCCGAGCTCAAGGGCCTGCTGACCTACACCGACGAGCCGATCGTCTCCTCGGACATCGTGGGCGACCCGGCGTCCACCATCTTCGACTCCGGCCTGACCAAGGTGATCGGCAACCAGGTCAAGGTTGTTGCCTGGTATGACAACGAATGGGGCTACTCCAACCGCCTCGTGGACCTCACGGAGCTCGTGTCAGCCAAGCTGGGCTAGGGTAAGACCCATGACATTCCACACCCTCAACGAACTGATCGCTGATGGTGTCCGCGGGCGGTACGTACTGGTCAGAAGTGACCTGAACGTGCCGCTCGACGGCTCAACAGTGACTGACGACGGCCGCATCAAGGCCTCCCTGCCAGTGCTGGAGAAGCTCACGGACGCCGGTGCCCGCGTGCTGGTCACAGCACACCTTGGCCGCCCCAAGGGCGCGCCCGAGGACAAGTACTCGCTCAAGCCCGCCGCGGCGCGGCTGGCCGAGCTTGCCGCCTTCAAAGTCTCCCTCACGGACGACACCGTCGGGGAGTCCGCCAGGGCATCCGCCGCGGCGCTGCAGGACGGTGAAGCCCTCATCCTCGAAAATGTGCGCTTCGACGCCCGCGAGACGTCCAAGGACGACGCCGAGCGCGGCGCGTTCGCGGAGGAACTGGTGGCCCTCACGGGTTCCCACGGTGCCTTCGTGGACGATGCCTTCGGTGCCGTGCACCGCAAGCATGCCAGCGTGTACGACGTCGCCACCCGGCTGCCGTCCTACCAGGGCGACCTGGTCCGCACTGAAGTCGAGGTGCTGCGCAAGCTCACCACGGACACGCAGCGCCCCTATGTCGTGGTGCTGGGCGGTTCCAAGGTCTCGGACAAGCTCGCCGTGATCGAGAACCTCATCGGCAAGGCAGACACTATCCTGGTCGGCGGTGGCATGCTGTTTACCTTCCTCGCCGCCGCGGGCCACAAGGTGGCCGGCAGCCTGCTGGAAGAGGACCAGATCCCGGTCGTGCAGGAGTACCTCAAGCGCGCCGCGGCCGCGGGCACCGAGTTCGTGGTTCCCACCGACGTCGTGGTGGCCAGCAAGTTCGCCGCCGACGCCGAGCACGAGACGGTGCGGGCGGAGGCGATTGAGGGCAGCAGCTTCGGCGCGCAGGGCATCGGACTGGACATCGGACCGGAATCAGCGGCAGCCTTCGCCGAACGGATCAAGGGCGCCAGGACGGTGTTCTGGAACGGCCCCATGGGCGTGTTTGAGTTCGCGGCTTTCGCGGCGGGCACCCGGGCCATCGCCCAGGCCCTGACCGAGACCGGGGCGTTCACTGTGGTCGGTGGCGGCGATTCCGCCGCGGCGGTCCGGACCCTCGGATTCGCCGATGACCAGTTCGGGCACATCTCCACCGGCGGCGGCGCCAGTCTCGAGTACCTTGAAGGCAAGGAACTCCCCGGCCTGAGCGTCCTGGACCGCTAGACCCTCCAGCCGGCAGGGCGCCCGCCCGTGACGGGGCGCCCTGCCGGCTGTTCCACTGCTACGAACTTTTGGGAGACCTCGTGACTACTTCAACCAATGGCACATTCGACCGCACGCCCTTCATCGCGGGCAACTGGAAAATGAACATGGACCACGTCCAGGGCATTACCCTCCTGCAGAAGCTGGCCTGGACCCTCTCCGACGCCAAGCACGACTACAGCCGGGTGGAGGTCGCTGTCTTCCCGCCGTTCACCGATCTCCGCGGCGTCCAGACGCTGGTCCAGGGCGACGAGCTCAACATTGTCTACGGCGGCCAGGATCTTTCCCCGGCCGACTCCGGCGCCTACACGGGCGACATCTCGGGGCAGTTCCTCGCCAAGCTCGGCTGCGGCTACGTCCTCGTTGGCCACAGCGAACGCCGGACCATCCACCACGAGCCGGACGAGGTGCTGAACGCCAAGACCAAGGCAGCCTTCCGGCACGGCGTCACCCCGGTGCTTTGCGTCGGTGAAGGCCTGGAAATCCGGCAGGCCGGAACCCACGTCGACCACACCCTTGCGCAGCTACGCGCCGGCGTCGAGGGCCTCACCGCCGAGCAGGCCGCCGGGCTCGTCGTCGCCTACGAGCCCGTCTGGGCCATCGGCACCGGTGAAGTTGCCGGGCCAGAGGACGCCCAGGAAATGTGCGCCGCCATCCGTGCCGAACTCGCCACCCTCTTCGGCGCGGACGTCGCCGCCAAGACCCGGCTGCTCTACGGCGGCTCGGTCAAGGCCAACAACGCCGCCTCGATCCTCAAGGAACGCGACGTGGACGGATTGCTGGTCGGCGGTGCCAGCCTGGACGCCGCTGAGTTTGCTAATATTGTCAGGTTCGAGAGTCACCTGCTGACGGATTAGTCCGGACACTGTTGTGGCCCCCGCAATCCAAATCTTCTGAAAGGCCGTCGTGGACGTTCTTCATGTCATTCTGCAGGTCCTCCTGGGTATCACCAGCCTCCTGCTGACCTTGCTCATCCTGCTCCACAAGGGTCGTGGTGGCGGTCTGTCCGACATGTTCGGCGGCGGCATGAGCTCCGGTCTCAGCTCCTCCGGCGTGGCCGAGCGGAACCTGAACCGCTTCACGGTCATCCTCGGTATCACGTGGGGCCTCGTGATCGTGGGCCTTGGCCTGATCATGCGGTTCAACGGCGGCGGCGACTCCTAGGCCGTTTCCGAAAAACTCCATATGGGGTCCTTGTACCCGTCCCTGCATCGGGAACTCCGAATTACACTATGGCTGACTGCACGCGCAATCCGACCCCCAGTAGCCAGGAGTTCCCGATGCTGCATTCCGCCTCCGGTTTCCGGGGCATCCGCGTAGGTGCCATCGAAGGTGCCTCGCCCCGCCACGAACCGCTCGACGGCACCGCGGCCCGCACACCCCGGGTCCGCGTCACCTACCGCTGCGCCAAAGGCCACGAGAGCCCGCTGGTCTTCGCCCAGCTGCCCGATGACCAGATCCCCGGGGTCTGGGACTGCCGCCGCTGCGGCGGAACGGCCACGCGGGACGAGGCGCTGTTTGCCCTCGATGACCTTCCGGTGGAAGGCTTCAAGAGCCACCTGGAATACGTTAAAGAGCGGCGCTCCAGCCAGGACGCCGAAGACGTGCTGGCTGGAGCGCTCGAGAGACTGCGCGCCCGCCGGGCCCTCCCGGAGGGATAGCACGGAGGGATAGCACGGGGGATAGCACGGGGGGATAGCACGGAGGGATAGCACGGGGGGACAGAGCCGGTTAACTCTTCCTGACCAGCTGCTCCGGAACCCGGGAGGCCGCGTTTTCGTCGATCAGCCAGAGGGTTTCGTTCCTGCCGCGCGGGCCGGCCGCCGGCACCTGCACCGGGTTGGCCCCCGCAAGGGCCAGCCCCACGGCCCCGGCTTTGTCCTCGCCGGCGACGACCATCCAGATGTCCGACGCCGTGTTGATGGCGGGCAGCGTCAGGGAAACCCGCTGAGGCGGCGGCTTGGGGGAGTTGCGGACGCCCACCACGGAGAGTTCCTTCTCCCTGATGCCGGCCTGTTCGGGGAAGAGCGACGCGACGTGTGCGTCCGGACCCACGCCGAGGAGGACGATGTCGAAGCGGGGGAGCGCTGAGGGGTGCTCCGGCCGGTCATCGGACATGTCCGCGGCGTGTTCGGCGGTGGCCGCCTCGCTGAGCTGGCGGGCATAGTCCGCGGCCGCCTCCTCCGGAGTGTCGAAGTCGCTGGCGGATCCGGGCACGTGGATCCGCGCCGGATCCGCATCGATGCGCGAGAGCAGCGCCTCGTGGGCCTGGCGGGTGTTGCGTTCAGGGTCGTCCGCGGCGACGAAGCGCTCATCTCCCCACCAGAAATTGACCTTGGACCAGTCGACGGCGGGGGACGCCGGCGACTCGGCCACGGCCTTGAGGGAGCCGATGCCCATCGACCCGCCGGTCAGCACCACCGTCGCCTCGCCGTGTTTGTCCTGGATGTCCACCAGCTTGGTGATCAGGCGGGCCGCGATGGCTGCCATCAGGACGGACGAGTCGGGATGGATGCTCACTCTGGGCTCAACGCTCACTGGGACGGACACTCCTTCGATTGGTACGTGGCAGTCCAATAGTAATCACTTCACCGAAGACTTCGTCCGGATCGAGGCGGCGCAGTTCTTCGGCCAGGCAGTCCTTGAGGCTGCGGCGCGGCAGCGAGATGCGCTGCACCGGCTGCCCCGGCTGGCTCAGTTCCGCCACGGTAAGGCCCGGCCGGAACAGCTGCACGTCGCCGGCGGTGCGGGTGAGCCGCACACGCCGGATTCCGGTGCCGGCCGGGTCCGCGACGACCGTGACCGGCGCGTCCAGGGCCAGCGTGAGCCAGGCCGCGAGCAGGATCGTGCTGGGGGAATCCGAAGCGCCTTCGACGGCGACCGCCGTCACCGGCGAGCCGTTCACCTGGTCCAGGACCGCGGCGAGCTGGATCCGCCAGTTGGTCAGCCGGGTCCAGGCCAGATCCGTGTCACCGGCCTTGTAGGTGCGGCGGATGTTCTCCAGTGCCCGCTGCGGGTCGTTCTCGTTGGCCGAGTCCATGATCCTGCGGTGCGCGATCCGGCCGATGGAGGTCTCGGAAGCGTTCTTCGGCGCGCCGTGCGGCCACCAGGCCACGATCGGAGCATCGGGCAGCAGCAGGGCCGCGACGAGGGATTCGCTTTCCTCCGCGAGCTCACCGTAGCCGCGCAACAGGATGACCTCGGAGGCTCCGGCGTCGCCGCCCACCCGGATCTGCGCATCGAGCCTGGTCGGGGCCTTGGCGCCGGCGTCGGTGAGGACGATGATCCGGCAGGGGTGTTCCCGGCTGGCTTGGTTGGCGGCCTCGATGGCCTCCTCTTCCAGCCCGGACTTGGTGATGACCACGAGGGTCAGCACCCGGCCCAAGGCGATCACGCCGCCCTGCTCGCGCAGCGCCATGATCTTCTTGGAGATTTTGGAGGTGGTGGTGTCGGGAAGATCTACGATCATGGCCTTCTCCAGCTTCGTCCGTCGCGGGCAAGGAGCTCGTCGGCGGAGGGGGGTCCCCAGCTTCCGGGGGCGTAGGGTTCGGGCTGCTCGTCCAGGGACGCCCAGTAGTCCTCGAACGGGTCGAGGATCTTCCAGGACAGTTCGACTTCCGCGTGGCGCGGGAACAGCGGCGGCTCGCCGAGCAGCACATCGAGGATGAGCCGTTCGTAGGCCTCCGGGCTGGATTCCGTGAAGGAGTGGCCGTAGCCGAAGTCCATGGTGACGTCGCGGACTTCCATCTGCGTGCCCGGGACCTTGGACCCGAAGCGGATGGTGGCGCCCTCGTCGGGCTGGACCCTGATCACGACGGCGTTCTGGCCGAAGTCATCCTCGCCGTGATCGGTGAAGAGCAGGTTGGGGGCGCGTTTAAGCACAACGGCGATCTCCGTCACCCGGCGGCCCAGCCGCTTGCCGGCGCGCAGATAGAACGGCACCCCGGACCAGCGGCGGGTGTGGATGTCGACCCGGATCGCGGCGAACGTCTCGGTGGTGGAGTCCGCGGGGATGCCCTCCTCCTCGAGGTAGCCGACCACTTTTTCGCCGCCCTGCCAGCCGCCGGTGAACTGCCCGCGCGCCGAGTGGGTGGAGAGGTCCTCGGGGAGCCGGACGGCGGCGAGGACCTTTTCCTTCTCAGCGCGGAGGTCGTCGGCGTTGAAGGAAATCGGTTCTTCCATCGCGGTCAGCGCCAGGAGCTGGAGCAGGTGGTTCTGGATGACGTCGCGGGCCGCGCCGACGCCGTCGTAATAGCCGGCACGGCCGCCGGTGCCAATGTCCTCGGCCATGGTGATCTGGACGTGGTCCACGTAGTTCGCGTTCCACAGCGGCTCGAAGAGCTGGTTTGCGAAGCGCAGCGCCAGGATGTTCTGCACCGTCTCCTTGCCCAGGTAGTGGTCGATCCGGAAGACCGCGTCCGGCGGGAACACGGACTCGACGATGTCGTTGAGCTGGCGCGCCGACTCGAGGTTGTGGCCGAACGGCTTCTCGATCACGACGCGCCGCCACTTGTCACCCTCGGCCTGGGCCAGGCCGTGCTTGGACAGCTGCCGGCAGACCAGCTCGAAGGCGTTCGGCGGAATGGAGAGGTAGAACGCGTGGTTGCCGCGGGTTCCCCGCTGCTCATCGAGTTCGTCAATGGTGTCGCTGAGCCGCCTGAAGGCGTCGTCGTCGTCGAACTCGCCCTGCACGAAGCGGATGCCCTCGGAGAGCTGCGTCCACACCGTTTCATCAAACGGGGTGCGGGCGTAGGCCTTGACCGCGGACTTCACCTCGGCGGCGAAGTCCTCGTTCTCCCAGTTCCGCCGGGCGAAGCCGACCAGGGCGAAGCTGGGCGGGAGCAGCCCCCGGTTGGCCAGGTCGTAGACGGCCGGCATGAGTTTCTTGCGGGCGAGGTCCCCCGTGACCCCGAACAGGACCAGCGACGACGGTCCGGCAATACGGTTCAGGCGGCGGTCCCGCGGGTCCCGGAGCGGGTTGCGGGCAGAGCCTCCCGAACGCGTCGCGGAACTGCGGCCGCCATTGTGTTTGTCTGGCATGGTTGCGTTGGTGCCTTAGCTTTCGGTGGAGGGGACTGCCTGGCCGGCCAGCGTGGAGACGAGGCCCTGCAGCTGGCGGACGCCGGCGGCGCGGTCCGTGAGGTGCAGGCGGAGGACCGGGCGGCCGTGGTCGGACAGCACCTGGGCATCGCCGGCGGCCTGCGCGGAGATCAGCTCGCCGAAGGTGAAGGGGCGGTCCGGGATGGCGAGGTCGGTGGCGGCCGCGGCCGTCACCTGCAGGAAGACGCCGATTGCGGGTCCGCCCTTGTGGAACTGCCCGGTGGAGTGCAGGAACCGCGGACCCCAGCCGAAGGTCACGGGACGGCCGCTGAGCGCTGCCAGCTGGTCCCGGACCCCCTCGAGGGGCGCGTAGGCGAGCCGGTCGAAGTAGGCCTGGACACTCAGGTAGCTGTCCGGGCCCAGCTCGCCGAGCAGTGCGCTGACAGCCTCCGCCGCGGTGCTTGCGCCGCCGAGCCAGTCCCCGCCGCGGACCTCAATGGCGCCGTCGGTGAAGTTGGCCGGCGTCGGTTCCGGCTGGGCGTCCAGCAGGCCGCGGGCGGCGATTTTGGCGGCCTCGACGTCGGGCTGGTCAAAGGGGTTGATCCCGAGGAGGCGTCCGGCGACCGCGGTCGCGAACTCCCAGGTCATCATCTGGGTGGGCAGGCCGCCGGCGATCGCGACCTCGTTTGCGCCGAGTTCGACGTCGGCGTCCGCCGCGACGAGACGGACCACCAGGACGTCGGGGGCGCCGAGGGTGGCCTCCGGGGAGGCCGGCCCGGCGACGACCGGCAGCACGCCGGTGCCGGACTTGCCGGTGGATTCGGCGATGAGCTGTTCGGCCCAGTCCGCGAAGCCCTTGATCCCGGAGCCGTCCTCGGCGATGACGATCTTGTCCCGCAGCGGATTCGTGCCGCCCAGCGCCGCACCGAGGGCGAGGCCGATGTTTTCCTCGCCGTCCTCGTTGAGGACCTCCGCGGCTTCCTCCGCCTCGTCCAGGAAGGCCTGGATGTCCACTCCGGCCAGTCCGCACGGCACCATCCCGAACGCGGTGAGCGCCGAATAGCGTCCGCCGACAGTGGGGTCCGCGTTGAAGACGGCGCGGTAGCCGGCCTCGCGGGAGGCCTTGTCCAGCGGCGAACCCGGATCGGTGACGATGATGATCCGGCTCTTCGCGTCCAGCCCGGCCCCGGTGAAGGCGTGCTCGAAGATCCGGCGCTGGGAATCCGTCTCCAGGGTGGATCCGGACTTGGAGGACACCACAATCGCGGTTTCGGCCAGCCGGTCCGCGAGTGCGGCGGCGACCTGTTCCGGATCGGTGCTGTCCAGCACGGTCAGCTCGACGCCGGCGGTTCCGGCGATGACCTCGGGGGCCAGCGAGGATCCGCCCATGCCGCAGAGGACAATCCGGCTGACGCCTTCGGCGCGCAGGGCGTTCCGGAGGGCCCCGATGTCCGCAACCAGCCGCTGGGAGACGGTGGCCGCCTCGACCCAGCCGAGCCGGACGGAGGCCTCGGCCTCCGCGTCAGGACCCCACAGGGTGGGGTCCTTGGCAAAGATCCGGGTGGCGACTTTGTCTTCCAGCAGGGCGGGCAGGTGCTGTTCGTGGGCCAGGCGGGCGGCGCCCGTGGCGTCATAGCTGAGAGTGGTCATGGGACTATGCGTCCTTCCGTGCAGCGGCGAGGGCGGCCTCGACGTCGGCCAGCAGTTCTTTCCAGCTTGCCACGAACTTGTCGAGGCCTTCGGACTCGAGCATCGCGACGACCTCGTTGTAGGAGATGCCGAGGGAGTCGAGGGCGTTCAGGGTGGCATTGGCGTCGTCGTAGCCGCGGCTGATCGTGTTGCCCGTGACGGTGCCGTGGTCGAAGGTCGCGTCGAGGGTCTTTTCCGGCATGGTGTTCACGACGCCGGGAGCGACGAGTTCCGTGACGTAGAGGGTGTCCGGGTAGGCCGGGTCCTTGACGCCGGTGGAGGCCCAGAGCGGGCGCTGCGGGAGGGCTCCGGCGTCGGCCAGCAGGGCCCAGCGCTCGGTGGAGAAGAGCTCCTCGTAGACCTGGTAGGCGAGGCGGGCGTTGGCGAGGCCGGCTTTGCCCTTGAGGGCGCGGGCCTCGTCGGTGCCGATGGCGTCGAGGCGCTTGTCGATTTCGGCGTCGACGCGTGAGACGAAGAAGGACGCGACCGAGTGGATCCTGGCGAGGTCGTGGCCGTTGTCCCTGGCCTGCTCCAGGCCGGACTGGAACGCGTTGATGACGGCGCGGTAGCGCTCCAGCGAGAAGATCAGCGTGACATTGACGCTGATGCCGGCGGCCAGGGTGGCGGTGATGGCTGCCAGGCCCTCGAGGGTCGCCGGTATCTTGATCAGGACGTTGTCTTTGTTGACCTGGGCGGAGAGTTCCCTGGCTTCGGTGATGGTGGCGGCGGTGTCCCAGGCGAGGCGGGGGTCAACCTCGATCGAGACGCGGCCATCGACGCCCTTCGTGACGGCGGCCACCGGGGCGAAGAGATCGCAGGCGTCTGCAACGTCGGAGGTGGTGATCGCGAAGACGGTCTCCTCGACGCTGGCGCCGGCGGCGGCCTTGGCGGCGATGATGTCGTCGTAGTCGTGGCCGGTGGTGATGGCCGCGTGGAAGATCGACGGGTTCGTCGTGACGCCGACGACGTTCCTTTCTTCAATGAGCTTGCGCAGGGTGCCGGTGGCTAGGCGGCCGCGGGAGAGGTCATCGAGCCAGATGGAGACGCCGGCGTCGGACAGCTGTTGCGTGGGGGTAGAGCTGGGGGTGGTGCTCATGTGTAACTCCTGAAGTCGGGGGCCGCCGCCGTCAGTAGGGGCGGCGGCCCGGGAAGCGTGAAGTTGTGGATCAGGCCGGAAGGCCGGCGAGGGATTCCCTGGCAGCGGCGGCGACGGCCTCCGCGGTGATGCCGAATTCCTGGAACAGGCGCTTGTAATCCGCCGAGGCGCCGAAGTGCTCGAGGCTGATGCAACGGCCGGCGTCGCCGACGAATTCCTTCCAGCCCAGGGCGAGTCCGGCTTCGACGGATACCCGTGCCTTGACGGCCGCCGGGAGCACCGCTTCCCGGTAGGCGGCGTCCTGCTTGTTGAACCACTCCACGCACGGCATCGACACCACGCGGGTGGGGATGCCTTCGGCCTGAAGCGCTTCGCGGGCGTGCACGGCCAGCTGGACTTCCGAGCCGGTGCCGATCAGGATGACCTGCGCCGCAGCGGTCCGGCCGCTGGCCGAGGCTTCCGCCAGGACGTAGCCACCCTTGGCGACACCGGCGGTGGAACCGAAGGTGTCACCGTCGGCGTCGGACGTTCCGCGGGCGTAAGTGGGAATGTTCTGGCGGGTCAGCACGATGCCGGCGGGGTTCCCGTGGTTCTCGAGCATGACCTTCCAGGCCGCTGCGACCTCGTTCGCGTCGCCCGGGCGGACGACGTCCAGGCCCGGGATGGCCCGGAGCGAGGCGAGCTGCTCCACCGGCTGGTGGGTCGGTCCGTCTTCGCCGAGGCCGATCGAGTCGTGTGTCCAGACATACAGGGACGGGACCCCCATAAGGGCGCCAAGCCGGATCGCCGGGCGCTGGTAGTCGCTGAAGATCAGGAACGTGCCCGAGAACGCGCGGGTGCGGCCATGCAGGGCGATGCCGTTCACGATCGACGCGGCGGCGTGCTCGCGGATGCCGAAGTGCAGCACCCGTCCGTAGGGGTTGCCCTTCCAGGCGTCCGTGGAGCGGGAGACGGGGATGAACGACGGCGAGCCCTCCATCGTGGTGTTGTTGGACTCGGCGAGGTCGGCAGAGCCGCCCCACAGCTCCGGCATGACCGGGCCGATCGCGTTCAGGACCTTGCCGGACGCGGCGCGGGTCGAGACGTCCTTGCCGGCTTCGAAGACCGGAAGGGCGGAGTCCAGCCCGGCCGGGAGCTTGCGGGCCTCAATGCGCTCCAGCAGGGCCGCGCCCTCCGGATTGCCGGACTGCCACGCGTCAAATGCTTCCTGCCATGCGGTCCGTGCGGCCGCACCGCGGTCCGCGGCTTCCCGGGCGTGCGCCAGGACGTCGTCGTCGACCTGGAACGTACGCTCCGGGTCGAAGCCGAGGACCTTCTTCAGCGCGGCGACTTCCTCGGCACCGAGGGCGGAACCGTGGATCTTGCCGGTGTTCTGCTTCTTGGGGGCCGGGTAGCCGATGATGGTGCGCAGCGAGATGATGGAGGGCTTGGCCGTCTCTGCCTTGGCGGCGCGGAGCGCGGCGTGCAGTTCCTGCACGTCCTCCTTGTACTCCCCGGTCCGGGTCCAGTCCACGCGCTGGGTGTGCCAGCCGTAGGCCTCGTAGCGCTTCAGGACATCCTCGGTGAAGGCGATGTCGGTGTCGTCCTCGATGGAGATGTGGTTCTCGTCGTAAATCACCACGAGGTTCCCGAGCTCCTGGTGTCCCGCGAGCGAGGAGGCCTCGGACGTGACGCCTTCCTGGAGGTCGCCGTCGGAGGCGATGACCCAGATGGTGTGGTCGAACGGGCTGGTTCCTTCGGCGGCGTCGGCGTCGAACAGGCCGCGCATGCGGCGCTGGGAGAACGCGAACCCGACGGCGGAGGCCAGGCCCTGGCCCAGCGGGCCGGTGGTGATCTCGACGCCGGCGGTGTGCTTGTATTCCGGGTGGCCGGGGGTCAGCGAACCCCAGGTGCGCAGCGCCTCAAGGTCCTTCAGTTCCAGGCCGTAGCCGGACAGGAAGAGCTGGATGTACAGCGTCAGGGAGGTGTGGCCGGGGGAGAGGACGAAACGGTCGCGTCCCAGCCAGTCCGGGTTGGTCGGGTCGTGCCGCATCAACTTCTGGAAGAGAAGATAGGCGGCCGGTGCCAGGCTCATGGCGGTACCGGGGTGGCCGTTGCCGACCTTCTCCACCGCGTCGGCGGCGAGGACACGAATGGTGTCCACGGCGCGCTGGTCCAGGCTGGTCCAAGACAGTTCTTGCTCTTCCAAATGTGGCACGAAAACCGGGCCCCTCTCTGTGCTGATGGCGGGTGGTATGGCCAGTCCCGTCCGGGGCACAGTTCGGTGCCCGCTGCGGTACGTACCAGCCGTTCACCATCGAAACGTTGATCGATCATTCAGCGGCGTGTGCCGGTGCACACCTGCAGAAACTGCAGGCAGACACGTCAGGCAATGGCTCAGGCCTTTTGGCCGTTCCCGTGCGCGCTGATCTGCAGACAGCTTAGCCTTATTCCACTGGGCGGGTGCGGCATATCTCACCAAATGGACCGGATTTGTAGCTTATATGGATGACCGGCGTCCGCGGCGGCTGTGAGCCGGCGTTCATCGGTCCGAATCACGGGTCTGCGCCGGCAGTGTCCGGAAGGACCCGTTCCGCCGTGCCTGCACGGTATGATGGGTCGTGGCTACCAACGGGGGCGGGGTTACGCCTGTGCGCTGCGCATGGACCCCTTCGATATGCAACCCGCGTTGCGGAACCAGCCGGACTGAACAGCCAGACAGAACAGAGTGACTGCCACCGTGAGCACAACAGATACGCCGCTGAACGCCTCTCCCATCCGCGGAAGAATCGGGTTCGCCCGCAAAGCCAAGGCCTATCTGGCGCTCACGAAACCCCGCGTCATCGAACTCCTGCTGGTCAGCACCCTGCCGACCATGATCTACGCGGAGCGCGGCTTCCCGTCGATCGGCCTTATTGTGGCAACCCTGGTGGGTGGCGCCTTTGCCGCCGGCAGCGCGGGCTCGTTCAACTGCTACTTAGACCGCGACATCGACAAGCTGATGCACCGCACGGAGAACCGGCCGCTCGTCACGGGCGAGGTGACCCCGCGCGAGGCGCTGGTCTTCTCCTGGCTCCTCGGCGCGGCCGCGATCGCGATCCTCTGGTTCGGCGCCAACCCGCTCGCTGCCTGGCTCGGGCTGGGGGCCATCGTCTTCTATGTGGTCATCTACACCATGATCCTCAAGCGCCGCACCGCCCAGAACATCGTTTGGGGCGGGGCGGCCGGCTGCTTCCCGGTGCTCATTGCCTGGGCCGCCGTGACCAACACAGTCGAGTGGCCCGCCGTTGTGCTCTTTATGGTCATTTTCCTGTGGACCCCGCCGCACTACTGGCCTTTGTCCATGCGCTACGGCGAGGACTACCGCAACGCCAATGTGCCGATGCTCGGCGCTATCGCCGGGGCCAAGGTGGTCTCGGTCCAGGTGGTCCTGTACGCGTGGGCCATGGTGGCCTGCTCGCTGCTGCTGGTCCCGGTTGGCAACGCCGGCTGGGTTTACACCATCACCGCGGTGCTCGCCGGTGCCTGGTTCCTCTTCGAATCGCATGCCCTGTACAACCGGGCGCAGGCCGGCGACGTGTCCAACAAAAGCGCCATGAAGGTCTTCCACGGCTCGATCAGCTACCTGACCCTGCTCTTCATCGCCCTCGCCGTCGACCCGTTCGTCGGCTCCCCCATCATGGGCGGCTAGCCAGCAGGGCAGCGGGCCGACCGGCAACGCACGGAGCACCCACGCCCACACCCACCCCTCCGCAACAGCAACGCGGGGTCACATACGGCCCATTCCGGGCGTCCGGATGGGCGGTATGTGACCCCGCGTTGTTTTGTGTGCGGTTACGTGTGCCGGGCTATTTCACCGCGCCTATTTCACCGCGCCTATTTCACCGCGCCTATTTCACCGGGCTGCTGCGGGCCAGGTCGGCGGCGTTGGTTGCCGCGCTCATCAGCAGGGCGGCGGCGAGCATGTGCGCCGCTACCAGGAGGGCCGGTACGCCGTTGTAGTACTGCGTGAAGCCGATGGCGGCCTGCAGCACCGTGACGCCCAGGACCATCACGACGGCGCTGCGGAACGGGCCGGGGATCCGGTCCCGGATGACGAGGTAGAGCGCGAACAGCGCCCCGGCGGTCACCAGGTAGGCCGGCACGGCGTGAATGTGCGAGAACAGGTCCCAGTCCAGGTTGTTGCGCGGCGCATCGGCGTCGCCCGCGTGCGGGCCCGCGCCGGTGACCACAACGCCCAGGCAGACGGCCAGGGCGGCGAACAGCGCGACGGCGGTCATCAGCGGGCGCGCGACACCCGGCAGGACCGGCAGGTCAGCAACCCGGAAGCGTCCCGTCCGCCCGTAGGCACGGTTGACCAGCAGGGTGGCCACGACCACGAGGGCCATTGAGACCAGGAAGTGCAGGCCAACCACCCAGGGGTTCAGCTGGGTCAGCACGGTGATGCCGCCGATGACGGCCTGCGCCGGGATGCTGGCGAGCAGGCCCAGGGCCAGCAGGAAGAGGTCGCGGCGTTCCTTGCGGAGGTTCCAGAGATACACCAGCATGGCGACGGCGACGGCGGCCAGCGCGAAGGTGAGGAGGCGGTTGCCGAATTCGATGATGCCGTGGATGCCCATTTCGGGGGTGTTCACGAGCGAGGCGTCCGTGCAGCGCGGCCAGGTGGGGCAGCCCAGGCCCGACGAGGTGAGGCGGACCGCGCCGCCGGTGACGATCAGGACGGTCTGGCCGATCAGGGACAGCACCGCCAGCCGCTTCACCGTCTTGTTGACGGTGACGGGCAGCCAGGGGATGTTCCGGGACGCGGTCCGGGGAGTGCGGGAGGCCGTGCTCACAGTTTTCTCAATTCCATTTGAACCAACGGGTAGCTGCGCCGCCGGCGATCGCCGTCCAGAGCAGCAGGACAAGTACCGGGACAGGGCTGACGCTGCCCGACAGAAACGCTTCCCTCATGGCCTCTCCCAGGGCGCCGGAGGGGAGGAACTGCACGATCGACTGCAGCAGGGCCGGCAGCCGTTCGGCCGGGATCACGATCCCGCCGAGGGCGCCCAGCAGGATCCATAGCAGGTTGGTGATCGCGAGGGTCGCCTCCGGCCGGACAGTCCCGGCGACGAGCAGGCCCAGCGCGGTAAAGGCCGCCGCACCGAGCACCAGCAGCGCCAGCCCCGGAGCCCAGCCCAGCGGATCCGGCTGCCAGCCCAGCAACAGGGCCACGGCCGTGACCACCAGCACCTGCAGCGTCAGGACCGCGAGGACCGCGAGGAGCTTCCCGGCGATCAGCCCGGTGCGCCCCAGCGGAGTGGTGGAGAGGAACCTCAGGACCCCGTAGCGGCGGTCAAAGCCGGTGGAGATGCCCTGGCCGGTGAACGCGGTGGACATGGCGCACAGCGCGAGGATCCCCGGCACGGCAACATTGATCCGGCTGGCGCCGAGCCCGTCCAGCAGGGGAGTGACCGTCAGGCCCACCATGGCAAGCAGCGGCAGCACGACCGCCAGGATCAGCTGTTCGCCGTTCCGGAGCATGGTGATCGTCTCGTACTTGCCTTGCAGCACGATGCGCCGCAACAGCGGGGCCGGGGCGCTGCCGAGGGGGCGGGCCGGCGCGGCGCTGCCCGGCGGCGCGCTGCCCAGTGCGGCACTGTCGCGGGTCATCGGATTTCCCTTCCGGAAATGTCGAGGAAAACGTCCTCAAGGCTGCGGGCTTCAAGGCTCAGCGAGCGGGGCAAGATTCCCCGCGCGGCCCAGTGCGCGGTGATCGCCGCGAGGTCAGCGGCGGTCAGCGCGCCGGTGGCGGCGTAGCTGCCGGCCCGCGCCTCGGTGACGTTGACGCCGTCAGGCAGTATCCCGGTGAAATCCAGTCCGGGGTCGGTCTCGAACAGCAGCGTGCGGATGTGCTGCTCCCCGGCCTCCGGCGGGAGCCGGTGCTGCAGGAGTTGCGCGACGGTCCCCTCGGCGACATTCCGGCCGGCGTCGATGATGTAGACGTAATCGGCGAGCCGCTGGGCGTCATCCATGAGGTGGGTGGTCAGGACGATCCCCATCCCGCGGTTCCGGAGTTCGGAGATGAGCTCGAACACGAGCTGGCGCGACTGCGGGTCCAGGCCGGCGCTCGGCTCATCCAGGAAGAGCACCTCGGGGTTGCCCACCAGCGCGGCCGCGAGCGCGAGCCGCTGCTTCTGCCCGCCGGACAGCCGCCGCACGGACGTCCGGCTGAATGTGTCGATCCCCAGGCGTTCGATGAGTTCCCCGACCGGCCACGGGTCCTGGTACATCCCGGCAATATGCCTGAGCAGGGGAATGGGGCGGGCCGACGGCGGCAGCCCGCCGTCCTGCAGCATCACCCCGACGCGGGCCCGCAGCCCGGCCCCCGCGGTGTCCGGGTCCTCACCGAGGAGGCTGATGCTGCCGTGCGTGCGTTTCTGCAGACCCTGGGCGCACTCGATGGTGGTGGTCTTGCCCGCGCCGTTGGCACCCAGCAGGGCCGTGACCTGCCCGCGTTCGGCGACGAGGGAAAGACCGCTGACCACGCGCAGCATTTTGCCGTCGAGGGTGGGCAGCGGCCCAACATCCTTGACTAGCCCGCTGATGGACAGGACGGGGGATTCGGGGTATCGCACCTCAGCATTCTACGGGATGTAGCACGTCCCGGTCCGGCCCGCGGCCGGACCGGGGTCCGGGGGGCGGCACGCGGCGGCGGCTCCGGGCTGACACTCCCGCCGGGGGTCGGAGGATAGCCATGCCTTACTGGCCTGCGGGACTAAATTACGACATGATTGTGTTGTGTATTCCGTGAGCCCCTCTACTCCTGCCGCGACCGCCCTGCCGGCGGTCGACGCCGAAGAGCGTACCCGGGACCGCGTGCTGAACGCAGTCCTGGAACAGGGCCCCATCAGCGCCGCCGAACTGGGCGAGCTGCTCGGGTTCACACCCGCCGCTGTCCGGCGGCATCTGGACCACCTCTCACGCAGCGGCGTGATTGAGGTCAAGCGCGCAGCCCGTGCCGGTGCCGGGGCAGGGCGCCCCGCCCGCCGCTATGTCTTCAGTTCCCAGGGCCAGTCCACGCTGGGCAACGACTACCTGGACATCGCCACCCTGGCCCTGCAGCGACTCGGCGAAATGGCGGGGCCCGACGCCGTGCGGCAGTTCGCCGTCGAACGCTTCGGCGAGATGGAACGCCGCTACGCGCCGGAAATTGACGCCGCCGGCCCGGACATCACCGCCCGGGCCCAGGCGTTGTCCGAGGCGCTGAGCCGCGACGGGTTCGTGGCCTCCACGACGTCGATCGAAGCCAAGGCGCCGCTGCCGGCGGCGCTCTCCAGCGTCCAGCTCTGCCAGGGACACTGCCCCATCCAGCAGTTGGCCGCGCAGTTCCCGGTGTTCTGCGACGTCGAGACCGACGTGTTCTCACGGCTGGTCGGCGTCGACGTCCGCCGGCTCTCCACACTGGCACGCGGCGGGCACGTCTGCACCACCCACATACCTACAGGCCGTCCGGCGGCCAGGGGGCCTCACAGCCCCGCAACCACCCCGGGCAGCCTGGACGAAGTATCCAACCATCTGCAAGAAAGGCCGTGATGACGGACCAACTATCAGAGAAAAAGGTTGCTGAATCCACTGTGATTTCGGAGATTCTGGAAAAGAATCCCGAGCTCCACGGAATCGGAACCTACGAGTACGGCTGGTCCGACAAGAACGACGTCGGAGCCAACGCCCGCCGCGGCATCAACGAGGACGTCGTCCGCGACATTTCGGCCAAGAAGAATGAGCCGGAGTGGATGCTGGACCTGCGCCTCAAGGGTCTGAAGTACTTCGACCGCAAGCCCATGCCGACCTGGGGTGCAGACCTCTCCGGCATCGACTTCGACAACATCAAGTACTTCGTGCGGTCCACGGAAAAGCAGGCCAAGACCTGGGAAGACCTCCCCGAGGACATCCGGAACACCTACGAGAAGCTGGGCATCCCGGAAGCCGAGCGCAGCCGCCTCGTCTCCGGTGTCGCCGCCCAGTACGAGTCCGAGGTCGTCTACCACCAGATCCGCGAGGACCTGGAACAGCAGGGCGTCATCTTCCTGGACACGGACACCGCACTGCGCGAGCACCCGGAGATCTTCCGGGAGTACTTCGGCACCATCATCCCGGTGGGCGACAACAAGTTCGCTTCGCTGAACACGTCCGTCTGGTCGGGCGGTTCCTTCGTGTACGTTCCCAAGGGCGTCCACGTGGACATTCCCCTGCAGGCCTACTTCCGCATCAACACGGAAAACATGGGCCAGTTCGAGCGCACGCTGATCATCGCGGACGAGGACTCCTACGTCCACTACATTGAAGGCTGCACCGCGCCGATCTACACCTCGGATTCGCTGCACTCCGCCGTGGTGGAAATCATCGTGAAGAAGGGCGCCCGCGTCCGCTACACCACCATCCAGAACTGGTCGACCAACGTGTACAACCTGGTCACCAAGCGCGCCATCTGCGAAGAGGGCGCGACGATGGAGTGGATCGATGGGAACATCGGCTCCAAGGTCACCATGAAGTACCCGGCCGTCTACCTCGTCGGCGAGGGCGCCAAGGGCGAGACCCTGTCCATCGCGTTCGCGGGCGAGGGCCAGCACCAGGACACCGGGTCCAAAATGGTCCACATCGCGCCGAACACCAAGAGCTCGATCGTTTCCAAGTCCGTGGCCCGCGGCGGCGGCCGCGCCGCCTACCGCGGCCTCGTCCAGGTCCGCGAAGGCGCCAAGCACTCGGCCAACACGGTCCGCTGTGACGCGCTCCTGGTGGATACCATCAGCCGTTCGGACACGTACCCGTACATCGACATCCGCGAGGATGACGTCACGATGGGGCACGAGGCCACGGTCTCGCGGGTCAGCGAAGAGCAGCTGTTCTACCTGATGTCCCGCGGCATGCGTGAAGACGAGGCCATGGCGATGATCGTCCGTGGCTTCATCGAGCCGATTGCCCGTGAGCTGCCGATGGAATACGCCCTCGAGCTGAACCGCCTGATTGAACTGCAGATGGAAGGATCGGTCGGTTAATGACTGACATCACTACTGAAAAGGCCCGCATTGGCGCGCCCTCAGCCAAGCCGTTCATCAACGGCTTCACCGAGGAAGGCGAGAGCCTGTCACCGCTGAACGCCGCGGAGTCCAAGTCCCCGCTCGCCGGCGAGGCCGTCAAACGGCACTCGCACGGCGGCGGCGCCGGCGTTCCGGACAGCTCACGCGCCGGACGCCTGACCTCCTACAAGCTGGCGGATTTCAAGCCGCTGACCGGCATGGAGGAGGACTGGCGCTTCACCCCGCTCAAGCGACTCCGCGGTCTGCACACCGAGGTCCTCAACGGGGCCGCACCGTCCGTGAGCGTCACCGCCCCGGACAGCGTCACCGTTGAAACCGTCGGCCGGAACGACCGCAGGATCGGCTCTGCAGCCATTCCCGAGGACCGCGTTTCCGCGAACGCCTGGGAGAACTTCACCGAAGCCACCGTCATCACGGTTCCGGCCGAGGTCCAGGTCGACGGCGAGGTCAGCCTCCTGCTGACCGGCCAGGGCACCCAGGCCTCCGCCCAGCACGTGGTGATTGTCGCGGAGAAGTTCTCCAAGGCCGTCGTGGTCCTGGACCACCAGGGCACCGCCGTCGTGTCGGAGAACATCGAGATCCTCGTGGAGGACGGCGCGCAGCTCACCGTCATTTCGCTCCAGGAATGGAACGACGACGCCGTGCACGCGTCCTCCCAGCAGGCGAAGCTCGGCCGTGACGCCAAGTTCAAGCACATCGTTGTCAGCCTCGGCGGCGACCTTGTGCGTGTCACCCCGTCGGCCCGCTTCACCGCCCCGGGCGCCGAAGTGGAACTGTTCGGCCTGTACTTCGCCGACGCCGGCCAGCACCTGGAGCAGCGGCTCTTCGTGGACCACGCCGTCGCGAACTGCAAGTCCAACGTCCTGTACAAGGGCGCACTGCAGGGACGCAACGCGCACACCGTCTGGGTGGGTGACGTCCTGATCCGCAAGGAAGCAGAAGGCACCGACACCTACGAGGCCAACCGCAACCTGGTCCTCAGCGACGGCGCCCGCGCCGACTCCGTGCCGAACCTGGAAATCGAGACCGGCCTGATCGCCGGCGCCGGCCACGCCAGCGCCACCGGACGGTTCGACGACCAGCACCTGTTCTACCTGATGGCCCGCGGCATTCCGGAAGAGGTGGCCCGCCGTCTGGTGGTCCGCGGCTTCCTGAACGAGATCATCCAGCAGATCAAGGTTCCCGCCATCGAGGAGCGCCTCACGGACGCCGTCGAGCGCGAACTCGCGGCAACGGACAACTAGTGCGAAGCACTGGAGAACGCAGCACTGGAGAACACGGAAACTTTTCATGACTGAACAGCCAAGAGGCGAACTCGTTTGCAACGCCAGTGAGATCCACCTCAAGCAGGCGCTGCGGATCCTGGTCGACGACTACCCTGTCGCGATCGTGAAGGACTCGATGGGCGAGATCCACGCCATCGGTGACACCTGCTCGCACGCGGACATCTCCCTCTCCGAAGGTGAGGTGGAAGGCTGCAAGATCGAGTGCTGGGGCCACGGCTCCCAGTTCGACCTGCGCAGCGGCGAACCGCTCCAGCTGCCGGCCTATGATCCTGTGCCCGTCTTTGCTGTGACCGTCCTGGACGACGAGGTCTACGTGGACTTCACCAACGTCCTGAACGGCGCCGAGGCCCCGAACTTCAGCTAGCTGCCCGCAGCCGGCAACCCGCACAACAGAACCTATCGACAAGAAACCGCACCGTGCCGGAGGGCATGGTGCAAAGGAGAACAAGGCACATGTCTACTCTTGAGATCAAGGACCTGCACGTCAGCATTGACACCGAGCAGGGCACGAAGGAAATCCTGAAGGGCGTCAGCCTGAGAATCCGGACCGGCGAAACCCACGCCATCATGGGCCCGAACGGTTCCGGCAAGTCCACCCTGGCGTCCACCATCGCCGGACACCCGCGCTACAACGTCACCTCCGGCACCATCACGCTGGACGGCGAGGACGTCCTGGCGATGAGCGTGGACGAGCGCGCCCGCGCCGGCCTGTTCCTGGCCATGCAGTACCCCGTCGAGGTTCCCGGCGTCAGCATGACGAACTTCCTGCGGACCGCCAAGACGGCCATCGACGGCGAAGCACCGAAGCTGCGGACCTGGACCAAGGACGTCAAGGCGGCCATGGCCCAGCTGCGCATCGACGCCGACTTCACCCAGCGCAACGTCAACGAGGGCTTCTCAGGCGGCGAGAAGAAGCGCGTCGAGATCCTTCAGCTGGAGCTGTTCAAGCCGAAGTTCGCCATCCTGGACGAGACCGACTCGGGCCTGGATGTCGACGCGCTCAAGGTTGTCTCCGAGGGCGTCAACCGCGCCCACTCCGAAGGCAACATGGGCACCCTGCTCATCACGCACTACACCCGGATCCTGCGCTACATCAAGCCCGACTTCGTGCATGTGTTCGTTGACGGCCAGGTTGTGGAAGAGGGCGGCCCGGAGCTCGCCGACCGCCTGGAAGAAGAAGGCTACGACCGCTACGCCACCGGCGCCGGGGCAGCCACCATTGCTGCCGCGTCCGCTGCAGCACAGGCCTAGTTAGGACTTGGCAATGACCGAACTCAATGTGGCCCGTACGAGCCTCGAGGATGTCGAAGAAGCCCTCATGGATGTGATCGACCCCGAACTGGGCGTGAACATCGTTGACCTGGGGCTGCTGTACGGCCTGAAGTACTCGGACGACGACGGCGCCCTGCTGATCGACATGACGCTCACCACGGCCGCCTGCCCGCTTACCGATGTAATCGAGGAGCAGGTCGGGAAGTCCCTGGAAGGGATCGTCGACGAATGGCGCCTCAACTGGGTATGGATGCCGCCGTGGGGTCCGGAACGGATCACCGAGGACGGCCGCGACCAGATGCGTGCGCTCGGCTTCAACATCTGATCCGCACCCCCTCCCTGAGGCAAAAACGACGGCGGGCCCACCTCTTGGAGGTGGGCCCGCCGTCGTCGTTCGTTGATTGCGCCGCAACCGCACTCTCGGCAGCCCATAACGGCAGGTGCGGAGCAGCGGATGGGGTCAGAGGGCGGCGGCGCCGAAGGTGTCGCACTGGTTGATGTCGCCGGTCCGGTATCCCTGGTAGAACCACTTTTGGCGCTGCGCGCTGGAGCCGTGGGTCCAGGCCTCCGGGGACACTGTCCCGGTTGCGGCCTGCTGGATCCGGTCGTCCCCGACGGCCGAGGCGGCGGAGAGGGCATCGCGCAGGTCCTGTTCCGTCAGCGGATCCAGGAACGGCAGCCCGGTCCGGGGGTCCTCCTGGGTCGTGGCGTGGCGGACCCACAGGCCGGCGTAGCAGTCAGCCTGCAGCTCCACGCGTACGGCACCGGATTCCGGTCCCTGCGGGTCCTGCTGGGCCTGGTCCAGGTTCCCGAGCACGTTCTGGATGTGGTGGCCGAATTCGTGGGCCACCACATACTCCTGCGCCAGCGGCCCGCCGGAGGAACCGAAGCGGTCCACGAGTTCCTGGAAGAAGCCCGGGTCGAAGTACGCGGTCGAGTCGGCGGGGCAGTAGAACGGCCCCACGGCCGAGGTCGCGGCGCCGCAGCCGGTGTTGGTGGCCCGTTCGAAGATCACCGTGCCGGGCTGCGGGTATTGCCGGTCGTATTGGGCCAGGTAGGCGGGCCAGAAGGCGTTCAGGCTGTTGACCGTGCCGGTGATGCGGCAGTCGAGCCGGGCGTCGGCGTCGGCGCCGGTGGCGCAGGCAGGGGCGGTGCTCTGGCTCTGCGAACCGGAATCCTGCGTGCTGCCGGCGAGGCCCTCCAGCAGTCCCGGATTGATGCCGAGCAGGGAGGCGATCAGCAGGATGATGCCGCCGCCGAGGCCGATCCCGACTTTTCCGCCGCGGCCCATGCCGCGCCGGTCCTGGACCTGCGAGGGGTCCAGTTGGACGTTGTCATTGAAACTCATGCTGTCACAATATCGTGTGCCTGCTTTCGGGCTTCCCCGGCCCGGTAAAGTTGGCCTGATGCCTTTTCTCGACAGACTCCAGCGCTGGGCCGGTGACCGCCCCGACGGGACCGCCGTCGTCGTCGCCGGGCAGCGCCTGAGCTGGGAAGAGCTGCGGGACGCGGCCGCCGGCCTGGTGCCGGGCACGTCCGCCGTGACCGTGCTGTCCGGGGGGAACTCGCTGCACTTTGCCGCAGCGTTCGCGGCCGCCGTTGCGGGGGAGCGGCAATGCGCCGTGCTGGACCCTGCCTGGCCGCAGCAGCTGCACGACAGCATCAGGGACCGGATCCGCGCGACAGTCGTGACCGGGTCGGATGTGGCTCCCTGGGCGGACCTTGTTGACGGGCTCCCGGACACGCCGTTCCTGATTGGACTGACCTCCGGTACCACGTCTGTCCCCAAGGCCTTCAGCCGCTCGCGCCGGTCCTGGCAGCTGTCCTTCGACGCGTCGGTTGAATTCTTCGGCCTGCACGCGGACGACAAGACCCTGGCCCCCGGGCCCCTCGCGGCCAGCCTGAACCTCTATGCCCTGGCCGAATGCCTGCACGCCGGCTCGGAGTTCCACACCCTTGCCCGGTTCGACGTCGGCGACGCCCATGCCGCCGTCAGCCATGACGGAATCACCCGGCTGGTCCTTGTCCCCACGATGCTCCGGATCCTCAGCGAACGGGGACTGAGCGGCGGTGTCGACGCCTCAGGCATCCGGAGCATCATCTGCGCCGGGTCAAAACTGGACGCGCGGACCCTGGAAGCAGCCCGCCGCTGGGCACCCAACGCGACCATCTTCGAGTACTACGGCGCCTCGGAGCTCAGCTTCGTCTCCGGCGCCGGACTCCCGCCCGGGCAGCAGCCCGAACAGCGCGGAACCGGGATCGGCACGCCGTTTCCCGGCGTCGAGATCCGCATTCTCGACGCCGGCGGACTCCAGCTGCCGGACGGCACTGACGGCAACATCTGCGTCCGCAGCGGCATGGTCAGCGACGGCTACCTCTGGGGCGACGACGGCCTGGCCCTGCAGAGCTTCGACGGCTGGCACACGGTGGGGGACCAGGGCTACCTCGAAGGCGGGATCCTGCACATGCTGGGCCGCCGCTCGGACCTGATCATCACCGCCGGCACCAACGTCTACCCGCATGAGGTCGAACTGGCACTGGCCTCGGTTCCCGGCGTGGCCGCTGCCGTGGCCGCGGGCCTCGCGGACGGGCTGCGCGGCCAGAAGGTCATCGCCGGCGTTGTTCCTTCGCACGGCGGGGTGACTGCCACCCAGCTGAAGACAGGCGTCGAGGACGTACTGTCGCGGACCAAGCGGCCGCTGGAATACTTCGCCCTGGCCGAACTTCCCCTGACGGACCGCGGCAAGCTCAGCCGGGAGCTGCTGCTCGACTGGATTGCCCGCAGCGACCCCCGGATCCAGCGTCTTGGCTGAGAGCCCTTCGCGGATTCTTCCCGACGACCGTCAGCCGGTCATCATCGCCGCCCGGCGCACTCCGATCTGCCGCGCCAACGGAGCCCTGAAGACCCTGCACGCCCACGAACTGCTGGCCCCTGTGCTCCGCCGCCTGCTCAGCGACACCGGTGTGGCCCCGGCCTCGGTGGCTGATGTGGTGATCGGCAACGCCGTCGGCGGGGGCGGGAACGTGGCCCGGCTCGCGGCCCTCGAGGCAGGCCTGCCGGTCAGCGTCCCCGGGCTCACGGTGGACCGGCAGTGCGGGTCCGGGCTCGACGCGATTGCCCTGGCCTCCCGCCTCGTGGCGGCCGGCGGGGGCGGCGTGTACCTGGCCGGCGGAGTGGAGAGCATCAGCACGGCACCGCTCCGGGCCCGCCGGGACGCCGGCGGGGCTCCGGAATTCTTTGCGCGGGCGCAGTTCGCACCCCTGGGCCATGGCGATCCTGACATGGGCGTGGCGGCCGAAAATGTGGCCGCCTGTTTCGAGGTCAGCCGGGAACGGCAGGACGCGCTGGCGCTGCGCAGCCACCAGCGTGCCCTGGCGTCCGCCGCGGAGGGCTTCTTCGACACTGAGATCGTCCCGCTGGCCGGTGTGCCCGGACCGGACGGCCCGCGCACGGTGAGTGCCGACGACGGGCCGCGCCGCGGGTTGACCGCATCCGTGCTGGCTCGGTTCCCTCCGGTGTTCGCCGCCGGCGGCACCGTCACCGCCGGGAACTCCTGCTTCGACGCGGACGGTGCGGCCGCCGTCGTGATCACCTCGGTGGAACGCGCCCGCCGGTTGGGCGCCAGCGGCTGCTTCCTCGTGCGGGGCACACACACGGCGGGCGTGGACCCGCAACTGCTGGGCATCGGAGCGGCCCGGGCGGCCGAACACCTGCTGGACGGCAGCGGCGTCACGGCCGCGGAGCTGGGTCTGATCGAGTTCAACGAGGCGTTCGCAGCCCAGACCATCGCGTGCCTGGACCAGCTCGGCATCCGCCCGGAACGCGCCAACGCCGGCGGCGGCACCCTGGCCCTGGGACACGCGTACGGGGCGTCCGGCGCCGTGCTCGTCACGCGGCTGCTGGCCCAGGTACGCCGCAGCCCCGCCGAGGGGCAACTGGCGCTGGCCCTGATCAGCATCGCCGGAGGCATGGGGACCGCCGCGCTGCTGGAGTACCGGACCTTGCCCTAGCTGGTTCACGTGCCACCGGGGGACATGCCCATTTTTCGGCCCGGCCAGCGGACATCGTGGGCCTATGTCCAGTGGCCGCGTTCAGGGGAGCGCATGTCCGTTGTCCCGGGGCTTTGGAGCTCGGACCCGCATCACGCCACCGGGGGACATGCCCATTTTTGGGCCCGGCCAGCGGACATCGTGGGCCTATGTCCAGTGGCCGCGCTCAGGGGGGCGCATGTCCAGTGGTCCCGCGGCTTTGGAGCTCGGACCCGCATCACGCCACCGGGGGACATGCCCATTTTTCGGCCCGGCCAGCGGACATCGTGGGCCTATGTCCAGTGGCCGCGTGCAGGGGAGCGCATGTCCAGTGGTCCGACGGGGTCAGGGGAGGGCATGTCCCGTGGCGGGGGTGGCCGGCGGTGCATGCCCCGGCGTCTCGGCCTCACCCAGGCCGCGGGCGGCGAGGGCATCGCCGGTCTGCCGGGCGAAAGCCACGGTGGTGATGAAGACCGGGAGAATCAGGGCCCGGGGGTTGCGCTCCAGCCCGCGGGCCCGCGCGGAATCGCGGACGTCGCTGAAGGCCCCGGCGATGAACGGAATGCTGCGCAGCATGATGGCGATGGTCAGGGCGAAGCGCTCGGGATCCGCGCCGAAGCGCTGGAACGGCTTCGCCAGGGAAGCCACGCCGTCCAGCAGCCGCTGCACCGGGGTGGTGGCCGTGAGGATGGACGCCGCCACAATACAGACCAGTACGTTGAGCACAATCCGCGCCGCGGCCGGGCCGCCGAGCTGCCACCACTGGAACAGCCCGATCGCCGCCAGGACCGGCAGCACGGGCCGGACCGCACGGAACAGCCGCGCCACACCCGCCCCGCTGAGCAGGAACAGTGCGCACATCACGGCCAGGGCGGCGGCCGCAACGGCCCAGTCCACAATCAGAAAGGACGCCATGCCGCAGCCGACGACCAGCAGGAACTTCAGCCACAGCGGCGCACGGTGCAGCAGGGAGCTGCCCGGCACATAGTTGGCCAGCAGGAACCCGTGGCCGCTCACAGCTGCCCCGGATGCCGCTGCGCCAGGGGCGGATTCGCCAGGTGCGGATTTTCCAGGTGCGGATTTTCCGGATGCCGCTGCGCCAGGGGCGGGCGCCCCGGGCGTGCCGCGTCCGCTACCGCGCCGTAAGCCGGGAGTGCCGCCGCGCACAGCGCACGGTAGTGCGCGACGGCGCCGGCCGCCCCGCCGTCGAACACCACCGCGCCGGCGTCGACGACGAGGACCCGGTCGAGGTCCAGCGCGAGCTCAAGATCGTGGGTGGAAAGGATGACCTGCTGGCTCAGTCCGGCCAGGGTCCGGCGCAGCAGCTCCCGGTTGCGCAGGTCCAGCAGGGTGGACGGCTCGTCCAGGACCAGCACCTCCGGGTCCACAGCGAGGACCGCCGCGAGGGCCAGCAGCTGGCGCTCCCCGCCGGAGAGTTCGTAGATGCTCTGGTCGGCCAGCGGCAGCAGCCCGAAGCGGTCCAGGGTTGCTTCCGCTTGACGGCTGCGTTCGCGGGCGTTCCGGACTGAGCGGCGGAGTGAGAGCTCCACGTCCTCCCTCCCGGTCGGCATGACCAGCTGGGACAGCGGGTCGGTGAAGACGAAGCCGACGCGCCGGCGAACCTCCCGTGCTGAGCGGACCGTGTCCCACGTGTCCACCGTCACGGTGCCGCTGCTTGGCGCCACGAGTCCGTTGAGGAGCCGCAGCAGGGTGGACTTGCCGGAGCCGTTGGCGCCGATGATGCCGATCCGCTGCTCGGTGAGCCGAAGGGTCAGCTCCGCCAGCAGGGTTTTCGGCGCGGGGCGGCCGTCAACCGCCACCCGCACCGCAACCCGGTCCAGCGCGATGATGCTCACGGCCGGTGACCCGCTGTGGCGGGGGGAGCGGGCGTGCCGGCCGGGGCAACCGTTCCGCCGCTCCGGCTCCGGCGGATCAGCAGATCCGGAAATGCCTTGTGCAGGGCCAGGGCAATGGTCACGGCCAGCACGTTCTTGACCACATCTCCCGGGTAGAAGACCAGGTCCGCGAGGAACGCCTCCGGGAAGTCCAGCTTCGCGTTGGCCATCATGCCGAGGATGCCGAGGCCGTGGACGAAGATGATGCTGCTGACCATCGCGGCCGCGAAAAGCAGGACCGCGCGCAGCCTGCCGGGACGGCCCGCCGTGCGGCGCAGCACGACGACGGTCAGCCAGCCCGCCGCCGTCGCGGCACAGACAAAGCCGATGAGGTAGCCCGCCGAGGGGCCGGCCAGGACCCCGAGCCCGCTGCGCCCGCCGCTGAAGATCGGCAGCCCGGCGAGACCGAGCAGAACGTAGAGCCCGACGGCGGCGAACGCCCTGCCGGGGCCCAGGGCAAGGCCGGTGAGCATCACCGCGAGCGTCTGCACCGTGACGGGAACGCCCATCCCGGCCACCGGAATGGCGGCGATCAGGGCGGAGACGGCCACGAGCGCGGCGAAGACTGCGATCAGTCCGAGGTCGGTGGCGTTCCAGCGGTTCCGCTGCCGGGCGGGGGTGGCGGCTGTGGTGCCTTGGGTCTGCGTCACGGGGAGTTCCTATCGCGAGTGAATCGGTTCTGCTACTGATTTTGACTTTACGACCATGCCGGGCCGGGTTTTTTGTAGGTGCTCCACTAACCGGGGGCCCGGTAGCTGGAGGGCCGCACCAATGGCGGCCGGTGGTGCCCGGGAGTGCACGGCCGCCACCGCCGCCGTCCGGGGTTTCCGGCTACCGGCGGGGCACTTGTCAACGGGCGGAGGCTGGGCCGGTAGACTGAGAGAGGCCGTTCTCTCGGCCACACTGCCCCGGCCCCCTCCAGATTCCACCGTTGTGCCGCGGCGTTCCCTGTTGTGAAAGGCCTTAGCTGCATTGATTACCGTCCAGGATCTCGAACTGCGCGCCGGCGCCCGCCTCCTTATGGACCAGGTGAGCTTCCGGATCGACAAGGGAGACAAGATCGGCCTTGTGGGCCGTAACGGTGCAGGCAAGACCACGCTGACCCGGGTGCTCGCGGGCGAAGGCCAGCCCGCTGGCGGAAAGGTCACGCGCAGCGGTGAGATCGGCTACCTGCCGCAGGATCCCCGGACCCCGGACATGGAGCAGCTGGCCCGCGACCGGATCCTGTCCGCCCGCGGCCTGGACGTCGCCGTCGGCAAACTCCGGCAGTGCCACGAGGACATGGCCAGCGACGACGCCGAGGTCCAGCGCAAGGCAATGAACCGTTACGACCGGCTCGAATCCGAGTTCCTGGCTGCCGGCGGCTACGCTGCCGAGGCCGAGGCCGCCGCGATCTGTTCCAACCTCGCCCTCCCGGACCGGCTGCTGAACCAGCCGCTCAAGACCCTTTCCGGCGGCCAGCGCCGCCGTGTGGAGCTCGCCCGCATCCTGTATTCGGACGCCGAAACGATGCTCCTCGATGAGCCCACGAACCACCTCGACGCCGACTCCATCACCTGGCTGCGCGAGTTCCTGAAGAACCACCAGGGCGGCCTGATCGTGATCAGCCACGACACGGAACTGCTCGAGGCCACCGTGAACAAGGTCTTCCTGCTGGATCCCAACCGCGCGCAGATCGACTTCTACAACATGGACTGGAAGCGCTACCTCCAGCAGCGCGAAACCGACGAGCGCGCCCGCAAGCGGGAGCGCGCCAACGCGGAGAAGAAGGCCCAGGTCCTCTTCGACCAGGCCAACAAGATGCGCGCCAAGGCCACCAAGGCCGTCGCCGCGCAGAACATGGCCAAGCGTGCCGAGCGCCTGCTGGGCGGCCTCGAAGCCGTGCGCGCGACCGACCGCGTGGCAGCCCTGCGCTTCCCGGATCCGTCGCCGTGCGGCAAGACCCCGCTCACCGCGGACGGCCTTAGCAAGTCCTTCGGCTCGCTGGAAATCTTCACCGACGTCGACCTCGCGATCGACCGCGGCTCCAAAGTGGTCATCCTGGGCCTCAACGGCGCCGGCAAGACCACCCTGCTGCGCATGCTCGCCGGCGTCGACAAGCCGGACACCGGAAAAGTCGTTGCGGGCCACGGCCTGAAGGTGGGCTACTACGCCCAGGAGCACGAGACGCTCGACGTTGACCGGACCGTGCTGCAGAACATGCGCTCCTCCGCCCCCGACATGAATGACGCGGAAGTACGCAACATCCTGGGCTCGTTCCTGTTCTCCGGCGACGACGTCGACAAGCCTGCCGGTGTGCTGTCCGGCGGCGAGAAGACCCGCCTGGCCCTGGCCACCATCGTCGCCTCCAGTGCGAACGTGCTGCTCCTCGATGAGCCCACCAACAACCTGGACCCGGCCAGCCGCGCCGAAATCCTCGGCGCCCTCAGCAACTACACCGGCGCCGTGGTGCTGGTGAGCCACGATGAAGGTGCCGTGGAGGCGCTGAATCCGGAGCGCGTTGTGCTGCTGCCCGACGGCATCGAGGACCACTGGAACGAAGACTACCTGGACCTGATCACGCTGGCGTAGCCTGCTCCGGGATCCTTGCTCAGCGGACGGGCATCTCTTTAGCTTCGGTGATCCTGCGCAGCTGTTCGTAGGTGATGGAGAACATCGAGTGATGGTCCCCCGCGCCGGCCCAGAGCACGGGGTGGGCCGCAAGGGACTCGTCCAGCAGCGTCCTGATTTTCTCCGGATGCCCGACCGGGGCGACGCCGCCCACTTCCTGGCCGGTGTGGTCCAGGACGAATCCGGGGGAGGCCCGCCGGATTCGTCCCGTGCCCAGCTGCGCGGCGACCTTCCGGACATCGACCCTGGCGGCGCCGCTGGCCAGGATCAGCAGCGGGGCGCCCTCAAGGTCGAACACGAGGCTGTTGGTGATGGCCGCGACCTCGCAGCCCAGCGCCGCAGCCGCCGCGGCCGCCGTCGGGACTGTCGACTTGAACACCGTGACGGTATTCTCGGCGCCCAGCACGTTCAGCGCGTGCTTCACCCGGGCCACGGGCTCCGGGAACAGGACGGCCACTGCTCAGAACCCCTGGGCGTCCAGGATGGCGTCTTCCTCTTGCTCCGCGGTCGCGTTCTTCCGCCTGCGGGCGACAGGGCTGCGGCGGGCCACCGGGCCGCTGGAGTGCATCAGGACGCCGTCGGTGTCTGCCGACTGGGATGCGGCGTCCTCCGCATCAATGGCGGCATTGCGAGCCTGCTGACGGGCCGCGTACCCGAAGCCGATGAACATCAGCACGCCGAAGGCGAACCACTGCAGCGAGTAGGACAGGTGGGTGCCCTCTTCGGTGGAGGGCTTGGGGAACGGGAAGGGCATGTCCGCCGCCGCCGGGCTCTCCGACGCCAGCTGGCCATACGCGCCCGTCAGCAGGGGGTAGCCCAGCTCCGCGGAGTAGGCGGCGAGATCGATCGAGGCCAGCTGCCCGTCCGGGGCGCCGCGCTGGAGCGCGGGCTCGGCAGGTTTGAGCCGGGCGACGACGGTCACGGTCCCCTGCGGGGGTGCTGGAACCGCGTCGGGGCTGCCCGGATTGTTGTTGCCGATCGGCAGCCAGCCGCGGTCAATCACGACAGTCTCGCCGGAATCCACCCTAAAGGGGACAACGACTTCGTAGCCGGGCTGGCCGTTGAGCGGGCGGTTGCGGACGATGCGCTGACCGGCGACGTCGTAACTGCCCTTCAGCTCCACCTGGGTCCACTCGCGTTCCGCCGCCAGCGCGCTGAACTGGTCCTTGACCTCCGCGAACGGGACGGGCGTGGCGGAATAGTTCGAGGTGACCCGGTCGATCTCGGCGAGCGTCTCGGCGCGGCGGTCCATCTGCCAGCGGCCCAGTCCGACGCATGCCGCCGCAAAAATCGCGGCCAGCAACAGATACCCCAGCCACTTGCTGGAGAAGAGAAAACGGTACATTCAGCTTGCCCTGCCTGCCGGGTTCAGTGCCACGGTGTCCTTCCAGAGCCCGCGGGTCTGCAGATAGTCCTCGAGCCAGGCCCGGTGCTCTCCGCAGGCCAGCCAGATCTTGCGCCGCTCGGGGGTGTGGATCTTCGGGTTGTTCCAGAGCAGCTGCCATTCGGCGCCGCTCCGGCACGCTTTGCGGGCGCAGACGGCTTCCGCCGGACCGGCAGCCCCGCCGTTCCCGGTGAGGTCAAAAAGGTTCATGACGCGGCCCGTTCGCTGCCGCCGCCATCATCGGCGTGCCCGCCGGGAACGCCGGGGACACCCGGCGTCCCGTGTCCATCCTTCGGGGAGTCATCATCATCGACGAGTTCGCCCTGCAGCAGCGTCATCGACGGATCGTCCGGCACCGTGTCCCCCTGGCCGGCCGGGGCGGCGGCCGGCGCCTCGAGCTGGTCCAGCGGAGCGTTGTCCAGCAGCGAGTCAGAGTGGACTTCCGCCGTGTCGCTTCCGTTGGCGATAATGACGGCAAACCAGGGCAGGAATACAGCCCCGATGATCGGGAGGATCCTCAGCCAGCCGTCCACCACAAAAATCAGGATCAGGCACACCATGCGGATGCCCATCGCCACTGCGTACTTGATCATCCGCTGGCGCATCTCTTCCGAGTGCGCAGCGGCGGCGTCTGTGATGCTGTGTACCTCGGAATAACCGGACGGTTCGTCCGGGTTTCCGGGCACAGGGGCACCGGGTCGGTCTTTGAGTGTCACGGCTGACAGATCACGCTCCCAAGGCTTACTGCAATTCTCTCACCAACGGGGGAGCCGCCCAAACGCGGGCGGCACCGGGCGCTAAGATCGAAGGCAGGAAAATCCCGCCCCCAGCGCGGCGCCGTCCCGCCGCAGAATTCCGGAGCCCCACCATGTCTGAAACAGCAACCACCGGCCGCAGCGTCCTGATCACCGGCGGCAACCGCGGAATCGGCCTCGCCATCGCCGAAGCCTTCCACGCCAACGGCGACAAGGTGGCCGTCACCTACCGCAGCGAATCCTCTCTCCCGGCCGGGATCCTCGGCGTCAGGGCCGACGTCACGGACGAGGCCTCGGTGGACGCCGCGTTCACCGAAGTGGAAGCCGCCCATGGCCCCGTCGAGGTGCTGGTGGCCAACGCCGGCATCACCAAGGACACCCTCCTGATGCGCATGAGCGAGGACGATTTCACCTCGGTCATCGACACCAACCTCACCGGCGCCTTCCGCGTGATCAAGCGCGCCTCCAGGGGCATGATCCGGGCACGCAAGGGCCGTGTGGTCCTGATTTCCTCCGTCTCGGGCCTCTACGGCGCGCCCGGCCAGATCAACTACTCGGCTTCCAAGGCCGGCCTCGTCGGCATCGCCCGCTCGCTGACCCGCGAGTTGGGCGCCCGCGGCATCACCGCGAACGTCGTGGCACCCGGTTTCATCAACACGGACATGACGGCGGAACTGGCCGAGGCAACGCAGAAGGACTACCTCTCCAAGGTTCCCGCCGGCCGGTTCGCCGAGGCCTCCGAGGTCGCCAACGTGGTCCGCTGGATCGCCAGCGACGAGGCCGCCTACATCTCCGGCGCCGTCATCCCGGTCGACGGCGGCCTGGGCATGGGCCACTAGGGCAGGTTCCGGAAGCGTACGACGACGGCGGGGGCCGCCGGTGCTGTCCGCCCGGCGGCACGCGCCGGGTCAGCCGCAGTAGGGCTTTCAGCCTGTAGCGCCGGGCGCTGCCGGGGTGTGTAATGGGGCTACCGCCCCTGACCACACCACGGCAGGGGCAAAAAATCAGGAGGACAATCGTGGCTGAAGTGAACAAGTGGGTCCCGTCGGACGTGCTGGAGCCGATCAAGCGTTTCCTCGACGGTGACATGACCATGACACCGTCCATCAAGGTCGAACAGTTTGTGGACGGCACCACCCTGGTGGTGCGGGCTGAGGTTCCGGGGATTGATCCCGACAGGGACGTCGACGTCTCCGTGAGCGAGGGCATGCTGCACATCAAGGCGGAGCGTGAGGAGAAAATCGAGCACAAGAGCAAGGACGGCTACCGCTCGGAGTTCCGCTATGGCTCCTTCTCGCGCAGTGTGGCGCTGCCGCCGGGTGCCAAGGAAGAGGACGTCACCGCCACCTACAAGGACGGCGTGCTTGAGGTGCGGGCTCCTGCCCCCGTGGCCGCGCCGGAATCGACGTCCAAGAAGATCAGGATCGACCACATGTAACAGGCGACGCGGCCGGGCGGGCGGGCGGACCATCCCGGTCTGCCCGCCCCGTTCTGCCTCCACCCGCCCTGCGCCGGCCTCAGCCCGCCGACGCACGGGCCCCGTGCAGCCAGCCGGCTGCCTCGGCGTCGAGCTCCTCCTCGTTGTGCAACTCCAGGTGATGCATCCACACCCCGGGTGCGGGGCTGACGATCTCCTTGAACCTGGCGGAATCGATGCGCCGCGGGAGCGAGATCGAGAGCACGGCGGGCACCACGGAATCAACGTAGCGCCCCGGCCACCAGAGGTACGCGAAACCGCGCTTCTCCCGGAAGGCCACTTGGCTTTTCGTGGCGCGGCCCGCCGGCGGGGCTGGCGCGGCCAGCAACCCTTCCACGGCATGGAACAGATCCAGGCCCCGGGGGGAGCCGCTGAAAACCTGCTCCGGGGTGGAGTCCCCACTCACGCCCCGCGGCACCGGGTCCCTTGATCTGCAGCCCCGTGTCCAGCCTTATGGCAGCCACCGCGCGGACGTTCCATAACCGCGATCGTACGCCCGCGGGCCTGGCCGGAACCAGCGCGTGTCCCCTTAGTGGCGAGCCGGATCAGGACTGCGTGGAGGGCTGCCCCGGAGCGGCAGGTGATGGCGAGCTTGTCGTATCGGGTGGCGATCTGGTCCCTGGGTTCGGGAATGACTGCCTTGATTTATCGGGCCCGCAGGAGTGAACGGTGGGCAAGGGAGGAGCAGGCCTTGTCACCCATCACGGCGTCGGGGCGGGTCCGTGCCCGTACCGTGCCGGAGCGGGTCCGTGCCCGTACCGTGTCGGGGCGGGTCCTTGCCCGTACAGTGCCGGGGCGGGGGACGTTGATGGCGTCAAGGACGCGCGGGACCATCCGTGAGTCCGAGCCCTGGCAAGGTCCGATGGGGAACGCCAGGGGCCTGCCTTTCCATTCGCAGGCTCGGTGGATCGTCGTGCTCAGCCCGCCCCGGGACCGCCCGACAGCGAGGCAGAACAGATCCTCGCACTTTGTCGCAAGTCTGGGCCATGCGCCCAAGGAAAACCACAGCACGATGGACGAGGATGCGAGGCACGGGCTGTGCATGGGCCGTTAGGTGCTAAACGGCACGGGAGAAGGGGGCAACGTGAAGATGTGGGTGGTCATCACACTGATTTCGGCCGTTTTAGTCGCGGTACTTCTGGCGGTCGCCGGCCCGACACTGGCGCTCCTGTGGAGCCAGGTCTGGGACAAATTCGGATAGTAACCAGAAGCCACCGGATCAACACATGCCGGTGGAATATTCTGCTGTCAGCATGGTCATGCTGACCTAAGGCCAGAGCGGGCGCTAGGGGAAAAAGACCCTATCTCGGGGCACGTCGAGTATGTAACTGTGTCGCCATGTGGATCGTCGTGCTGCTCGCCATCGGGGTAGTGGTCGCTCTTTGGCAAGTCATCCTGGCCGGGCTCGTGCTTTGGGCGCTTGTGGGCTGCATCAGGTGGGGGATCGCGGCCTTTGCGGTGGCGAGGCCGAGTCCGGGCCACGACCGAAAGCCGGTCCGGACCCGGCCTGTGGCCAGACCTGACCAGACCCGGCCTGTGGCCAGACCTGACCAGACCCGGCCTGAGCTCAGATCTGTCCAGACCCGGCCTGAGCCCAAGATACCGGAGCCCGTCCGCGAGCTGACTGCGCCCGACTACCTGCCCAGATGGACTGCCAGCCGCCGGCTGGATGCCGGCCGCGAGCACGCCCAGTGGCAGGAGACGTTCGACAACGCAGCGCAGTAAGACCCGGCCGGTCCGGGGGGGCCACGACGGGGTAGCGCGGTTGCGCCGGTGTCCGGAGGAGCAGGGTCTTCCGCCTCTGAACTGCGCCTCAGGGTTTTCGGCCTGGCGATGCCGTGTGCAGCACCGGAGCATCAGGGATGCCACTTTGAGGGCTGTGTTTTCGGTGATTGTGGTGAAGATGGAGTTGCCATCAACGATGAGTCGTAAAAACGCCGGACGTTCGATCCAACTATGTAGTGGATCAAGTTTCTGACGGCCCGAGTGTACTCCGGGGCGTACACAAATGGTGCGGGAACCATTCACCACATTGGTGACCAAGGCGATGAAGCAGTTCCTGAACGACCAGGTCAACGAGCGCCTCAAGAAAGCTCTGGGGTCGCCCAGTGTGGCACAAAATGATGAAGCTGCTCTCGCGGCATCGGTCAGCAGCGCGTCGGTCGCCGATGCCGATCTGGCGGCAGCCGACGCATCGAGACAACCCTGGAGGAACTTGAGGGCTATCAGATCGTCAGCGCCATCGTGCGCAGCGAGGTGACGCCCTCCCGCCTTGCTCAGCGAGCTTCCAAGCGTGGCGACGCCGATAAGGAGACACGCCCGCGGGCCGGGCCGGAACT
Source organism: Pseudarthrobacter leeuwenhoeki (assembly GCF_055412885.1). Lineage (NCBI taxonomy): Bacteria > Bacillati > Actinomycetota > Actinomycetes > Micrococcales > Micrococcaceae > Pseudarthrobacter > Pseudarthrobacter leeuwenhoeki. The sequence goes on along the minus strand of NZ_JBVAYY010000015.1, from coordinate 10,037 downwards.
AGTCCGCTGCAGCTTCTTTGTGGAACCCGGACAACGGAAAAGGCCTGCACCGCTGGCATGATGGACTGCAGACCCACCGTTTTTGGACGTTTGGAACAAAGGAGCTCGTATGGGACTGCTGGAGAACAAGACCGCAATCGTGACCGGTTCGTCGCGGGGCATCGGCGCTGAAGTCGCCAAGATCCTCGCCGCCGAGGGTGCCGCCGTCGTCGTGAACTACCGCCAGAAGGCGCCCCGCGCCAACAAGGTTGTCGCGGAGATCGAGGCGGCCGGCGGCCGTGCCGCCGCCGTCGGCGCCGACCTCACCACCCAGGAAGGCGTCCAGGCCCTGGCCAGCGCCGCGATGGAGAACTTCGGCTCGCTTAATGTCCTGGTCCTCAACGCTTCCGGCGGGATGGAATCCGGCATGGAGGAGGGCTACGCGTTCAAGCTCAACCGGAACGCGCAGGTGAACATGCTCAATGCTGCCGTGCCGCTGATGCCCGAGGGGTCACGGGTGGTCTTCGTAACGAGCCACCAGGCGCACTTCATCAACACCGTGCCCACCATGGAGAACTACGAGGCCGTGGCACGCAGCAAGCGTGCCGGCGAGGACGCACTGCGCGAACTCATTCCGAACCTGGCCGAGAAGGGCATCTCCCTCGTTGTCGTCTCCGGCGACATGATCGAGGGCACCGTCACCGCCACCCTGCTGGACCGCTCCAACCCCGGCGCCATCGAGGCCCGCCGCGCCGAGGCCGGGAAGCTGTATTCGGTCACGGAGTTCGCCGCCGAGGTCGCCAGGATGGTCACCGCCGACGTCGAGTCCGGCCACACCGAGTACGTCGGTGGATCCGACTACTTCGACAAGAGCAGCAACTGACAGGCTTCCGCGCCGGACGTGCCAGCCGCGCCAGCCGCGGAACGCGGTGCTAGCAAGGCAGTAACAGCGCAGTGAAGAAGGCCGGGGCGACTGCCCCGGCCTTCTTCTTCTTCTGCTGCTTTTCCCGGCGGCCGGTCCGGCCTCAGACGCCGGCGATGTGCCGCACGGCGTCGAGATAGGGCATGTTCACGGCGGCATCCGCGACCGCGCGGACAGCCGGTTTGGCGTTGAACGCCACGCCGATCCCCGCCGCGCCCAGCATGTCCAGGTCGTTGGCGCCGTCGCCCACGGCAACCGTGTGCTCCATGGGGATGCCTTCCCTGGCGGCCCAGGCACGCAGGTACTTTTCCTTCGCCGCCCGGTCGATCACCTCACCGATGACCTTTCCGGTCAACGCGCCGTCGACGATTTCAAGTTCGTTGGCAACCCAGTAATCCAGTCCAAGGCCCTCCGCGATCGGCTGCAGGATCTGGTTGAAGCCACCGGAGACCACCGCCACCACATGGCCCGCGGCGTGGAAGGCGGCCACGAGCTCCGCCGCGCCGAGGCTCAGTTTCACCTCGGCACGGACGGCATCAACGACGTCGGCCGGCAGCCCGGCGAGCACCGCCACCCTCGCATGCAGGCTTTGCGCGAAGTCGAGTTCGCCGCGCATGGCGGCCTCGGTGACCGCCGTGACTTCCTCGCGTTTGCCGGCGTAGGCGGCGAGGAGTTCGATCACTTCCTGCTGGATCAGCGTGGAATCCACATCCATGATGAGGAACTTCCGCTGCGCACCCCGGAGGGCGGCGGGGACGATCGCCGTGTCCACTCCGGCGGGGCCGTGTTCTGCCGCTGCCCGGCGCAGTTCCGCCAGCGCCGTCACCCCGTGGTCCGGGCCGGGGGCCAGGTCAATGCTCCCGTCCGCCGCGTAGACCTCGAAGCGGTCGTCTCCGGTGCGGGTTTCGGCGTCCAGCGTCACTCCCGCCGTTGCGAGCAGCGAACGGAGCCGCTGCACCTCGGAATGGGTCAGTTTCGGGGCGTAGCTCACGGCGGTCACAAACAGGTTCATGGCTGCAATCCTAGCGATCACGCCGATGCCGGCCCGAATCCGTTGCGCACCAGTGACGCCGCGGCCCCCTGGGAGCCGGCCCGGGGCAGCCGGTGCCCGGCACCGGCCCTGGGCACCGGTTATCAGTCGTCCGCTGTTTTGTCCTAGTGTCTACTCCTATGAGTGATGTTCTTGAAATGGCCGCCGTCAGCGTTGTGCGTGGGGCAAAGACCCTGCTGGACAAGGTCGACTGGCAGGTCAAGGAAGGCGAGCGCTGGGTGATTCTGGGCCCCAACGGCGCCGGCAAGACCACTCTGCTTCAGCTCGCGGCCGCGCGGATCCATCCCACGTCCGGCATGGCCGGCATCCTGGAGGAAATCCTTGGCGCCGTTGACGTCTTTGAACTCCGGCCGCGGATCGGCCTGTCCTCGGCCGCGCTGGCCAACCAGATCCCGGAGCATGAAAAGGTCCTCAACGTCGTCGTGACGGCCGCCTACGGTGTTACCGGGCGGTGGCGCGAGGGCTATGAGAAGGACGACGAACGCCGCGCCTTCGCCCTGCTGAACGAGTGGGGCATGGGGCCGCTGCTCAACCGGCCCTTCGCTTCGCTCTCCGAGGGGGAGCGCAAGCGCGTCCAGATCGCCCGGGCCCTGATGACGGATCCCGAGCTCCTGCTCCTCGACGAACCTGCTGCCGGACTCGACCTGGCCGGCCGCGAGGATCTCGTGCACCGGCTCAGTGAACTCGCCCGCGACGAGGCCTCTCCGGCCATCGTCCTGGTCACGCACCACCTCGAAGAGGTCCCGCCGGGCTTCACCCACGCCATGCTGCTGCGCGGCGGCGGCGTGGTTGCCCAGGGCCCGATCGAAGGCGTCCTCACGGCCGGGAACCTGAGCGAGACGTTCGGGCTGCCGCTGGACGTCAGCGTCTCAGCCGGCCGCTACACGGCCACCGCGCGCCGCTGACCGGGCCGCTGACCGCGCGTGGAGTTCCTCAATAGTGTTCTCATTTTCTTCGCCGGGCTCTGGGCCGGCACCATCAACAGTGTGGTCGGTTCCGGCACCCTGGTGACCTTCCCGGTGCTGATCGCCCTCGGCTACGCGCCGATCACGGCGTCCATCAGCAACGCGACGGGCCTGGTGGCCGGGAACGCCGCCGGAGCCTGGGGCTACCGCAAGGAACTGGCGGGACGCGGCAAGCAGCTGCTCAGGCTGCTGCCCGCCTCAGTGCTGGGCGGCATCTCCGGCGCCTACCTGCTGCTGCACCTGCCCGAGAAGGTCTTCTATTACGCCGCCCCCGCCCTGATCGTGCTAGCGCTGCTGATGGTGGCCTACCAGCCCCGGCTGCAGCAGTGGGTCCGGAACCGCGAACAAAACCCCGAACACGCCATCCGGGACCGCCGCCACGGGGTCCTCCTCGTGGTCCTCGTGTACCTCGCGGGTGTGTATGGCGGCTACTTCGTGGCGGCGCAGGGGATCCTGCTGGTCGGGATCCTGGGCATCTTCATGACCGGGACCATTCAGAACGCCAATGCCATGAAGAACATCCTGGTCCTGGCCGTCAACGTGGTGGCGGCGGCCTCCTACCTGCTGTTCGCCTTCGACCGGATCGACTGGACCGTCGTCGGCCTGATCGCCGTGAGCTCACTGATCGGCGGCGTGATCGGCTCCAAGGTCGGCCGCCGGCTGTCCCCGGTGGTCCTGCGCGGTGTCATCTTCGTCCTGGGCCTGATCGCGCTGGGGTTCATGATCGCCAACCTGTTCAAGTGACCCGGTCCCGTGACCGTACAAGCTCCCGCTGAAACGACCCGCCTGTGACCTTCCACCGCCTTGAATCCGCCGCTGACCCCCGGGTCTCCGACTACACGCAGCTGACGGACGTGCACCTGCGCAAGCTCCGGGAACCGGCCGAAGGCATGTACATCGCCGAGTCCTCCCGGGTGCTCCGCCGGGCCCTCGGGGCGGGGCACACACCACGGTCCTTCTTCCTCGCCGAGAAATGGGTCGAGGACCTCTCGGACATCTTTGCGCAGTACCCGGACGTCCCCGTGTACATCGGTTCCGCGGCCCTCCTTGAGGAGATCACCGGCTTCCACCTGCACCGCGGCGCGATGGCGGCCATGCAGCGCCCGCAACCAGTGCCCCTGCCCGAGCTTCTCGCCGGGGCCCGCCGGGTGGCCGTGCTGGAGGACATCGTGGACCACACCAACGTTGGAGCGATCTTCCGCTCCGCCGCGGCCCTGGGCGTCGACGCCGTTCTGGTCTCGCCGCGCTGCGGGGATCCGCTGTACCGCCGCAGCGTCCGGGTGAGCATGGGGACGGTGTTCCAGGTGCCCTGGGCCCGGCTGGAGGACTGGCCGGGGGACCTTCAGGTGCTCCGCGGCCAAGGCTTCACCGTGGCCGCCATGGAGCTCACGGACGACGCCGTTGACCTCGATGCGCTGGCCGCGTGCCGGCCGGAGAAACTGGCGCTGGTGTTGGGCACCGAGGGCGCCGGGATGAGCGCGGACACCCTCGCTGCCGTCGACCTCGCCGTGAAGATCCCCATGCGCGCTGGCGTTGACTCGCTCAACGTCGCCGCTGCGTCCGCCGTCGCCTTCTGGGAGTTGCGGCCGCATCACTGACCCGCTTCACTGAACAGCGCCGCTGGTCAGGCGGCGAAGGCGCTGACTTTCCGCTATCATTGATAGCTGGCCGTCCGGTGCATTCCGCCGGCCATCCCACTCATACCTGGCAACTGGCAAAATCCAGTTGTGCGAACAAAGGTCCAATTATGAAGACTAATACCCACCCGAAGTACGAAGCTGTTGTTTTCAACGACCTGGCTTCCGGCGTCAAATTCCTGACCAAGTCCACCGTGTCTTCCAAGAAGACCATCGAGTGGGAAGACGGAAACACCTACCCGGTTATCGACGTCGAAATCTCCTCCGAGTCCCACCCGTTCTACACGGGCAAGCAGCGCATCATGGACTCTGCAGGCCGCGTCGAGCGCTTCAACGCTCGCTTCAAGGGCTTCGGCGGCAAGAAGTAACTTCTTCTCCCCCAGGTCTTCTGGAAGAGCCCGCGCCGGTGACGGTGCGGGCTCTTTGCGTCTGTCCCGGGCGCGCGTGGCAGGATTAACGGCATGACAACCCTTTCCCCCGTTCCCGGGTCCAGCAGTGGCTCCATCAGTAGTTCCAGCAATACTGACGGCGGTGCCCGCCGCCACGGGGAGTACAAGGTTCCCGGCGGCAAACTCGTCGTGGCCGATTTCGACGTCGTCGACGGTGCCCTCGCCAACGTCTCGCTCAGCGGGGACTTCTTCCTGGAGCCGGACGAGGCACTGGCGGAGATCAACCGTGCGCTCACCGGCCTCCCGGCGGATGCCGGGGCGGCTGACATCTCCGCTGCGGTGGCAGCGGCCCTGCCGGCCGGGGCCGTGCTGTTCGGCTTTTCCGCCGACGCTGTCGCCGTCACCGTCCGCCGCGCCCTCGCGAAGGCCACCGGCTGGGCGGATCACCACTGGAACATCATCGCGCCGTCGGTGCTGCCCACCCGCATCAATGTCGCACTGGACGAGGTCCTGGCCGAAGAGGTCGGCGCCGGGCGCCGCAACCCGACCCTGCGCTTCTGGGACTGGGAGGAACCCTCCGTGGTGATCGGCAGCTTCCAGTCCGTCCGCAACGAACTGGACCCCGCCGGCGTCGAACGCCACGGCATCAGCGTGGTCCGCCGGATCAGCGGCGGCGGAGCGATGTTCATGGAGGCCGGCAACTGCATCACCTACTCGCTGTACCTGCCGCAGACCCTCGTGGACGGCATCAGCTTCGCCGACTCCTACGGCTTCCTGGACGCGTGGGTGATGGCAGCCCTGGAGAAGATGGGGATCAGCGCCTTCTACGTGCCGCTCAATGACATCGCCACCGAGCACGGCAAGATCGGCGGCGCCGCGCAGAAACGGCTCGCCAACGGGGGCATGCTGCACCACGTGACGATGAGTTATGACATCGACGCGGACAAGATGGTCGAAGTCCTGCGGATCGGCAAGGAGAAGCTCTCCGACAAGGGCACCCGCAGCGCCAAGAAGCGGGTGGACCCGCTCCGGCGCCAGACCGGCCTGGCCCGCACCGCGATCGTCGCAGCAATGATGGAGGTCTTCGCTGAACGCTACGCCGCGACACCCTCGGAGCTCACCGAGGCCGAGCTCGCCGCCGCGCACCACCGGGTCGATGCCAAGTTCGGCACGCCGGAGTGGCTGCACCGGGTGCCCTAAGCCCCCCAAAGCGGGGGTCGAGGACCATTCCGCGGAAAAGTAGCGCTAAGGATCATTGCTGTTCGGCGACCGGGGACGCTTGGCGCCGGCTGTCCGGGAGATGGTCCCCGCAGCCTCGGTGGATGACATGAGAAAACATCCGTCTCGACGACATCGCATCATGTGCGTGAGTGGAACATCGCGCTTCACTGGACGGTGTCAAGTCACATAGCTGGTCGTGTGGCTGCTTCCACGCGCGGGGCACTCATGATCCGCTCAGCGGATCGCTTCCGCGGGGTCGATACGTGCAGCTCTAAGAGCTGGAAGAAGCGCTGAAACAGCTCCGCTGACTACGCCTATGAGCGGCGCCGTTGCAAGTGCAGACCAAGGGACGACAGCAGTCCATCCTTGGGCGGCCGCAACACTGACCGAGACCGCTAGCCCCAGCGAGAGTCCTGCAAGAGCTCCGGCAAAGCCAACGATGACACCTTCCCAGATGAAGACAGCAGCTACGCCTGCTTGGCTGAGCCCGACTGCGCGGCTCAACGCCAGTTCCTGGATTCTGGTTTGCACCGAAAGGAACATAGCCGAGGACGCACTCAACACGGCCAGGCCTAGGAGCGCTAGGGAGATGGATGACAGCAAGCCATCAAGGTCCTGGGACACTCCCAGACGCAGGTTGCGGAGATCCCCTGTCGTAGAAACAGCAACTTCGCCGGGCGCTGCAGGAGATAGTGCCAGGGGAATTGCTTCAGCAACGCTGGCCGACAGACCTGTCTCGGTCCTTACAACGAGCTGAGACGGCGGGTCGGCGAGGACGCCAACCGGAATTACTACACTCGTAACAAGGTTTGGGGCTCTCGCCGCAGCAGATACTGTGCCAATCACCGAATAGGGAGTTCCCGAAACCCAAATCTCCGCACCGGCTTTCCCCGGATCAATGCCAAGCCGCTCGGCAACGCCTTCTCCGACGAGTGCGACCTTCCCGGAGTCAGTTCTGCCAAACAGATCCAGCGCGCCGGCGGGGTTTGTCACCGTTTCGAGTATCGTCAGCGATGCCTTATCAGCGGCAACAGTGGTGCCGGGAAACGCGACACCGTCCAAGCTCAGGAATTGTGCCAGCCTCGCGGTTCGAGCAATTGACGCATCGAGCGGAGCGAACTCGCCGACATTCACAACTCCTGGCAGCGCCTTGATTGTGGCGGCGCGAGCGTCCCTTTCGTTTTGCTCTAGACCGCGCGGGACCTCGACTCTGACCTCGTCAAGTGCAGCGGCCGCTAGTCTGTCCGATATCTGTTGTGAGGCACTCGCACCAATTCCGGACGCTGTGATCAAACCAGCGATCGCGATGGTGAACGCGGCCACAAGAGTTGCCGACCGAAGGGGCCGCGATGAGACGTTGTTGACCGCCCTGACGAATCGTTCAGGCCATCGTCGTACTGAGCTGACTAGCGCACGTGGTCCTCTGCGTGACGGCGTCGGGGACTGCCCACCAGTCTGAACTGTGGCGTCCTCCAGTCGGTTAGGGCTGGTCGCTGAACGATCAAGGACTATGCCGTCCCTAACTTCCACTACTCGGTCGGCATAGCTGGCGACTGCGGCGTCGTGGGTAATGACGATGATCGTCGTTCCTAGCTCGTTCTGTTGCTTTAGCAAACTCATGACTCTTGTTGCCGCGGCACTGTCTAGATTTCCAGTCGGCTCGTCCGCCAGGATGACCTTGGGCCCAGTCACTAAGGCCCTGGCTAAAGCCAGGCGTTGACGCTCACCTCCGGATAGGTTGCGCGCCAGCGACTCAGATTTTTCAGAGAGTCCGACGGTTTCCAAGGCACGACCCACTCGAGCATTTTGGCGCTTCAGACTTTCGCCCTGAACTGCCAATCCGAGAGCAGCGTTCCTCGCCGCTGTTTCATAGGGATTTGCATAAGAGGACTGAAAGACGAAGCCAAACATTTGCGATCGAAGCTGATCACGCTCGGCACGCCTGAGCTTGGCAACATCCATCCCATTGATCTTGAAGTCGCCCTCCCACGCCCCATCGAGCAGGCCCAAAACGTTCAGAAGGGTCGACTTTCCCGATCCCGAAGGACCAACAATGGCAAGGAACTCCCCGCTGTGAATGTCCAACGTAGCTTCTCGCACCGCGAACCATTGCCTTTGGTCGCCGTATCTTCGCCTGATTTGATGGAGGGATAGCTGGGGGGTTGTGATCGTCATGGGGAGACGAGCACCTCGTCTCCCGTCTTCAGGTCATCGGACTCAATGGCGGTCCAACCATTGGCATTTCGCACTACAAGCACCGCGACTCGGTCGCTCTGTCCGTCCTTCGCCTTACGGAGAACGTACTCTCCAACTGAGTCAGACCGAATAGCCAATGTGGGCACTGCCGGCGAGGGTTGCGTTGCGGAGCCAAAGAGGACGGATGCGAACTGCCCTGGTAAGAGCCGGGTGTCCTCAGACATCTGGATCCGGATGTCTTTGCCAGGCGGTCGCCCAGCATCCGTCGCTTTGGGCTGGAAGGGTCCCACGAAAGATACTGTGGCGTCCTCAGCAGCACCGCCTGCAACTTGGACCGAGGCCTTGCCATTTACGCTAATTTGGTCAGCTTCGCTAACGCTTGCGCGCACGCTCACAAAGCTGCTGCCAAGACTCAGCTCCGCAAATGAAGCACCTGGTTCCATCAGCGAACCCACGGGTGCAATGGTTCTCATCACGGGAGTTTCCGCTGTCTGCGGCAAAGAAGCGAACTCGCTAAGTTTCACGTAGGTGCCATTCCCCCAACCGCCAGGAGGAACTATGTCGACCGCTTTATAGAGAGCCCGCACCGCCTCCAAAGTCCTCCAGTCCATGAGGCCAGACGTCGGCACCCCTAGCCCGGGGTTTTCATGAGGGTGGGGCCGGTCGGGTGTGTTAAAGCAACGAAAGGTGCTTCTGAGCTGGGAAAATAGTGTTGTTGACGCACTGTTCCACCGGCTGAAAGAAGCACCTTTCTGATGTCCAAGATTACCGGAGTTTTCCCGTCCCTTCCTGTCGCCACGACGGGCCAGTCGCTGGTCTCCCATGCAGGGCTGAACGTGGTGACGTCGTTTGTTGACGCGCTCGGGTTCCGGGGCTTGTGCGAGGACCGCCTGGGACAGTTTGTCCCCTCCGGGGCCCGGCACCGGCCCGGCCCGATCCTGGGGTCCTTGGCGGTCATGCTCGCCGGCGGCGGGGAACACGTCTCGGATCTGGACATCCTGCGGACCGGCGCCGGTGTCTTCGGAAACGTTGCCTCGAACGCGACGGTCTCGCGGTTCTTTGAGCGGACAGTGACCCGCCCGGACGTCTTCGGCTACGGCTTCGCCACGTTGACACGGGAGCTGCGTTCACGGGCATGGGAGGCATCCGGAGACCGGAACCCGGCACTGAAGGCCACCGCCTTGGATCCGCTCATCATCGATCTTGACGCCACCCTCGTGACCTCCCACAGTGACAAGGAACAGGCTGTCGGCACGTACAAGGGCGGGTATGGTTTCGCCCCTTTCATTGCCAGCGTCGATTACGGCGCGGGCACCGGGACCGGGGAGATCCTGACCGCGGTGATGCGTCCGGGCAATGCCGGGGCCAACAGCGCCGAGGACCACATCAAGGTCTTCACCCAGGCCATCGAACAGCTCCCCGAGAACTTCTACGACCAGCACGGAGAGCTCATTGGGGAGAAAGTGCTGGTGCGGACCGACAGTGCCGGGGCGTCCCGAAAATTCCTGCACCACCTCGCAGCGCTGGGCGTGCAGTTCACGGTGTCCTACCCGGTCCCGGTGCTGAAAGCCCACATGGTCGGGTGGATCAACGACAAACAGTACTGGCAGCCGGCCCTGGACCAGAACGGCAAGGAACGCACCGACGCGTGGGTCATCAACGCCACCGAGATCCTCG
>NZ_JBVAYY010000014.1:0-117728 GCF_055412885.1 Pseudarthrobacter leeuwenhoeki | reverse complement strand
GACGCCGGGCAACCGCTCTCCCGCCGCGCGCTGCGCGCCCCGGGGGCCGCGCGCGCCGCCGGGGCCAGGACCGCCGCCGCGGCGACCACAGCTCTGGCCGGGGCCGGAAAGGCCGCTTCGGACACAGCATTCCAGCTGGGAGGCTGGGCCCGCCGTCAAAGTTCCGCGCGCATCGGCGCCGCCGTGGCCGCCGCCGTCGTCGTCATGGGCCTGCTGATCTGGGGGCTGACTTCGCTGGGCGGCGGCAGCAAGCAGGCTGCCGCCGATTCTGCCCCGACGGCCGCCGCGACGCCGGCCGCCCCTGTGAGCCGGGGACCGCTGCCGCTGGAGGGGGTCGGCCCGCTGGACTTCCAGCTCGGCGACTGTTTCAGGGATTTCGATCCGGAGGCGACGCAGTCCACCATTGTGGACTGCACCACGGGACACTCGGCCCAGCTGATCGCCATCCATCTCTATCAGGCACCGGACGCCTATCCCGGCCTGACCGCGCTGAAGGACAAAGGCCGCGAGACGTGCCGCAATGCGCAGTTGGCCGCTGCCGCCACCACCTACAGCCTGCTGCAGCGCAACGCCTACCCGAGCTCCTCGAGCTGGGACAACGGCGACCGCCGCGTGGACTGCTACGTGACCGCGGATGCCGGCAACGTCATCATGGAATCGCTGGTCCCCTAAAGGGTTCCACCGGCCCCGGCAGGGGTCTGCGCAAAAGAACTGCCAGCCGGAGCACGCTCCGGCTGGCAGTTCTTTTCTGGTGCTGCGTTAGTCCTTGCGGCGGACGGAGAGCCCGCTGCCGGCGGAGGCACCGCCGTCGGCCCGCTCCGACGCGTCGACGCCGCCCATGGTCAGCTCGGTGAGGTCCGGGGCGGTGTCCACCAGCACGGTGTCGCCGTCCGCGATGTCGCCGGCCAGGATGGCCTTGGCCAGCCGGTCGCCGATCTCGCGCTGAACCAGGCGGCGCAGCGGCCGCGCACCGTAGGCCGGGTCGAAGCCGGTCACCGCAAGCCAGGCGCGGGCCCCCTCGGTCACTTCCAGGTTGAGCCGGCGGCCCTTGAGGCGTTCGCCGAGTTCCTTGACCTGCAGCTCCACGATCCGGGACAGCTCCTCGACGCTCAGCGGGTCGAACAGCACCACTTCATCGAGCCTGTTCAGGAACTCGGGCTTGAAGGAGGCGTGCACCGTGGCCATGACGGCCTCGCGCTTGGCATTGGCATTCAGGGCCGGGTCGACCAGGAACTGGCTGCCGAGGTTGGACGTCAGCACCAGGATCACGTTGCGGAAGTCCACGGTGCGGCCCTGGCCGTCGGTGAGCCGGCCGTCGTCGAGCACCTGAAGGAGGATGTCGAACACCTCGGGGTGGGCTTTTTCCACCTCGTCCAGCAGCAGCACGGAGTACGGGCGGCGGCGGACGGCCTCGGTCAGCTGGCCGCCTTCCTCGTAGCCCACATAGCCGGGGGGCGCCCCGACGAGCCGGGCCACGGAGTGCTTCTCCGAGTATTCGGACATGTCAATCCGCACCATGGCGCGTTCGTCGTCGAACAGGAAATCGGCCAGGGCCTTCGCCAGCTCGGTCTTGCCGACGCCCGTGGGGCCGAGGAACAGGAAGGAGCCGGTGGGCCGGTTGGGGTCGCTGACTCCGGCCCGGGCCCGGCGGACGGCGTCAGAGACCGCGGTGACGGCCTTGGTCTGGCCGATGAGCCGCTCGCCGAGCACGTGCTCCATCTCGAGCAGCTTCTGGCTCTCGCCCTGCAGCATGCGGCCGGCGGGGATGCCGGTCCAGGCGGAGATCACCTCGGCGATGTCGTCGGCGGTGACCTCTTCGGCCACCATCAGTTCGTGCTTGGCCCCGCCGCCGGCCACCCGGGCCGACTCCGCTTCGGCGGCTTCGTTGAGTTCCCGCTCCAGGGCGGGAAGTTCGCCGTAGAGGATCCGGGAGGCGGCCTCGAGGTCGCCCTCGCGCTGGAACTTCTCGGCGGCGGAACGCAGTTCGTCGATCCGGGCCTTGAGGTCGCCGACGCGGTTCAGGCCCGCCTTCTCGGCTTCCCAGCGGGCGTTCAGCCCGGCGAGCTCTTCCTTCTTGTCCGCCATGTCCGCCCGGATCGCTGCCAGCCGCTCCACCGACGCCGGATCGGTCTCGTTGGCCAGCGCCAGTTCCTCCATGGTCAGGCGGTCCACCTGGCGGCGCAGCTGGTCGATCTCCTCCGGGGCGGAATCGATTTCCATCCGCAGCCGGGATGCGGCCTCGTCGACGAGGTCGATCGCCTTGTCCGGGAGCTGGCGGCCGGAGATGTAGCGGTTGGAGAGTGTGGCGGCGGCGACGAGGGCGGAGTCGGCGATGGCAACCTTGTGGTGCGCCTCATAGCGCTCCTTGAGTCCGCGCAGGATGCCGATGGTGTCCTCCACGCTCGGCTCCCCGACGAAGACCTGCTGGAAGCGGCGTTCCAGCGCGGGGTCCTTCTCGATGTTTTCGCGGAACTCGTCCAGCGTGGTGGCGCCGATCAGCCGCAGCTCGCCGCGGGCCAGCATGGGCTTGAGCATGTTGCCGGCGTCCATGGAGCTGTCCCCGGATGCGCCTGCCCCCACCACGGTGTGGATCTCGTCGATGAAGGTGACGATCTGACCCTCAGAGCCCTTGATTTCCTCCAGTACGGCCTTGAGGCGTTCCTCGAATTCGCCGCGGTACTTGGCGCCGGCCACCATGGACGCGAGGTCCAGGGCGATCAGGGTCTTCCCGCGCAGGCTTTCGGGCACGTCGCCGGCGACGATCCGCTGGGCGAGGCCTTCGACGACGGCGGTCTTCCCGACGCCGGGTTCGCCGATGATGACAGGGTTGTTCTTGGTGCGGCGGCTCAGCACCTGGATGATGCGGCGGATCTCGGCGTCGCGGCCGATCACCGGGTCCAGCTTGCCGGAGCGGGCAATCGCGGTGAGGTCGGTGCCGTACTTCTCCAGGGCCTGGAAGGTGTTTTCGGGGTCGGCGGTGTCCACCTTGCGGTCGCCGCGGACACCCGGGAGGGCTGCGAGCAGGGCCTCGTGGGAGGCGCCGGCGTCGCGCATCAGCTTGCCGACGGCGTCACTTCCGGATGCGAGCCCCAGCAGCAGGTGCTCGGTGGACACGAACGTGTCGCCGAGGCGCTCGGCCTCGCTCTGGGCATTTTTGATGGCCTGCAGGGCGGTGCGGGACAGCTGAGGCTGCTGCACTGAGCTGCCGGAAGTCGAGGGAAGGGCCTTGATCGCGGTGCTGGCCTGAACGCTGACGGAATCCGGGTCCGTGCCGGTGGCGCGGAGGAGCGCCACGGCCACACCCTCACGCTGGTCCATCAGCGCCTTGAGCAGGTGGGCGGGTTCGAGCTGGGGGTTGCCCGCCGTCGAGGCATTCATGGCGGCTGCCGCAAGCGCCTCCTGGCTCTTGGTGGTGAATTTGGCGTCCAAAGAGAGCTCCTTCCGGGAACATGCTGATATTAAAGTTGAGTCTACTCCGCTCAACTTTGCATGGAGTCCCTTTTTGCTCCATGTTTGCCGACGGCGGAACTGCTGTCTAGGGCCGGAGTCCCCGCGGGGCGCCCGCTTCACTCCCGGGGGGACATGCCCCCAAGAGTTGGACCGCGCGAACGGACCGCGCGGGGGGGCATGCCCTCCGCGCGGGCGGGCCACTGGACATAATCCCCATATGCCCGCTCCCCGGGCCCGGGACTGGACATGTCCCCAAGAATTGGACCGCGCGAATGGACCGCGCGAGTGGGCATGCCCTCCGCGCGGGCGGGCCGCTGGACATACTCCCGATATGCCCAATCCCGGGGCCGGAGAATGGACATGTCCCCAAGGCTTGGACCGCAGGAATGGACATGTCCCGCGCGCCGGCGGCGTCCGCCTCGACACGTCCGCGGCCCGGACCCCCGCAGCCGAGCAGCCCAAGCCCCCATTAAACCCATTCGACGGCCGGCCCCCCAAGGAGCCGACCGTCGATGATGGATGCTGGTCCGATGTCGGCGGACCGGCTCCGCGGAACGGTCGAGGGAACCGCTCCCACGTGGGGATTTGACTGCTCATACATCTTGTCACACCTATGACAAACCTGTCACGTACATTTCTGGAGTTTCCCGTGGGTAGTCTTTGTCCATGGATGAGACAGCGGCAACGAAGCACCACACCACCCGATCCGTTTTCCTGGACAAGGAGCACCCTGCCGCTTGGCGGGCCCTCAACGGACTGGGCCTGAAAGCCAAGGAGGCTGCGGATGAGGCCGGCCTGGACCGGACGCTGGTCGAGCTGTTGAACGTCCGTATCTCGCAGATCAACGGCTGCGCGTTTTGCCTGGACCTGCACGTGGGCGACGCGGTGAACAACGGCGAATCCACCCAGCGTCTGGCCGTCCTCCCGGCCTGGCGGGACACGGACCTCTTCACCGAGAAGGAACGCGCCGCCCTGACCCTGGCCGAGGCCATCACCAACATCTCCGACGCCGGCACCCGTGAGCACGAGGGCGCTGCCGCCCGGAAACACCTCACAGACGGGGAGTTCTCCGCCATCAGCTGGCTGGTGATCGCCATGAACGCCTTCAACCGGGTGTCAATCGTCAGCCAGCACCCTGTCCGCAAGGGCCGCGGGTAACCGGCCACCGCCGGCCGCTTCCAGCCGCGGACAACCACCCGCGCCGTCACGCCGGGTAGATCGATACCGCCGCGGCTTTGACCACGAAATAAACCTCAAGGCCGGGAGCCAGGCCGAGGTCCGCGGAGGCCGCAGGGGTCACGTCCGCGGACAGTTCGCCGGCGCGGACCCGGATCTGGTCCCCGTGCGGCTCCAGGTCCGTGACCGTGACGCGGAACGAATTCCGCGGGCTGCCGTGTGCCTCGCTCAGGAACACCGACACGGCCGACGGCGGAAACGCCGCCACACCGGCCTGCCCGGGCACGAGCGGCGCATCATACTGGCCCGCGAACTCAAGGCCCCCGGCGGACCGGATCCCCGCGGACGTCACGGTCCCGGCCACCAGGTTCAGCCCGGCCAGCCCCGCGGCGAAGCGGCTGCGCGGCCGCCGCAGGACGTCACGGGTGGGCCCGTCCTCGGTGATCCGGCCCTGCTCCATCACGATCACCCGGTCCGCGAGCATGTAGGCGTCCAGGACGTCGTGGGTAACGATGATGGCACGCCGCCCGGCCAGCACCCGCTTGAGCAGCCGCCGCAGCAGCGGTGCCGCGTGGATGTCCAGGGCGGAGAGGGGCTCATCCAGCAGCAGTACCTCCGGATTCACAGCCAGGGCACGGGCCGCCGCCACACGCTGGGCCTGCCCGCCGGAGAGTTCCCCGGGCCGGCGGCCGGCGAGGTCGGCGCCGTCGACCTCTGCCAGCCAGTGCCGGGCGGTTTCCCGGGCTTCCCGCTTGGGAACCCCCGCGCTCCGCGGCCCGAAGGCGACGTTTTCGAGGGCACTCAGATGCGGAAACAGCAGGGGGTCCTGGGCCAGCAGGGCGGTTCCGCGGCGGTGCGGCGCGGTCCAGGTGTGCACGCCTGCGCCAAGCTCGAACAGCACCCTGCCGTTCACTGCGGACCGGCCGGTGTCCGGGCGGAGCAGCCCGGCGATCACGGCGAGCAGGGTCGATTTCCCGGCCCCGTTCGGGCCGAGCACGGCAACCGTCTCGCCCGGCGCCAGGCTCAGCGACACCTCAAAGCGGCGGGCGGCGAGGACGGCGTCGAAAGTGAACGTCATGAGGCCACCCGCCCCGGGATGCCGTTGCGGACCGTCCTGCCGCGGGACCCCGCAGGCGCCGGTCCCCGGTAGGAGAGCCCGACGACGATGACCGCCACCACGACCAGCAGCAGGGACAACGCGACGGCGGCATCGGCGTCGGTCTCTCGCTGCAGGTAGATTTCCAGCGGCAGCGTGCGGGTGACGCCCTGCAGGCTGCCGGCGAAGGTGAGGGTGGCACCGAATTCGCCCAGGCTTCTGGCGAAGGAGAGCACGGCCCCGGATGCGAGCCCGGGCAGGACCAGCGGCAGGGTGACCCGGCGCAGCACGGTGGTGGGGCGCGCGCCGAGGGTCGCGGCTATGGCCTCGTACCGGCTGCCGGCCGACCGGAGGGCGCCCTCGAGGCTGACCACGAGGAACGGCAAGGCCACGAAGGTCTGGGCGAGCACCACCGCCGTCGTCGTGAACGCGATCTGGATGCCGGCGATCTCCAGGCTCCGCCCCAGGAGGCCCTGGCGTCCGAAGGCATAAAGCAGCGCGATGCCGCCCACCACAGGGGGCAGCACGAGCGGCAGCAGGACGAAGGAACGCAGCAGCCGCTGGCCCGGGAAGTCGCCGCGGGCCAGCACGAGCGCGAGCGGGACCCCGAACAGCACACACAGCACCGTGCTCGCGGCGGCCGTGCGGAGGCTGAGCCCGAGGGCGGTGAGCGAGGAGTCCGAGGTGATGAGCGGGATGAACTGCGGCCAGTTGACCCGGCCCAGCATGGCCGCGAGCGGCAACAGCACCAGCAGCGCCCCGACGGCGGCCATGGCCGCGACCCAGCGCGGAATCCCGTTGTAAGTGCTGTCCCTCCGGCGTTTCATGCGAACCTAGGGGGTTCCGAAGCCGGCGCCGCGGAGGAGCTGCTGGCCGTCCGGGCCCATGACTGTCCCGATGAAAGCGGCCGCGAGGTCCTTGTTCTTACTGGTCCGCACCGCGGCGATCGGATACGTGTTCACGGCCCGGGCCGACGCGGGGAAGGGGATTTCCTGCACCTTGTCCTTCGCGGCCTGAACGTCGGTGACGTAGACCAGACCCGCATCGGCCTCTCCGGCGCTGACTTTGCCCAGGACATCGGTCACGGACGACTCCTCGCTGACCGGCGTCAGTGTGATGCCGGTGTCCCGCTCGAGAGTCTTCGCGGCCGCGCCGCAGGGGACCTGCGGCGCGCAGATGACAGTCGTCACGCCGGGCCTCGCGAGATCCGCAAAGGAGGCGATGGACGCGGGGTTCCCCGGCGGCACGGCGATGGTCAGCACGTTGCTCGCGAAGTCCCTGGGCGATCCGTCCACCAGTCCCGCGCCGCTGAGTGTGGCCATGGTGTTGGCATCGGCGGAGGCGAAGACGTCCGCCGGGGCCCCCTGGCTGATCTGGGTGGCGAGGTCGGAGGACCCTGCGAAGCTGAGGGTCACGGTGGTTCCCGGGTTCGCGGCCTCGAACTGCTCGGCGAGCGCCGTGAACGGGGCCCTGAGGGAAGCCGCGGCAAAGACAGTGACGGTGGCGCAGGCGCCCCCGGTCCCGGCTGGTGCGGCGCAGCCCGGCAGCCCGGCGGCGCCGGCTCCCGCCACCAGCACGGCGGCGGCCCTCAGAGCGGCCCTCATAGAACGCCTTTGCCCTTGGGCGTTTCGATGATCACGGTGGTGGCCTTGACGACGGCGGTCGCAACCGAACCGAGCTCCAGGCCAAGCTCCCGCACGGCCTCGCTGCTCATCAGGGACACCACCCGGAACGGCCCGCACTGCAGTTCCACCTGCGCCATGACGGTATCGGCGGTGATGGCCGTGACGAGGCCGACGAAGCGGTTGCGGGCCGAGCTGCCCGCTTTGGCCGGGTCAGCCGGCAGCTGGGCCTGCTCCCGGGCGAGCCGCGCGAGTTCCAGCCCGTCGACGGAGAGCCGGCCGGCGTCGTCCTTGAGCGGGGTCAGGCTGCCGTTCTCGGTCCAGCGCCGGATGGTGTCATCGCTGACACCCAGCAAACGGGCCGCCTCGGACACTCGGATATTAGGCATAGGGACACTCTAGTCCGCATCTGCGGAGTAGAGGCTGATAATGGTCCGCAAAAACGAAACGGGCAGGACGGCGGTCATGGGCCTTCCGGCAACTGCGTCCTCTAGCGCCGGCGCTGCCACCGGACTTAAAATTTACCGGAGGGGTGGAGCCGCGGTCGCCTAGGAGCACCGCCGTGAAGTGGATTACACCTGTTGACCCGGGCTATGACGAGTCCCGGACTCTGTTCAACGCCATGATCGACCGCCGCCCGGCGGTGATCGCCCCCTGCAGCACCCCGGCCGACGTCGCCGAAGCGCTGAAATACGCCAGGGAGAGCGGCCTGGCCGTCGCCGTCCGCGCCGGCGGTCATTCCGTGGCCGGCATGTCACTGAACGACGGCGGCCTGGTGGTCGATGTACGGCCCATGAAGTCCGTCAGTGTGGACCCGGAGGCCCGCACGGTCAGAGCCGGGGCCGGACTGACGTGCGGTGAATTCGACCGGGCCACCCAGCAGCATGGCCTCGCCCTCACCGGCGGCCGCGTCTCCACCACGGGCCTGGCCGGCTTCACGCTCGGCGGCGGCTCGGGCTGGCTGGAGCGGGCCTTCGGCTTTGCCTGCGACGACCTCCTTTCCGTGGACCTGGTGACCGCGGCCGGGGAACAGGTCACCGCCAGCGCAGCGGAGAACCCCGAGCTGTTCTGGGCGCTGCATGGCGGCGGCGGGAATTTCGGCGTCGCCACGTCCTTCACCTTCCGGCTGCACCAGCTCGGCCCGACGGTCCACGCGGGCCTGATGCTGTGGCCGGGCGACGCGGCGGATGAAATCAGCCGGGGCTACCGCGAACTGGCACTCGCGGCACCGGACGAGGAATGCGCCACCATCGCCTACCTCACTGCGCCGCCCGAACCGTTCGTGCCTCCGGAGATGGTCGGCAATATGGCGGTCGGCGTCGTCTACGCTTACGCCGGGGATGCTGCGGAAGGTGCCGAACACGCCAAGCCCTACCGCGCGCTGGGACCCGCCGTGGACCTCCTGGAGGACACTGGCTACGCCGACTTCCAGTGCTCGCTGGACGATCCGCCGGGCAAGTACAACTACTGGAGCGCGGACTACCACAATGAACTTTCCGATGCCGCCCTCGACGTCATCATCGATTCCGCCCGCCAACTGCCGGGGCCGAGTTCCCAGATGCTGGTGCCCCACTGGGGTGGGGCGGTGGGCGGCCCGGCCGCAGCGGCGACCCCGCTGCTGAACCGGAACGCCAGCTGGGTGACCCACCCCTTCGGCCTGGGCGAAACCCCGCAGGGCGGGCAGGAGGCGAAGGCCTGGGCCAAGAGGTTCCGGGAGGACATCGCGCCTTATGCGACCGGGGGCGTGTGGCTGAACTTCATCGGCGACGAGGGTCAGGAACGGGTCCGGGCAGCCTTCGGCGAGGAGAACTACAACCGGCTGGCCCTGGTGAAACGGGAGTTCGATCCGGAGAACACCTTCCGCGGAAACCAGAACATCCGGCCCGCCACTTCCTGATCAACGGGCCAGTCCCACCGGGCTTGGAGCTCCGGCTGTGAGACGGTTGGTAAGTAACGTGACCATCCGATAGTGGGAGACAAAGCAGCATGGGCAGTCCGGTTAAGACAACACCCTGGAGCGACAGCCTGGGCCGCGCCAGCATCAGGACCGCGCAGGTGCTCCTGTTGCTGGTCCTGACAGTGGTGGTGGTCTACGCCCTGATCCAGGTGCGGCTCGTGGTGATTCCGGCACTGCTCGCCCTGATCCTTGCCTCCGCCATCGCGCCCCTGGTCCACTGGCTGCGCCGCCGCGGCTGGCCCAGCACCGCCGCCACCACTTTCTCGTTCGTGGCACTCCTGCTCGCGTTCGGTGCCGTCATCACCGGCATCGTCTTCGCCGTCATGAGCCAGGCGGACGAACTGGCCAGCAAGGCCACGGAGGGCTTCGACCGGGTCTACGACTTCATCCGCACGGGCCCCATCCCCATCGATGACCAGCAGATCCAGCAGGCGCGCGACGCCGCCATCGACTTCGCCACCAGCAGCACCGTCGGCGCGGGCGCCATCTCCGGACTCAGCGCGGCCGGCAACTTCATCACCGGCGCAGTGCTCATGGCGGTGATCCTGTTCTTCTTCCTGAAGGACGGCGAGAGCATCTGGGCGTTTGTGCTGCGGGCGTTCAAGGGCGAGAAGCTGGTCAAGGCACGCCGCGCCGGGGACCGGAGCCTCAACGTGCTCGGCGGCTATGTGCGCGGAACTTCCATCGTGGCCTTCGTGGACGCGTTCTTCATTGGCCTCGCCCTGGTGATCATGGGCGTGCCGCTCGCGCTGCCGCTCGCCGCGCTGACCTTCATCGGAGCCTTCATCCCGCTGATCGGCGCCACCCTGGCCGGTATCCTCGCGGCGCTTGTCGCGCTGGTCGCCAACGGTCCGTTCGCGGCCCTGGTCGTCATCATTGTCGTGATCGTCGTCCAACAGCTGGAGGGCAACTTCCTGCAGCCCGTGGTGATGGGCCAGGCGCTGAACGTCCACGCCCTCGTCATCCTGCTGGCCCTCACGGCCGGCACCATCCTCGCCGGCATCGTCGGCGCGATCCTTGCCGTCCCCCTTGTGGCGGTGGCCTGGGCAGCGATCAAGGCGTGGAACTCAGGAGGCGACGTCACTCCCGGGGACATCGCGGAAGCCGAACACGAGACCCGGCTGAATGAAAAGGGCGAAGGTGTGCGCTCCAAACCGGTTCATGCGCACACCCAGGAGGAGCGGCAGTCCGACACCGCGGCTGCTGACGCCAGTTAGGGCTGATCCGCGGCGGGATTAGACTTCCCCCATGGCCATTTATCTGGACCCTCCGCTCTGGCCGGCGCACGGAACACATTTCTCGCACCTGATCTCGGACACCTCGCTGGAGGAACTGCACGCCTTCGCGGCGGCGGCCGGCATTCCGGACAGGGCGTTCGACGGCGACCATTACGACGTCGCCGAGGTCCGCTACAGCGCTCTCGTGGCCTCCGGAGCGGTGCCGGTGGAGGGCCGCGTCCTGGTCCGCAAACTGATCGCCAGCGGCCTGCGGATCCCGGCCCGGCGGCGCAGCAGCTCACTCAAGCTGCCCCTGCTGACGCGCTGGAATGCCGTGTTGCCCGGCCACGACGCGCTCTTCCTGGACCTGCTGGACCGCTGGGGCGAGGAGCACCGGAAGTACCACGGCCGCACGCACCTGCTGGCCGTCCTGGAGGCCCTGGACCTTCTCACCGGACCCACCGGCCCGCCCCGCACCGTGCTGCTCGCCGCCTGGTTCCACGACGCCGTCTACCTTGGCATCGCGGGCCAGGACGAGGAGGACTCGGTCCGGCTCGCCGAGGACCGGCTGGCCCACGCCGGTCTTCCCGCGGCTGACGTGGACGAGGTGGCCCGCCTGGTGCGGATGACGGCCGACCACCTGCCCGCGGCGGGCGACGGGGCCGCCGCCCTGCTTAGCGACGCCGACCTCTCCGTGCTCGGCGGGGACCCGGCAGCCTACGCCCGGTACCGTGCCGCCGTCCGGCAGGACTTTGCACACATCGGCGACGACGACTTCGCCGCCGGACGCGCCGCCGTCGTCCGCCAGCTCCTGCAGCTGGATCCGCTCTTCCACACCCCGCGGGGCCGGGACCTGTGGCTGGACGCGGCGCGGCGGAACCTGCAGGAAGAGCTCGGGTAGGCGGAGCACTGCATACAGCCTCCCTCCCTCCGGACCGTAGAACCACAACGCGGGGTCACTTAGCGCCCATAAATCCCCTCAGGATGGGCGCTAAGTGACCCCGCGTTGCTTTGGTGTTGCTTGGTCCTGCCTGGTCTGTCAGGGGCTGTGGCGGAGGTGCTCGGCGAGCCGGTCGAAGGACTCGCGCCAGCCGATGCCCTGGCGGTCGCGGTTGTCAATCGTGTCGAAGGGACCCTGGAAGAACGTCATCCGGGTGCCGCCGTCGATCTCCTCCAGCTGGAAGGTCACCTCGGTCTCAAACCCGCGGGTGCCGTCCGGCTTGTCCCAGGCATGGGTGAAGATCAGCAGATTGGGAGGTTCGATGTCCGTGTGGACGCCGCTCCACCAGTTTGCCTTCCCGGTGCTGTCCTGGACCCTGCAGGCGCGGTAGAGGCCGCCGATCTCCAGATCCGCGTCGATGCTCTCGCGGGGAACATGGAACCCGCGGGGCCCCCACCAGGACGCTGCCTGGTCCGGGTCCGTCAGGGCGGACCACACTGTGGCAATGGGGGCCTGGAATTCGCGGGTGATGACCAGCATCAGGTCTTCGGCCGGAGCGGCGGACTCCCCTGGGCCGGACGATGCGGGAACGGCTGTGGCGTGCTCGGACATTGCGGGACTTCTCCTCTACAACGGTTAGCGGCGGGCCTTGCTATAGGCCGTCACAAAGGGCTTGTCACTCGGGACGATCTGTTTGCCAAGCGGCATCAGCGAGATCGGGATGAGCTTGAGGTTGGCGATGGCCAGCGGGATGCCGATGATGGTGATGGCCATGGCGAAGGCGGTCACCACGTGGCCGATCGCGATCCAGATGCCCGCGACGAGCAGCCAGATGACGTTCCCGAGCAGGGAGAAAACCCCGGTGCCACCCGGACGGTCCACCACGGTGCGCCCGAACGGCCAGAGCGCATAGTTGGCGATCCGGAACGACGCGAGCCCCCACGGGATGGTCACGATCAGCAGGCAGCAGATGATCCCGGCCACGAAGTAGCCGAGCGAGAGCCAGAGTCCGCCAAAGAGCAGCCAGATGATGTTGAGCAGTGTCTTCATGGCTCCATTCTCCCCTGCCGGAGGCCAATCCGGACTAGGGGTTCACCCTGAACATTTTCCGAAATGTGTCCCGGAACCGGGGAAGCGGGTCGGCAGCTTTGCGAACGCACGAAAGGGCACAATACTGGGAGCATGCCTGCACTCCTGAAAATTGCCCTGATCGTTGCCGTCGTCCTGCTGGCCGTCGGGCTTGCGGTGAAGGCCGTGCAGTTCCTGTTCTACGTGGGCCTCCTGGTCCTGGTGGGGGCCGGCATCATGTTCTTCCTGCGCCGCTCGCGCATCACCCGCTGATGCCGCCCGCCCGGGACGCGCGCAGATGATGAGCATCGGGGACCTGCTGGGCCCCATTCTCGAAGTCATGACGTGGGTGGGTTTCGTCCTGGGCCTGCCGCTGCTGGTGTGGGGCTGGATTTCCCGGCGGCGGCATTGCCAGTGGGCCGGGACCACCGGCCAGGTGATCAGCGCCGGCGGGTTCACGGGCTACAGCTGGACGGACCACCACGACGTCGACCACCGGTCCCTGTTGCCGGCGGCCGAGTCGCACGGCCTGGTGGTCGGGTCCGACGTCGAACTCTACTACGACGTCTGCCACCCGTCCCGGTGGGGACTCACCCCGCCAAAGCAGGACAATGCCGCCTGGGTCCTGGGCTGGATCCTCACCGGGGTGGGGATCGTTTCCACGGTCGGCGGCTTCGTCCTGCTGCTGTTCTAAACGCTTCACTGCCCTGCCGGCTGCTCCTGCTTCACCAGGGCCGCCTCGACATTGATCTTGACCTTGTCGCTGACCAGCAGGCCGCCGGCCTCAAGCGCGGCGTTCCAGGTCAGGCCGAATTCCTTGCGGCTGATGTCCGCCTCCGCGCTGAAGCCGGCCCGGGTGGCGCCGAACGGGTCCACCGCGATCCCGGTGAACTCGACTTCCAGGTCCACCGGCTTGGTGATGCCGCGGATGGTGAGGTCGCCGGTCAGCACATAGTCCTCGCCGGCGCCCCTGATTCCCGTGGCGCGGAACGTCATGTCCGGATACTCTTCGACGTCGAAGAAGTCAGCGCCGCGGACGTGGGCGTCGCGTTTGGCGTCGCCGGAGTCGAAGCTGGCGGTCTTGATGCCGGCATGAAGGCTGGAGTCGGCGAGGGAATAACCGACATGGGCCTCCGCCGTGGCCTCGTTGAAGCGGCCCCGGACCTTGCTGATGCCGGCGTGGCGGACGGTGAAGCCGACTTCGCTGTGGGACATGTCCAGTGTCCAGACGCCAGGGGTCAAACCTTCGGGCAGTGTCACAACGGTCTCCTTCGCAGGTGGCGGGACGGGCCCGCCGGGTCGTCGGGGTACTCCCCCAAGGAGCCATGCTAGCCACGGCGCCGCGGCCCGGCTAGCCTTCCGCGGAACCTGAGGGGGCCGCCACAGCCGCGCCTTGGGCGCCCCGCCCGGCGGCGTCGACTGCCAGCTCCTCGGCGATGGTGTCAGGGGCGACGACGTAGCTTCGCCCGAAGCGGGCCACCACGGGAGGGCCCGGCGGCATTCCTGCCGCGGGGTTCAGGCTCCGGGGGTCAGGGTTTCGCGGCCAGTGACTTCGCCGCCGCCACGAAGTCCCGGATTCTGGCCACGTCCTTCACCCCGCGGGAGGACTCGACGCCGGAGGAGACGTCCACGCCCCAGGCACCCGCCTGCGAGGCGGCACCGGCGACGTTGGCGGGATCCAGCCCGCCGGCCAGCAGCCAGTTGCGCCCCGCCAGCCCCTTGTCGCGGACCGAAGCGTAGTCCCAGGCCTCGCCGGAGCCGGGGACGGCGGCGTCGATCAGGAGCAGGTCCTCGCCCCAGTCAGCGAACGCCCCGGGCGCGGCGGACATGGTGACGGCCCGGATGAGCCTGAACCCGGCGTCGTGCACGGTACGCACGTCCGCCGGAGTGCGGTCGCCGTGCAGCTGGACCCAGCCCAGGCCGGCCTCACGGGCCAGCGCGACGGCGTCCGCCGCGGCTTCGTGCCGGAAGACGCCGACGGCGGGGAGGCCTGCCGGGACGTGGGCCAGGAGTTCCCGTGCCTGCGCCGGCGTCACTTCGCGGGGGCTGCGGGTCAGGACGAAGCCGACGGCGTCCGCCCCGGCCTCCGCCGCGGCCCGGACCGATTCGGGGGTGCTGAGCCCGCATACCTTGACGAACATCCGGCTCCTTCTTCGGTGTTTACCTTGTTTCTGCCTCCGACGGTAGCAAGGACCGTGGCAAGACAACGCCTCACCTGCCCCCGAGGTGAGATTTCGCGCCCATGTTTGTCCAGAACATGGGCGCGAAGTCGGACCTCGGCGCTGCTGGCAGCGGCCGGGACCCCGCGGTTACATTCCCTGCCGGCGGATAGGGTGGAGGGATGGAGATCATCCGCTATGCCGAGCTGAAAGCCCACCCCTGGCGCAACGGCGGCGGGGTGACCCGCGAACTGGCCAGCCGTCCCGCGTCCGCCTCACCGGAGGGCCCCGCGGCCGCCGGGTGGGACTGGCGGGTGAGCATCTCCGAGATGTCCAAGGCCGGCGGCTTCCCGGCGTACCCCGGCATGGACCGCGTCCTGACCGTGGTGGAGGGCGAACTGCTGCTGCTGAGCGTCGACGGCGCCGAGCACCCGCTCGAGAAGTACCGCCCGTTCCGTTTCTCCGGCGACGCCGCTGCGTCCGGGGCGCTGCCGACGGGCGACATCCGCGACCTGAACGTCATCACCCGCCACGGCGTGTTCAAGGGCTACACCTCCATCATCGAACTCTCCAAGAAGCGGGCGCATCCCGTGTTCGAGGGCCAGCTCGGGATCCTGCTCCAGGGCCAGGCTGCGGTCACCCCCGGCACCGCAGGCGACCATCCGGACGTGCCGTCCGGAGGGGAGCCGGCCGCGGGCTCCCCGGGGACGCAGAGGCACGAGCCGACGACGCTCGCCCGCTATGACGCCGTCGTCGGTTCCGATACCGGCACCCCCGAGATCCTGGGCCGCGGTTTCCTGGCCGTCGTGTCGATCGACCCCGCCGCGGATTAGTCCTCGGTCACCTTCACCCGTGTGGCGCCGATCCCCACCGAGTCCTCGGACAGCCGCTGCGCGAGCCAGATCGGCACGATCGAGACGACGATCAGGACGACGGCCACGACGTTGACCACCGGCGCCTGGTTGGGCCGGAAAAGGTTCTGCAGGATCCAGATCGGCAGGGTGGTGTCCCCGGCACCGATGGTGAACGTGGTCACGATGATCTCGTCGAAGCTCAGCGCGAAGGCCAGCAGGCCGCCGGCCAGCAGCGCGGAGCGGAGCTGCGGGAACGTGACCAGCCGGAACGTGGTGAACACGCCGGCGCCCAGATCCGCGGACGCCTCCTCCAGGCCGCCGTGCATCCGGCGCAGCCGCGCAATGACGTTGTTGAACACGGTCACCATGCAGAAGGTGGCGTGCGCGATCACGACGGTCCACATGCTCAGCGAGACACCCAGAATGGTGGTGAACATGTTGTTCAGGGCGATGCCGGTCACGATGCCGGGCAACGCGATCGGCAGGATCACGAGCAGGCTGATGACGTCCCGGCCGAAGAACTTGTAGCGCAGCAGGGCCAGCGCCAGGAGCGTCCCCAGCACCAGCGAAATGATGGTCGAGACCAGCGCCACCCAGAGCGAGGAAACCACGGCCTCGCGGACGCCGGTGGAATCGATGGCCCGCCCCCACCACTCCAGGGTGAACCCCTTCGGCGGCCAGCCGAACGTCCGGTCCGCGTTGAAGGAGTTCACCACCACCAGCAGCAGCGGCAGGTAGATGAAAAGGAACACCAGCGCGGTGACGACGCCGAGGATGACTTTGGCGCTTCGGGAGAGTCTCATGGTGCTCCTGCCGCCTGTTCCGGGCTAAACGCCGCCACTGTTTACAGGCTGTTGAGGGCGCCGGAGCGCCGGACAATGAAGAGGTACAGCGTGATAATCGCGATCGGGACCAGCGAGACGGCGGCGGCGAACGGCAGGTTGTTCGCGGCCCCGACGTTCGCGTAGACCACGGTGCCGAGCATTTGGGTGGTGCCGCCGACGATCTGGGCCGTGATGTAGTCCCCCAGCGAGAGCGAGAACGTGAAAATCGTCCCGGCAATGACGGAGGGGACCAGCAGGGGGAACATGACCAGGCGCATGGTGGTCAGCGGTTTCGCGCCCAGGTCCCCGGAGGCCTCGAGCAGCGAATCGGGGACCCGGTCGAATCCCGCATAGATCGGCAGGATCATGAACGGCAGCCAGATGTAGGCCAGCGTCAGGATCACGGCGGTTTCGCCGTACCCCGGGGATTCCAGCCCGATCGGGGTCCCCAGCCACTCCAGCAGCCCGCCGTCGGCGAGCACGTTCCGCCACGCGTAGGCCTTGACGAGGTAGCTGGCCCACAGCGGCATCAGCACGGCCACCACCAGCAGCTTCTGCCAGCGCGGGCTGGCCACCTTGGCGATGAAGAAAGCCATGGGCAGCGCCAGGACCAGGTCGATCAGGGTCACGGCGATGGCGATCCACAGTGTCCGCAGCGTGATCCGCTGGTAGACCGGATCGGTGAGGACCGTCACCACGTTTTCGGTGGTCCAGACCGTGGACACCTCGCCGGTGAAGGTGTCCACGGTCCAGAACGCGGTGATCAGCAGCGCGGCCAGGGCGGCGATGTAGACGAGCACCAGCCAGCCGGCGGGGGCGGTCACCAGCCCCGCCAGCCGAAGGTTCGGCGAGCGGTGGAGCAGCGCCGAGAACCTGTGGGCTTTGGGCCGGGGCACGGCGGCAGCTGCCGGCGGCGCCCCGGGGACCGGGTGCTGCGTCTGGAGCGTCATGTCAGCCCTTGATCTCCGTCCAGGCCTTCGTCCACTCCGAGTAATCCGTGCACTTGACGTCCGTGCGGCCGTCCAGGCATTCGGCCACCGGGGTGGTCCAGTACCAGATCCGCTCCGCGTAGGCCTCGTCACCGGAGTGGAAGGTCTCGCAGTGCGCCTTGTCCTTGGTCAGGTCGCAGGCCTTGGGGTTGGCCGGCGATTCGCCGAAGTACTCCGCCACCGCCGCGTTGGCCTCGGGGCTGGCGATGTAGTCCAGCCACAGGTAGGCGCAGTTCTTGTTCTTGGACTCCGAACTGATCATCCAGGTGTCCGACCAGCCGGTGGCGCCCTCTGCGGGGAGCAGCGTCTCCACGTTGGTTCCGTTCGCGACGGCGATGTTGGCGCCGACCTGCCACGTGGTGCCGACCACCGTGCTGCCGCTGGCGAAGGCCTGGACCTCCTTGACGACGTCGCTCCAGTACTCACCGACGTGCTTGCGCTGCTCCTTGAGCAGTTCAACGGCAGCCGCGAGCTGGTCCTTGTCCAGCGCGTAGGGGTTCTTGATCCCGAGCTCCGGTTTCTTGGCCATCAGGTACACGGCGGCGTCGGCGATGTAGATCGGCGAATCGTAGGCGGTGACCTTTCCGCTGTGCTGGGCGGCGTCGTCGAACACGGCGCTCCAGGAGGTGGGTGCCGGGGTGACGGTGTCCGCGGAGTACATCAGCAGGTTCGCTCCCCAGCCATGGGGCATCCCGTAGTTCTTGCCGTCCACGGTGTTCCAGGCCTTGTCCTTCAGGAACGGGTACACATCGGCGTAGTTCTTCAGCAGGGCCATGTTCACGGGCTCCACGTCGTTGCCGGCAATGAGCCGCAGGGAGGCGTCACCGGAGGCCGAGACAACGTCGTACTGGCCGGTGCGCATCAGGGTCACTGCTTCGTCCGAGGTGCCGAAAGGCTTGAAACTCACCTTGCATCCGGTCTGGTTTTCGAAGGGCGTCACCCAGTCGACGGCGGGGTCGTTGCTGCCGTCCTCGACATAGCCCGGCCAGGCGAGGATGGAGAGCTGGCCTTCGCCCTGGCCGATTTCTGATTTGACCGGCTGCGGGGCCGGGGTGGCCGATCCCCCGCCGGTGGTGCCGCAGCCGGCCAACGCGAGCGCTGCCGCCGCGGCCACCCCGACCACGAGGGAGGCCCTATTCCTTGATGCCATGATCCTTACCTTTCGTTGTGGGGGTGAATCAGAAGCTGGTTCCGCGTGGCTGTGCACGACTGAAGCGTCAGGAGCCGCCGGGCGGCAGCCAGACGGCGGCGTCGTCGTCCCAGCTCACCGTGACGCGCCGGTCCAGCAGTTCCGCGTCGCCGCCGGGCAGCGTCTCCGGGGCGAGAACGACGACGGCGGGACCGTCGTCGAGCTGCACCCGCACCTGGGTGGCGTGCCCCACGTAGACGAGGGAGGTGACGGTTCCGGGGCGGGAGGTGACGCCGGCGCGCGGCTCCGGCGCCGCCGTCCAGGACAGGCGCAGCCGTTCCGGACGGATGCAGACCTGCTCCGCGCGGCCGTAGAGTTTCCGGGCGTGGTCGGCGTCGAAGATATTGGAGGTGCCGACGAAGTTGGCCACGAACGCACCGCGCGGGCGCTCGTAGATCTCGTGCGCCGTGCCGATCTGTTCCAGGCGCCCGTTGTTGAAGACGCCGATCCGGTCGCTCATGGTCAGGGCCTCCTCCTGGTCATGGGTGACGAAGATGAAGGTGATGCCGAGCGAGCGCTGCAGTTCCTTGAGTTCGACCTGCATCTGCTGCCGGAGCTTGAGGTCCAGGGCGCCGAGCGGCTCATCCAGCAGCAGGACCTTCGGCTGCACCACCAGTGCCCGGGCCAGGGCCACCCGCTGGCGCTGGCCGCCGGAGAGCTGGGCGGGCTTGCGTCCGACGAACTTCCCCAGCTGCACCCGTTCCAGGGCTTCGCGGGCCCGTTCCTGGCGCTCCTTCCGGGGCATGCCGCGCACGCGCAGGCCGTAGGCGACGTTGTCGATGAGGGACATGTGCGGGAACAGGGCATAGTCCTGGAAAACGGTGTTGAGGTCCCGTTCGAAGGGCGCCATTGAAGTGACGTCCCTGCCCTCGAGTTCGATGCTTCCGGCGGTGGGCAGTTCGAAGCCCGCGATCAGGCGCAGGACGGTGGTTTTTCCGGATCCCGAGGGTCCGAGCATGGAGAAGAATTCGCCCTGGCGGATGTCCAGGTCCACGTTGTCGACGGCGACGGTGTCCCCGAAGACTTTGGTGAGTTTCCGCAGCCGGATCGCCGGAACGGCGTCCGTTTCCGCCGGTCTGCCGGCGGCGAGCGTTTCGGTCATGGGGTGCGCCTCACTCCGTTGCCGGATCGTCGTAGATGCGACGCAGCGGGATGTGATCCAGGCCACAATGGGCTGCTGGGCCAAATACTATTACTCCATAGGTTTTGTGTATAGACCCCCACGGAAGCCCGGATTAGGATGGCATCAACCGGGCGCCGGCAGCCCCCGGCGCCCGCCCCCGGATGCCCGCTCCCGGATACCGGGACGCGACACCAGAAACTGCCAGGGAGGCCCGGATGCTGCTGACACCGCAGGGCGCTTCCCGCAGCCTGGCGGCCGTGTTCACGCCGATCAGGTCCCGGGGCCTGGTGGACGAGGTGTGCGGCCGGATTGAACAGGCGGTGGAAACCGGGCTGCTCACCAGCGGGCAGCGGCTGCCCAACGAGACCGAACTCGCCGCCGCCCTGGGCGTCTCCGCGGTGACCGCCCGCGAGGCCCTGTCCCAGCTGCGGACCGCGGGCATCATCCGCACGGCACGTGGCCGCAGCGGCGGAAGCTTCATCGCCGATGACGTCCTGCCCTCTCGGGAACGCGCCCTGGGCCAGTTGCGGGAACTGACCCGGCTCCAGATCAGTGACCTGGGGCTGCACTACCAGGCCATCGCCGCCGCCTGCGCCAGCGTCGCGGCCCGGCGCTCCGACGCCGCGGACATGGCAACCCTGCGCTCCTTCATCCCGACGGCGGAGGCGGATCCGTTGCACTGGCGGCTGGCGCTCTCGGAGTTCCTGCTCGAGGTGGCCGCCATCGCCCGCTCGGCCAGGCTGGCCCGGGAACTGATCCGGCTGCAGGCCGACCTGGGCACGCTCACGCTGCTGCCGTGCACCGACTCCGGCTACCGCGCGAGAACCACCGGACTCCTCAAGGAGGTCGCGGCCGCCATCGAGGCCCACCAGCCGGCCGCCGCGGAAGCCGCGGTGAAGGCGCTGGTCGCCGCCACCACGGACTGGCTGCTGGCCGAGCAGTCCAAACGTTACTGACCACCCGGTTCCTTCGAGCTAAGGCAGAGACCCCCGATGGCTGAAACCACCGCCTCCCGTGACACCACCACCTTCCATGCCCGGGAACTCGACGCCGCCATCACCGGGATCGAGGACCGGCTTGCGGCGTGGGCCGCGGACACGGGAACCGCCCTGGCCGCGCTCTCCGGCAAGGTCACCGGCACTGCCGTGGACAAACTCATCCGGCCGGTGGTCGAGGAACTGGTCCGGACACCCGACGGATACGTTGCCGGGGCAGGGTTCCTGGCCAACGCGGGACTGCTGGGGCCCGAACGCAGCTACATCGCCTGGTGGCAGGGCGAGGAGCTGGAGCACGTGGATGCGCTCGCCAACTTCAGCCCCAACTCCATCAGCCGCTACGTCAGGTCCGAGTGGTTCCGCATCCCGGTGGAAACCGGCCAGGCCCACGCGACCGGGCCGTACGTGGATTTCCTGTGCACGGACGAATACGTCCTGACCTTCACGCACCCGGTCTTCTGCCGCGCGGACGGTCCGGTGGTGGGCATTGTGGGAATGGACGTCACCGTGCAGCGGCTGGAGCGCGGCGCCATGCCTGCCCTGCGCCGGATCGGCGAACGGGCCACCCTGGTCAACCCGGACGGCCGCGCCATCGTCTCGGCCGCCCCGGACATCGCGGCCGGAGATCTCGCCGCCGCCGCGGAGGGCTGCAGCGTCCACCCCGCTGGAAGGAAGTTCCGGATCTGGAGCGCAGCCACC
Organism: Pseudarthrobacter leeuwenhoeki; assembly: GCF_055412885.1. Classification (NCBI taxonomy): domain Bacteria; kingdom Bacillati; phylum Actinomycetota; class Actinomycetes; order Micrococcales; family Micrococcaceae; genus Pseudarthrobacter; species Pseudarthrobacter leeuwenhoeki. The sequence goes on along the minus strand of NZ_JBVAYY010000014.1, from coordinate 96,370 downwards.
GCACTCTGACCCGGTGCGCTGCGACGCCGGCCGGGGGTTCGCCTCTCGGCGGGGGCGTTGCTAAGCTGGAGTGAGGGCCCGTCTGAGGGGCCTCCGGACGACGGTTCAGTACCCGGCACGCGACAAGACTGGCCACAGGAGCTGTTATGTCGTGGATAATTCTCGTAGTTTCCGGGTCGCTGGAGGCCGTCTGGGCTGCGGCCCTGCACCGCACCGCACAGACCACGGGCCGCCGACGGATTGCACCGGCCGCCCTTTTCCTCGTGTCCGTACTGGCCAGCACCGGCGGTCTCGCGATCGCCATGCAGTCCATCCCGACCGGCACCGCCTACGCCGTGTGGGTGGGGGTCGGCGTGGTGCTGACCTCCGCCTATGCCATGATCACCAAGGTGGAGCCCGCGACCGCGGCGCGGTTCCTGCTGCTCGGCGGGATCGTCGCCTGTGTGGCCGGCCTGAAGCTGGTGGCGTGACCATGGCCGCAAACCGCACGCCGAACACGGCAACCAAGGCGCCGGCCGCCACCCTGGCCTGGCTCATTCTGCTCGCCTCCGCCGTGCTGGAAGCGGTCTGGGCCACGGCTCTGGGCCTGTCCGACGGTTTCACCCGCCCGCTGCCCACCCTCGTGTTCGCGCTGACCGCGTCGCTGAGCATGGCGGGCCTGGGCTGGGCCGTGAAAAGTATCTCGCTGGGCACGGCCTACGCCGTCTGGGTGGGGATTGGAGCGGCCCTGACCGTAGGCTGGGCGATGGCGACCGGCGTCGAACCGGCCAGTCCGCTGAAATTGTTGTTCATCGCGGGGATTGTGGGCTGCGCGGCCGGGCTGAAGCTGCTGCCGGCGACGAAACAGGCAGCGGAACCGGCGTCGGAGGCACAGCAGCCGACTTCCCCCGCGGGAACTCCCCACGTTTGAGGCAGTACGACGGCGTGTACCGGCGACGCGCCGTCGGACCGGCCATGCAGTATTCAAAGGTGGGGAGAATCCAGCGCCGACGCCGGAATAGCTGCGCGTCCGCCGGAGTTCTTGGCTGGGACGGCAATTCCGGCAGCGAATAGGAGACCAAAGATGAAGGCAGCGACAGTCCTGCTCGGCGACGGTTTGATGGTCAGTCCCTTGGGGTTCGGCGGTATGGCCCTGACCCCGGTGTACGGGGAGGTTGATCCGGCCCAGGCCCTGCGGACCCTGCACCACGCGGTGGATGCCGGGGTCAGCTTCATCGACACGGCAGACATCTACGGGGGCGGCAGCAACGAGGAGCTCATCGCCCGGCTCCTTAAGGAACGCCCGGGCGAGGTGCAGCTCGCCACCAAGTTTGGCCTGGTGGGCACCCCGGCCACCGGCTACTCAGATATCCGGGGTGACGCCGCGTATGTGCGGCAGGCCGTCGACCTCAGCCTGCAACGGCTGGGTACCGACACCATCGACCTGTACTACATGCACCGCCGCGACCTCCGCGTTCCGATAGTGGAAACCGTGGAGGCCATGGCGGAGCTGGTGCAGGCCGGCAAGGTGCGCCACCTTGGCCTGTCTGAGGTGACGGCCGGGGAGCTGCGTGAAGCCAGCAGCATCCACCCGATCGCCGCGGTCCAGAGCGAGTGGTCGATCTGGAGCCGCGATGTGGAGCACAACGTTGTTCCTGCCGCGGCCGAGCTGGGGGTGGGGTTTGTGCCCTATTCGCCGCTGGGCCGGGGATTCCTCACCGGCACCGTGGACGCGTCGAAGCTGGACAGCAACGACTTCCGCCGCAACATCCCGCGCTTCGCCGAGGCTGCACTTGATGCCAACCAGGGTGTGGTCGCGGCCGTGCAGTCCGTGGCGGCTGATCTTGCCGCCGCCGGGCAGGCTGCAACTCCTGCCCAGGTGGCTCTGGCCTGGCTGCTTGCTCAGGGCCGGAAGCTGGGGCTGCCCGTGGTCCCCATTCCCGGCACCCGCAAGGCGGACCGGATCGACGAGAACCTCGGCGCTTTGACGCTCGACTTCACCGCAGCCCAACTGACGAAACTCGACGCCGCTGCGGATGCCGTCGTCGGCTCCCGCTCCGCGGACCCCAACTGGGTGTCCCAGGGCCGTGAATAGCGTCTTTCGTAGACTGAAGCCCATGGACTCGCTCATTCACTCACTACGTGAGATCACCATCCGCCGCATTTCGGTCAGCGAGATGGACAACAACGTGTATCTGCTCACCAGCAAGGTCTCGGGCGCGCAGCTCCTGATCGATGCGGCCGATGATCTGGCCGCCATCCAGGGGCTGCTTGCCGACGCCGCTGCGGATTCCTCCGCGACGCCGAAGCTGGCGCTGGTTGCCACCACCCACCAGCACTGGGACCATGTCCGTGCACTGCCGGGCCTGGTGGCGGCCACCGGGGTGAAGACGGCGGCCGGGACGGATGATGCCCCCGAGCTGCCGGTGCCGGTGGGTGTGCTGCTGGATCACGGGGACGTCTGCACCCTCGACGGCTTCGACGTGACGGCAGTGCACCTGCGCGGCCATACCCCGGGATCGATCGCGCTCGTGTACCAGGACCCGGCAGGCCCGGCGCACATTTTCTCCGGCGACTCGCTGTTCCCTGGAGGCGTGGGCAACACCCAGAACGATCCGGACCGGTTCGCCCAGCTGATCAGCGATGTCAGCGAGCGGCTGTTCGGGGCGTATCCGGATGACACCGTGGTGCATCCGGGCCACGGGACGCCGACCACCCTGGGCGCGGAACGCCCGCACCTGGAGGAGTGGCGCGCCCGCGGCTGGTAGGTCTCAGCCTTTTTATGCGGCGTTTTCGGACAGCCGCCGCGCTATCGGACGGCCGCCACGGGGAACCCCATAGCGGCCGTCCGATTGCGCAGCGGTAAACCGAAACCTTAGCGGCTGCGGCGTTCGTTCGACGCCGGGGCGGACGCCCGGCGGGGGCCGCCGCTGCGTGCCGGACGGCCTTCGCCGGAGCGGCCGTTGCCGCCGCCTGCGTAGGATCCGCCCGAGGTGCCGCCGGTGTTGGAGGACCAGACAGCCGAGTTGCCACCGGCGTTGGCTCCGGTCTTGCTTCCAGCGGGCTTGGCGCCGGCAGCTGCACGCTGGCCCGTTGCCGGACGCCCGCCGCGCTGGCCACCGGTTGCGCCGCCCGTGCGGGGAGCCCCGCCGCTACGGGGTGCGCCGCTGCGGGGAGCCGAAGCGCCGCGGGAGTCGCTGCGTCCTTCTGCGGCGCGGCCGTCGGAACCACGGCCGGCCGAGGCGCGGCCACCGGCAGCCGGAACATCGTTCCGGTGCGTGCCATAGGAAGTTGAGCGGCTGCGGGTGCTGCGGCGCTCGGCGCGCTCGGCATCCTGCCGGTCCTCGTTGCGCTCGATAACCCGCTCTGCGGCGTTGCGCGCAGCGGCCTGGCCTTCGTAGGCCACGGCACGACGCTCGGCACGCGGAAGATCGGTGCGGGGAGCCTCGGCTCCGACGCGTCCGCGTCCGCCACGGCCGCCCCGGCCACCCGCAGTGGGTGCAGCCTGGGTGGTGCGGCGGGCGCGCTTGCGCTCGGCGTTGGCGCCCGTGGAGCTGCCGCCGCCCTGGTTGGACTTGGCGGCCAGCAGTGCGGCGCGGGTGCGCGGGTCGATCTTGTCGGCCATTTCGCCGACCAGCTGTGCAACCAGCGGGGAGTTGGCGGTGACGCGTTCGAAGTTGACGTCAACGCCGGCAGCCTTCATGAGCTTCTTGACGTCGGACTGCTGCTCCGGCAGGGTCAGCGTGACCACTGTGCCGTCGGAACCTGCACGGGCGGTACGGCCTGAGCGGTGCAGGTAGGCCTTGTGCTCTGTGGGCGGATCCACGTGGATGACCAGCTCGACGTCGTCGACGTGGACACCGCGGGCGGCGACGTCGGTGGCCACCAGGACGCGGACCTCACCGGAGGAGAACTCGGCGAGGTTACGGTCACGGGCGTTCTGCGAAAGGTTGCCGTGCAGGTCGACGGCGGGGATGCCGGCGTCCGTGAGGGTCTTCGCCAGCTTGCGGGCGTGGTGCTTGGTGCGCATGAAGAGCACCCGGCGGCCGGCACCCGAGGCGAGCTCGACGATCAGCTGCTTCTTGACGGTCTGGTCGTTGACGACGAGCACGTGGTGCTCCATCGTGGTGACCGCGGCCTGTGATTCGTCCACGGCGTGGGTCAGCGGGTTGGACAGGTAGCGCTGGACGATCTTGTCCACGCCATTGTCCAGGGTGGCGGAGAACAGCATGCGCTGGCCCTGGCTCGGGGTCATGTCCATCAGCTTCTTGACCACGGGGAGGAAGCCGAGGTCGGCCATGTGGTCGGCCTCATCCAGCACGGTGATCTCGACGCCTTCGAGGGTCAGGACGCGCTGGCGGATCAGGTCCTCCAGGCGGCCCGGGCAGGCGATGACGATGTCGACACCGGCGCGCAGCGCCTTTTCCTGGCGGGCCTGGGAAATGCCGCCATAAATAACGGTCGTGTTCAGGCCCATGGCCTTGGCCATCGGCTCGATGGTCGCGTTCAGCTGGGTGGCCAGCTCACGGGTCGGCGCGAGGACCAGGCCCATCGGGCGGCCGGGCTTGCGGAAGTGCTTGGCTTCCCGCTCAGCGAGTCGTGCTACAAGCGGGATGGCGAAAGCAATGGTCTTGCCCGAGCCGGTGCGGCCACGGCCCAGGACGTCGCGTCCGGCCAGGGTGTCCGGCAGGGTCTTGACCTGGATGGGGAACGGTTCAACGATCCCCTGGGCGGTAAGGGTGTCGGCGAGGGCCTTGGGCGTGCCGAGGGCAGCGAAAGTAGTCATATATTTCAAAGGTCTTTCAGGCGGTATCCATGCGGATATCGGCCCCCGGTGCCGGTTGGCCCAGGGGTTCGCCGAAGAAAAGTCAGGTGATCAACCGGCCAGCTGCCAGCTAAGGGCGGCGGCCGGGACCAAATAGAACGCGTTCATCGACGCAGGATGTGCCTCTCACATGAAAAAATCCCACTCCCTGCAGGCGGATTCCGGAAGGAAACCATCAGGGGAACCGGTTGATGAACCGGACCGATCATTCAAGACCAAAGTGGGCATCACTGCACATCAAGTTCCTTCAGTCTACCATCCGGCGGAGCCAGGGCCGTTTTCTCCCGCTCAGGGCACCGGGCTGGGTGCCTGGAACAGCGGGGCGTACGACGCCGGCACCGCGGGCGTTGAGGGCACCGCGGGCACCGCGGCCTCCGGAGCTGCCGGGTCAGGATTGGCTGCCGGCACTGCTGCCCGCCGGATCACCAATGTCCCGGCGTCGATCAGCCGCCGGATTCCGGTGCGCCCGTCCAGGATCCAAAAGAGGTCCGTGGCCGCCACAGTCCGGATTACCTCGCCCCGGTGGACGAGTCTGCCGTTATGCCACGCTTCAATCCCGTCCCCCACCGACAGCTCCTCACACGATAGAACCTGCTGCGCAACCTCTGCAGTCATGGCCTGCTCCTTCCTCAGATCAGGATGCACCCCAGCGTCATTCCGTTCTCCGGCTCCAGCCTCCTCCACCGAGGTTTCGAGCGCATTTCCGGGCGGTGATCTTCGTGTGTCGATTTTCGGGTGCAGCCGTTATGCCGGTGTCCCTTGGAGCCTTCCCCTGCCATGATGTGGGAAACGGCCCCACAACCCGACACCCCCAGACCGGCGAGGACAACGATGACCGATCACGAGCACCACACGCACGCCGAGCACCCCGAGCACGACAGCACTGTCGGTGCGGCCCAGGTGTGGGACGAGAAGTACCGCAGCCGGGCCAAAATTTGGAGCGGCGAGCCGAATCCGCAGCTGATCGCCGAGGCTGCGCACCTTCCTCCCGGGACGGCGCTTGACCTGGGCTGCGGCGAGGGCGCGGACGCCATCTGGCTCGCCAGCCGCGGCTGGAAAGTCACCGCCGTCGACGTCTCCGCCGTCGCGCTGGAGCGGGCCGGAGCGCACGCGCAGGAACGCGGCCAGAGCAGGAACATCACCTGGGTGCGGCAGGATCTCGCCACCTGGGTGCCCGGCGAGCTGTTCGATCTGGTCACGGCCCAGTTCCTGCACTCCACCGTGATGCCCTGGCAGCAGGCCCTGCAGCTGGCCGCCGCGGCGGTGCGGACCGGCGGCACACTGCTGATCGTGGGCCACCACCCCGACGGGCTGCCGCCGTGGGGGCAGCACCATGATCACACCCAGGAGAGGTTCTACACGGCGGAGCAGCTGGCCCGCGAGCTGGGGATCGAGGAGCCCGAGTGGCGGATCGACGTCATGGACACCCGGCACCGCAGCGCCACCGGGCCCGACGGCGAGGCTGCCGCACTGACGGACGCCGTACTGCGCGCCACCCGCCTCGCCGCCCACTGAGCGAAGCGCCCGCCAGGTCCGCCAGGGTCCGTGGCTGCGGCGACAGCACCTGATCCGGCGGTCCTGCGCCGACCTCGCCGGTAACGGGCAGGGCCGTGCGTGGCCGCAGGACCTATCGTCGCACCGCGACCCTCGGTGCGACGGCCACCGCTGCGACGCCGATCACCACCGTCAGGGCGAAGACCCCGGCGAAGGATGCCGCCGTCGTCGTCGGGAACGCGGCGAAGATAAGGCCCGTGGTGGCGAGGGACAGCGCCCCGCCGAGCGAATCGGCAATAGACATCGCCGAGCTGTTGAAACCCTCGTTTTGCTTGCTGGATAGGGCCAGGGTCATCACGCTCAGGCGCGCATACAACAGCCCCATGCCGCCTCCGGCGAACACCCAGGCGGTGATCGCGACGGCGGCCGGCCAGTTAAGGACCGTGGTCACCAGCACCAGGACGACGGCGCCGAGAACGAGGGCCGCACCGATCCGGACGGCGCGGCGGTGGTCCAGGCGCGTCCCGAGCCGGCCCTGGACCGCCGAGCCCACGGCCCAGGAGACGGCTCCGCCGGTGAGCGCCAGGCCGGCGAAGGTGGGCGAGAAATCGTAGCGTTCCACCAGCAGGTACGGCAGGTACACCTCGGCGCCGAAGAACGCGGCCGCGGCCAGGCCGCGGGTGAGGATGACGCTGGGGAGGCCGCGGCGGGCGGACAGGGTTCCCCGCGGCACGAGCGGGCGGACGGCGGTGAGGGCCACGGCGACGGCGGCCACGGCCACGATCCCGCCGGCCACCGGGAGCCGGGCGGAGAGGTTCAGGCCGAGCACGGCGAGCGCCGCGAGCACCGCCCACGCCAGCCGTGCGGAGCCCGAGGACTTCCGCGGCGCAGAAGTGGACATGTCCCCCGCTGCGGCGGGCTCCCGGGATCCGCCGTCGGGCGTGCCGTGCAGCCCGCGCAGGGCCGGCATCACCATCAGCAGGGCCGGCACCACGAGCCCCACCACGCCGAGGAACACCCAATGCCAACTGACCAGCTGCGCCACCAGACCGGCGGCGACGGGGCCCACCAGCGAGGGAATCACCCAGGCTGCGGAGAAGGCGGCGAAGATCTTCGGGTGCAGCACGGGCGGATAGACCCGGGCGATCACCACATACAGCGCCACCGTCATCGCGCCGCCGCCCAGGCCTTGGACCAGCCGGCCGGCCACCAGTGCGGGCATGGTCGCCGCTGTTCCGGCGATCAGCAGGCCCAGCACAAACAGGGCCACGGCTGCGTACAGCGGCCCCACCGGGCCGCGCCGGTCGGACCAGTTGCCGGCGGCCACCATGCCGATAACGCCGGTCGCCAGGGGGCCGGCGAACGCCAGGGCGTACAGGGCGGCCCCGTCCAGCTCCCGGCTGACCAGCGGCATGATCGTGGTCACCGCCAGCGATTCGAACGCGACCAGGAACACGAGGGCACACGCGCCCAGCGTCACCAGCACATAGTCGCGGTGGAAGATGCCGGCTGAATCCAGAGTCGGAGCGGGGACGGGACGGGGCAAGGTCGTGGCCTGATCGATAGTTATGGACGGAACCGTGAAGCCTCGGCCGGTGTTGAGGTCAAGCCCTCAGGCCGGACGTCGGGTCCCGGCGGAGCGGGGATGTTGCTCAAGGGGAAGCATGCCACAGCCGACGGCCGGGGCGCACCCGCAGAAGACCGGGCCTGCCCCCACCAATGTCAGGCCAAAGTGCCCTTCTGGGGATTCCCTGCTGAAACGTAGCCTGTGGCCTACAAGTCAAGGGGGCCTGCGATGTCCACTCGGGCAGTTGAGACAGTTGGAATCTTCCGGGCATCGCCGGCGGCGAGGGGCAGGCGGCGGATTGCCCGCGTCGTGGCGGCCCTGCTGGCGATGCTGGCCATGGGGGGATGTTCCTCCGGGTCCCCGTCGCCGGGCGGGCCGACGGCGGCGGCTCAGTCCCCTTCGTCCAGCACCGCTTCACCGGCGGGCGTTCCGGACAGGGTCTACACAGACCTGGAGCTTATGGCGATCATCAACGCCGTGGCCCAGAACCGCCAAATGCAGGGCGGGGCAATGGACTCCCAGCGCCTGCGCAGCGCGGTGGGGGCGGACGCCGGACCCCTCCCTGCACTGCAGACGACGCCCGGTGATTGCGTGGTCTTCGCGCCCCGGAGCCCGTTCGCCGTCTGGGCGGACAAGAGCGTGACCATGGCGGAGGGCGCGATCCCGATCGCGGCACAGTCGGGGCCGACGACGACCATCACGTTCACGCTCCGGAGCGCGGGAAAGGACGCGATCTCCGAGGCCGACTTCAACTACACGGACGAATTAGCTGCCCGCTGCGGCCAGTTCGGTCTCGCCTTCACGGAGTACGGCAAAACCTCGACGCACGCAGTCCAGCTCCTCAACGCCCCGCCTGCCGGGGAGAGGAGGTTCGCGTGGATGCAGAACCCCGAGCCCCGCCAGCCCGAGGGCTTCGGCTCGGTCGGGCTCCAGGTGCTGGCGGGTACGCTCTCCGTCAGCCTGACTCTTCCCGTCGCCGAACTGAACTCCGGGGCCGATGCCCGGCCGGCCCTCGATTCCATGGCCGCACTGGCCCAGGAGCTCATCGACCAGGCTGCGCAGCACCCTCCGTCAGTCGCGGCGGCTCCGCCGAACTCCCGCACCCCTGACGATCTCGTGGGCCTGCTCAAGGGCATCGAGGGACCGAACGGGAACACGGTGGAAAGGCCGGGCGCCACCGTCATTGGCGCTCAGCGGCCCGGCGCGGATCCCGGCACTGCGTCGCAGGCGCCCCAGGCTCCCTGCACCTACAGCGACGCTTCCTCCTTCCCGCCAGGCTCGACGGTCGGCCAGGGACAGATCCAGGGTTCCAACAAAATGGGCTCCGTGACCCTTACGGTGGCCAGCATGCCGACGACGGCGACGCAGCCGTACCCATTCGACGCCCTTGCCGCTGCTCTTCGGGACTGCGCGACCATCCAGGAGGGCCTGGGCGGCAGCACCCGCCCGTGGTCGGACCTTAAGCACCCGGGCGTGGACATCGCCGCGGACTCGAGTTACGCCGTCGCCTACCAGCTCTCCGATGGGACCGGCGAGCGGCACGTCTTGGTCGGGGCCCGGAAGGGAACGTTGATTGTTCAGAGCAGCGTCATTAAATTCACGGACGCCGAGGTGCAGTCCGGCGCCGAAGGGCTCGCAGCCATGATCGGCCAGGTCTTCGCCAGGGCCGGCCTGTAGACGCGGCGTCGCCGGCGGGCGACTCCGCCGTCAGCCGCCGATGAAGCGGTTCCGCCCGGCGCGGTAGCCGAACACCGCGGCCAGCGATCCGACCACCAGGAAGAGGACACCCGCCGCCGTGAAAGAGCCCGTGGCCTGGTGCAGTTGGCCGACCATCAGGGTGCCGGTGGAACCCACCCCGTAGCCGACGCCCTGCATCATCCCGGACAGGTGCGCGGCGGTGTGGCCGTCCAGGGTGCGGACCATGATCATGGTCAGCGCGACGGCGGTCAGGCTGCCCTGGCCCAGGCCCAGCAGCCCGGTCCACAACCAGATCAGCTCCAGCGGGCCGAAGATGCTCAGCGCGAAGCCTCCGCCGGTCATGAGCGCCACCACGGTGTTGATCGCGCGCTGGTCCCGGAGCCTGGTGGCGAGCGCCGGGGCGAACAGGGACCCCAGCATCTGCAGCAGGATCGAGACGGAGACGATCACTCCGGCCGTGCCGCCGTCCACCCCGCGTTCGCGCAGGATCGGGGCCAGCCAGGCGAACACGCTGAAGGACATCATCGCCTGCAGCACCATGAACAGGGTCACCTGCCAGGCGACGGCTGAGCGCCACACATTCACTCCGCCGTGCGCGCTCTGGTGCCTGCCGTGGCGCTGCCGGATGGCCAGCGGCAGAAAGAGCAGAAGAACGACGCCGGCGGGCAGCGCCCAAAACTGCAGCGCCGCGGTCCACTCCCCCGTCGCGCTAAAGACCGGATAGGTGAACCCTGCGCCGAGGGCTGCGGAGGCGCAGATCGCGGTGGTGTAGAGGCCGCCCATCAGGCCGAGCCGGTGCGGGAAGTCACGCTTCACCAGCCCGGGCAGCAGCACGTTGCAGAGCGAGATCGCGGCACCGCAGGCCGCCGTCCCTGCCAGCAGGGCAGGGAGGTGCCCGGCGTCCCCGGCGCTCAGGGGCCGCAGCAGCAGTCCGGCCGTGAGCACCGCCATCGCGCCCAGCAGCACACGCTCGGCACCGAAACGGCGGGCCAGGACAGGAGCGAGCGGGGCGAAGACCCCGAGCAGCGTGACCGGTACCGTGGTGAGCACGACGACAGCCCAGCCCGGCAGCCCGGCGTCGGCCGTCACTTCGGGCAGGACCGCAGAGAAGCTGGAGAAGACGGTGCGGAGGTTCAGACCGATCAGGACCAGGCACACGCCCAGGTAGGCCAGGGCGCGGCGGCTGCCGACCCGGGTGGGTTCCGCCGCGGGGACGTCGTCGATCTCGGCGTCCACCAGCAGGCCGGGGCGGTCGTCGATCCCGGCGCCGGTGCCGGTGGAGTTTTGGGAACTTTTCGGTATGGTCACGGACCCCATTCTGGCAGGCTCCGTGGCAGCGGCGGTGCCACCAGCACCCGGGCCGGCGATGCTGCCCGCCCGGGCGGACGCCGGGACTCCACTATTCTGGAAGGGATGAGTGAATCCCCAGAATCCCCCGAAACGCCGCAGCCCTCGCGCCCGGTGACCCCCGGCAGCCAGGCCTCCTTCGGCACCTATGGAGGCCGTCCGGTCAGCTTTGTGCGCCGCGGCACCCGCCTGCAGGGCCGCCGGCAGGTGGCGTGGGAGGAGCATTCTGACCGCTGGGCCGTCGAGGTACCACGCCACATCGCCAACACCTCGGTGCACCCGGACTACGTCTTCGACGCTGAAGCCGATTTCGGCCGCAAAGCCCCGCTGATCGTGGAGATCGGTTCCGGGCTCGGGGACGCCGTGTGCCACGCCGCCGAGGAGCACCCGGACAAGGACTTCCTCGCGGTGGAGGTCTATACCCCGGGGCTGGCCAACACGCTGATCAAGATCAACAGCCGCGGCCTGAGCAACGTCCGCGTTGTGGAGGCGAACGCCCCCGAGGTGCTCGCCACCATGCTGCCGGCCGGTTCCGTCACGGAATTGTGGGTCTTTTTCCCGGACCCGTGGCACAAGTCCCGCCATCACAAGCGCCGCCTCATCCAGCCGGCCTTCGCCGACCTCGCCGCCCGGGCCCTGAAACCGGGCGGACTCTGGCGTATCGCAACGGACTGGTCCAACTATGCCGTCCACGTGCGCGAGGTCCTGGCCGATTCCGCCGACTTCGAGAACCTGCACGACGGCGAGCGCAGCGGCGCCGAGAGCCCCCTCACCCAGGTGTGGGAATCCGGCGTCGAGTCCCTCGTGGGTGGGGCCCCCGTCAAGGAGGGCCGCGCACCCGTGAGCACCGAACACACCGGACCCAACGAGGGCATCGATGAGACAGGCGGCTGGGCGCCGCGGTTTGACGGCCGGATCCTGACGAGTTTCGAGAACAAGGCGCATGAGGCCGGCCGGCTCATTTTCGACCTCAGCTACCGCCGCCGCTGAGCGCACGGCTGAGGTGATTTGCCGTCGCAGGATCCGGACCGGCAGCAGTGCTGTTCCCGGCGGGTTCGGCGTGGCACGATTAGCTCAGAGGCATGAACCGGGAAGAACGGCGGCCCGGCGGCACCACCGCGTCATGTGAAGGACCGATCATCAAAAGAGAACTGAAGGACGCAGCGGACGCGGCCGAGGACATCACCAACTCGCCGGCGCTTGAGTTTGCGGCGCGGGCCGGGTTTGCCGTCAGCGGCGTCCTGCACCTGCTGATCGGACTGGTCGCGATCCGGCTTTCCCTGGGCGGCCAGGGCGATGCCGACGTCAGCGGCGCCGTGGCGCAACTCGCCCAGCAGCCGGCCGGGCCGGTGCTGCTGTGGAGTTCCTTCGCGGCGTGTGTCGCCCTCGCCGTGTGGCAGACCAGCGATGCCATCTTCGATTTTGAGCACCTTCCGGCGAAGAAAAAGGTTGCGAAGAAGGCCAAAGCCGTTCTCCAGGCCGTGGTCTATGCCGGGCTCGCCGTGACCCTGGCATCCTTCGCGATCGGTGCGGGCAAGGACCACAGCAGCTCAACCAGCGACCTCACCATCGCTGTGATGAAAGCCCCCGGCGGCTCTCTGCTCCTGCTCGCGGTCGGCGCGGGAATCGCAGTGGCCGGCATCGTCTATGCCATCCGCGGCTTCCGGCAGTCCTTCGCCGAGCACCTCCGGCTCCCCGCCTCGGCGAAGGCCAGGATGGCGGTGACCGTGCTCGGCGTCGTCGGCTACACCGCCAAGGGCATTGCCCTGCTGCTGGCCGGCCTGCTGATCATCATCGCCACCGTCAACGCGCACCCCGAGGAATCAACCGGGCTCGACGGCGGGCTGAAAGGCCTGCGCGACCAGCCCTTCGGCATGTACATGCTCGCCGCTGTCGGCATTGGCCTGATCTGTTACGGCATCTTCATGATGGTGCGGGCAAAACTCGCCAAGATGTAGCTGCCCGGCCATGCCCAGCCCGGAACTCCGCCCCGCCGCCCCGGGGTCCTCTTATGTCCTGTCCGGAACACTGATCTCGGACGGGCACGCCACTGCTGATTCCGTCGTCGCGGTGGCCGACGGCCGGATCGCCTATGCCGGGCCCGGGCGCGGGTTCGACGCCGCAGGTTTCCCGGGCGCACGGGAACTCACCCTTCCGCCGGGCAGCTCGATCCTCCCCGGACTCATCGACCTGCACTGCCACGGCGCGGCGGGCGGCGGCTTCCCCACCGGCGACAGCCCCGCGTGCCGCGGCGCCGTCGGCTTCCTGCACCGCAACGGAACAACGACGCTGCTGGCCAGCCTTGTAACGGCGCCCGCGGAGGAACTCCTCAGGGGAATCGGGGTGTTGAGACCGCTGGCGGAGGAGGGGCTCATCGCGGGCATCCACTCCGAGGGCCCGTTCCTCTCCCCGGCCCGCTGCGGGGCGCAGAACCCGGAGTGGCTCCGGACCCCGGACCTTGAGCTGCTCCGCCGGCTGCTGCACGCGGCCGGCGGCACGCTCAAGACCATGACCTATGCCCCCGAACTGCCCGGAGCCAGCCGGCTGGTCAGCATGCTCGCCGGGCACGGCGTCACGCCGTCGCTCGGCCACACCGACGCCGACGCCCGCACCACCGCAGACTCCCTGACCGGCGCGGCAGAATCCCTGCGGGCCGGCGGAAACGGAGCGGGCCGCCGGCCCACGGTGACGCACCTGTTCAACGGGATGCCGCCGCTGCACCACCGGAGCCCCGGACCTGTGGCAGCGTGCCTGCGCCTGGCGGCCCAGGGCACCGTCGCCGTGGAACTTGTTGGCGACGGCGTCCATCTGGACCCCGATACGGTACGGATGGTGTTCGAACTGGTCGGCGCCGACAACATTGTCCTCGTCACCGATTCCATGGCGGCGGCCGGCCTGCCCGACGGCGAGTACGAGCTGGGCCCCTCCGCCGTGGCGGTGCACGGCGGCGTGGCCGCGCTGAAGAGCAACGGGGCCCTCGCCGGCGGCACGAGCACGTTGCTCGAAGTGGTCCGGAAGACCATCGGGGCCGGGGTGGCGCCCGAAGCCGCGGTTAAGGCGGCGACCCTGGTTCCGGCGGGGATCCTGGGCCTTGAAACGGAGATCGGCAGCCTGAAGCCAGGCATGCGCGCCGACATCGTGGCTGTCGATAGTGACTTCGGGCTGGCCGCGGTCCTGCGCGGCGGCCAGCCCCTGCCCCGCGCCGCCGGAGTCAGGGCCTGAAGTCGTCGTGGACCACGACGCGCGAGAGCTCAATCGATCCGTCCGGCAACCAGGTTTGCCTCTGCAGCTGGATGGTGGGCGCGTTGTCGAGGGAGCATTGTAATGCCGGGCGCCTCAACCGGCCTGTGTTACGTTTTTCTTCGTATTACGTCGGCCCAGGTCGAAGGATAAATAAGGGCAAACCCGGCGCAATCCGGGGACGCAAAGCCACGGGGCCCACGCGGTCAGCCGGGCCGCCGAGCAGCAAAGGTCTCCCATGATGTACAGACTTATTCGACCACTAAGGTCACAGCTACGAAGTTCCGGAAATCTTTCCGGACTTACCGGCCACCGCTCTGAGACCGAAAATCCCTTACCGGACAGTGAGTGTCAAACACTCTGATAAGTCCAGGCCTTTGGCTGCCTTACCATTCCGGAGCCGGGAATGCCGGTGGCTTTTTCGGTAAAGCTGGGTGAACTGGGAGGCATCCGGGCCTGGAGTTTCGCCTTCGTGGAAACGCATGCCCGACCATTCCAGGTGTTGCGGTGGTGCAGGCGCCGCCCGAACGGAACGGTCGCATTCTCGGATGCGATGCGCAGGCCTGGGTCGCGGCCAGGAAAGACCATGACGGCTCATCAAAGCGCTAAATACACAATCAGCTCGTTGTTTGTGCGCTCTGGACAGTTCAAAATTCACTATTTAGGGAACTCTTTGAAGGACTTGAACTCCACACCAACGCCAGATCCCGGGCCGACCGAGGAGCTACGGGAGCGGCTCCGGAGAGAGACCTCCGGGCTGCATCGCAACGTCGAGGAAATGACGGATCTTCCAGGATCCATTTCCACCCGCGAGGACTACGTGGAACTGTTGCGGCGGCTTCATGGCTTCCACACCGCCGTTGAGGCGCGGCTGGCCGACCCTTCCTTGGCCACAGGGTGGCTCGATCTGGGGATTGCCTTGCCAGCGCACAGGCGGGCGCACCTGCTGTCCGAGGATTTGTTGTCCCTTGGAGCCCTGCCCAAGAAGGCTCCGGCGCGGCTCCCCGGGCTGGATAACATCGGTCAGGCCCTGGGATGCCTGTATGTCGTCGAGGGCTCATCTTTGGGAGGGCGTGTCCTCGCCCCGGCTTTCCGTGTTGCCCTCGGGGACGTCCCCACCGGTTTCTTTGACAGTGATGAAAGGATGCATCCGCACCCGTGGCGTTCCGTCATGGCGGGACTTCGAAAGTTCGACGTCGCCGCCGGGAGCGCCGATGATGTGGTGCTGGGAGCGCAGCGAACGTTTTTGGCCTTCGGAAGGCACCTCGTTTGCCGGGCACGGGTCAGGACCGAGGCCCCGTGACGCGCGCCCAGGAGTTGCTGACAGCGGACGAACAGGAACGCCTCGAGGAGTGCGCGCGTGAGCCCATCCATGCGCCCGGGGCGATCCAGCCCCACGGTGCCCTGCTCGTCATCGACCCAGATACCCTGGAAATCGTGCAGGCCAGCGCCAATACTGGTGGGCTGCTTGGCCGTGAGGCAGCCTCACTTCTGGGCCAGCGACTGGAGGTCCTGGCCGGTTCCGAAGCGGTAGCGAAGCTGCGGGCGGTGATCGCTGCCGGGGTCGAAGATGCCCCGAACCCGACGGCCCTCACTATCCTCGGGCGAGCCTTTGACGTCATTTTGCACCAGGCGGACGGACTGGTCATGGTGGAATTCGAACCCGCCCGCGAATGGGGCGACGCGAATCTGCTGGCGCTGTTGCACCCGGCGGCGACAAGACTCTCCACGGCCAAGTCGGTGAGCGAGGTGTGGGCGGCAGCCGCACGAGAGGTACGACGGCTCACTGGCTTCGACCACGTCATGGTCTACCACTTTCATCCGGACGGACACGGTGAAATTGTCGCTGAGGAACATGGCGAGGGCATCACCCCCTACCTCGGGCTGCACTTCCCTGCGTCGGATATTCCAGCCCAGGCTCGCCGGATATACCTGAAGAAACTTTCACGCGTGATCGCCACCAGCGATTACCGGGCCGCTGCCCTGGTCCCGGAGCTAAACCCCCGGACAGGCAAGCCCACAGACCTGTCCCTGGCCGAACTGCGCAGCGTCTCCCCACATCATCTGCAGTTCATGCGAAATATGGGCCAGGGCTCATCGATGTCCCTGTCGCTGGTCCATGAGGGCCAGCTCATCGGGATGATCACATGCTCGCACCGGGAACCGCTCCATCTGCCTTACATCCGGCGGCGCGTGTGCGAAATACTGGCACAGCGGATTACGTTGCAGCTCGGCGCAGTGACCGAGCAACGCCGGCTTTCGGATCAATTGCAGAACCAGCGTCTGCGCAACAGCCTCATCCAGCAGATGGTCACCGCGGACAACGTGGCGGAGGCACTCGTCAGCGGCGCCGCCAACGTCCTTGACCTCCTGGCGGCCGACGGGGCAACGGCCCGTATAGACGGGACGGCCGCATGCGCCGGTCAGAAGCTGCCGGAGGAAAACGTCGAGGCGATGGTCAACCTTTGGCGCAGCACTGCCCAGGACCACCAGCTAATCAGCGAATCGCTCAGCACCGACCGGCCTGACCTGGCCGAGCTCCTTCCCGGAACGGAGGGACTCGTCCTTCTGGATCTGGGCGCAGGAGGGGACTACCTTCTCTGGTTCCGCAACGAGGTCTTGAAGTCGGTGAACTGGCTCGGCGATCAGTCACTCGCGAACCGTAATACGCCGCTCTCACCCCGGAATTCATTCCGGATGTGGTCTCAGTCTGTGTCCGGGCAGTCCGAACCCTGGGACCCGGCGGCGGTCGCGGAGGCCAGCGAATTGCGCCGTGACATCGACACGGTCCGGCTACGCCGGGCGCAGGCCCGGCTCGCTCACCAGGGTCTGCACGATGCACTGACCGGCCTGCCCAACAGACGCCTGCTCACGGAGCGCCTTGGTCATGTACTGGAACGGCGCGCCCACGGCGTTCCAGCGTCCGTGCTCTTCATTGACCTTGACCGCTTCAAGTTAGTCAACGACTCGTTCGGACACGACGTCGGTGACGCGCTGATCGTGGAAGCCGCGGAACGCATCTCCCGTGTAACCCGGGGCAGCGACACCATCTGCCGCTTCGGCGGGGATGAATTCCTGGTCCTCTGCGAAAACACGGACGCCGGCACGGCCGAAAGCATTGCGGAGCGCATCGTAGAGGCGTTCCGGGAGCCGGTCCGCGTAGACGGTCTCGAGCTGCGCATAACGGTATCGGTGGGAATTACGGTAGCGCAGAGACATCACCGTCCTGCCGATCTGCTCCGTGAGGCCGACAGCGCCATGTATCTGTCCAAAAACGGGGGCCGAAACCGGAGCTCATGGTTCACAGACCAGCTGCGGGATCAGGCCAGAGACCGTCTGCACGTTGAGCACGCTCTGCGCCAAGGCATCGATCGCGACGAACTCGTACTCCATTACCAGCCCATCTGCGATGTCGCAGAAGGGCAACTCAAGGGGGTGGAAGCCTTGGTGCGGTGGAACCGGCCCGGACACGGACTGGTTCCCCCCGATGAGTTCATCCCTCTGGCCGAAGACATCGGCATCATCAACCAACTCGGTGAATGGGTGATGACAGAGGCAGTCCGGCAACTCAAGCAATGGCAGGACGACGGCGTCGTAGGATCCGGTTTCCACATGGCCGTCAACGTCTCCCCGCTCCAACTCCTGGCCCCCTCACTGATCGGCACCGTTAAACGGCTCGTGACCGGCTTTGGAGTGAATCCCTCCGACCTGATCATTGAGATCACCGAATCGACGATGATGTCAGCGTCAGCAGCCATCACCAACGCACTCGGCGCCCTGGCAGACTTCGGGGTCACGCTCTCAATCGACGATTTTGGTACCGGTTACTCTTCTCTGGCCTACCTGCGCTACATGCCGGTAAATCAACTGAAGATCGACAGATCCTTTGTCGCCGGGCTCGGCACCAATCAAGCCGATGCCACCCTTGTGGAGACCGTCATCGGCCTCGCCCGCGGATTGGGCATGACCTGCGTCGCCGAAGGAGTTGAGACCGCCGTGCAGATGAACCTGCTTCGCGGACTGGGCTGTGACCTGGTCCAGGGTTACCACTTGGGACGACCACGAACCGGTCCCGAGCTCACCGCCGCCTGGGATCAATCCCCCGTCCCCGCACAGATGGGAGAGCACTGATGCCGGCCGGGGTGCTGCCGGTGATGACGTTGGAAGGACCGGGCGGCCGGGGACATTCTGGGCCAGGGCGTCGGCAGCGTCTGGTACCTCGTCGCCGCGTCAGGTGAAATAATCACCGGCTCCGTCGGGGACCAACGAAAGACAGCCCCGGCGGCCGAGGGTCCGGTTCAGTCGTCCTCCACCGCGAACTCGACGGCGGCCACAATCTCCTTGGTGTCCGGGTGGATCATGACAGCTTCGAGTTCATCGTCCAGCATGAGGAACTCGCCCTGGTCCGTGGTGAAATGCCATGCCAGGGTGGTCTCGCCGTCGTGCTCGTAGTTGGGATCGCCCATGGTGATCTTCAGGAGCGTATGGCCGGCCACGTCGCAGAGTTCGCGGATGATCACCTCGAATTCCGGCACGTCCAGCAGGTCATCCTCGGCGGCCTGGGCCTGGCGCTCCGCCAGGTTCGGGATCCGGGACACGCGCTCGGCGATATGGCGGTCGATTTCCTCGTCGTCCAGGACGAGGAGGTCCGCCTGGCCCCGGAGCCAGGCGGCGTTGAGCGCGGTGATGTCTTCGGTTTCCAGCAGCGTTTCGAACTCGCCGTCGAGCTCTTCGAGGAGCCGGACGGCGTCCGGGACGCCGTCCGTGCCGTCGTCCAGATCCGCGTCCCGGTCAACATACACGTCCGCTTCCTCCTCGGAGAGGGCGTCGAAGGCGGCCACGGTGCGGTTGAACAGGTCCAGGTGCGCGCTGGCCCCCATGTTTTCCAGCCCGGCCCGGATGTAGGGGTCGATGTCCTCGCGTTCGGGCGCGGTAAAGACGTACTGGGCGAACCCTCCGCCCAGCGACTGCGTCAGGTAAAAGTCAACGTAATAGCTGCGCAGAGCGTTCGGTGCGATTTCCCCGACGTCGAGCAGTTCCGCGTACATCGCGTTGACCACGTCCACGTTCGCGTCGACGACGTCCTCGTCGCTGCCGTTGATGATCTCCCGCGGCAGGACCGTCGCGTAACCGGTAGCGGGCAGGGTGGTGGAAAGGTCGTTGCTCATGGAAATTCCTCACTGCTGCAGGCGGGTGGCGCTCCGAACCCTTTCCACGCTACGTGGCGCCGCCGGCAGCGGGGTTGAGCGGCGCTGAACGTCCGGCGAAGTTTGGGTGTCCCGGGCCCGTGCGTCCCTCCGCCCGGATATCCACATGGCACGGCGCCCAGTACGGGGTGCCCTGCCAGGCTCGCTAAGATGGAGCAGATGACCAACTGCTGAAAGTAGTGCGCACATGCCATCCCATCCGGACGATAGTGCCGCACTGGCCATACAGACTCCCGCGATCAACGACCGCTCCCTCGCGGCCGGACTTGCCTACGCCATGGGGAGCCGTGTTTCCGGTATTTCCTTTGACGCCACCACCGGGCTCATGCTCGGCAAGGTCCGGGGCGGCTCAGATGTGCCGTATTCGACGACGGCGAAGCTGGTCCGCAAGGCGGGGGGCTGGAGCTGCACCGTGGGTGTCTGCAGCTGCCCGGTCCGGAAGGACTGCAAGCATGTGGCCGCACTGTTGTTCGCGGCCGAGGACAACCCGGCGATCCGTGTCCAGCTGCTGGCCCCCGCCGACGTCAGCCGGCTGTCCCGGCAGGCCCCGGTCCTCGAGGTCCCGGACTGGGAACAGGCCCTCAGCCCGCTGATCGCGCAGCCGGGGATCACGCAGTCCACCAGTGGCGTCCCGCTGGCGCTCCAGTTCGAGATTGAAGAACCCGCCCCGCACTTTTCCTACACCGGGCGCCGGGATCCGCTGCGCAGCGTGCGCCAGCTGAAGGCCCGTCCCGTGATCATGGGCGCCAAGGGCAAATGGATCCGCGGCGATGTCTCCTGGAACACCTTGAGCTATCTGAGCTACCGGCGCGAATGCAACGAGGCCCACGTCGAGTGGATGCAGGAGTTCCTCGCCTCGCACACCGCGCAGGCGAACCGCCAGCACGCCGGAACCGGGCTGTGGCTGGGCCTGAACACCTATGCCGGCAAGAACCTGTGGAGCCTGCTGGACCAGGCCGGGAAGATCGGCCTCGCCCTGGTCCACAGCCGGGGCCCGGATCCCGTAAGGCTCGTTGAGCAGCCGGCCGCCGTCGGGCTCAATCTGACCCGGTTCGGCACGGGGCCGGTCCCCGACGAGGGGAACGGCGCCGTCATCCCCGACGGCGGGCTGTCCCTCGCCCCCAGCATCACCGTTGAGGGGGAGGTGGTTGATCCGGCCAGCGTCGGGACCATCGGGCGTCCGGCCCACGGGATCTTCCTGACCTCCGGGGCGGATGCCCTGCCGGGCGTCGCACCGGCGGACTCCGTGATCACGCTTGCCCCGCTGGAGAGCGGGCTCAGCGAGGAGCTCCTGACCTTCGTCACGGCGGGAACCACGCTTCACATTCCGGCCCGGGACGAGAGCCGCTTCCTGACCGGGTTCTACCCCAAACTCAAACAGAGCACCCGGGTGACGGCCTCCGACGAGTCCGTGGTGTTGCCCCAGCTGGCCGTTCCCACCCTGTCGCTGCTGGCGAACTACGGCGCAGACCACCGGGTCCGGCTGCACTGGGAGTGGCATTACAAGTCCGGCACCCTCGTCACGGCCCAGCCGCTGTGGCGCCACCCCGGCGATCACGGCTACCGGGACGACCCGGCCGAGGCCCGCATCCTCGAAGCCTTGGGGCAACCCTGGGACGTGGTGCCGGCGCTGGGCGAGTCGGCCACG
This sequence comes from Pseudarthrobacter leeuwenhoeki, assembly GCF_055412885.1. Taxonomy (NCBI): domain Bacteria; kingdom Bacillati; phylum Actinomycetota; class Actinomycetes; order Micrococcales; family Micrococcaceae; genus Pseudarthrobacter; species Pseudarthrobacter leeuwenhoeki. The sequence goes on along the minus strand of NZ_JBVAYY010000014.1, from coordinate 75,365 downwards.
GGCGGCTGGGGAACGCCGCGGCTGGCAGCCTCGGCGGAACTCAGCGGCCTTGACACCCTGGCGTTCACCGAGGAGCTGCTCCCTGCGCTCCGCGAGGTCCCCGGCGTCAGCGTGGACACGGCCGGCGAGATCGCCGACTACCGCGAGGCCGAGGAGGCCCCGGTGGTGTCCATCTCCACCAAGGCCACCGAGCAGCGGGACTGGTTCGACCTGGGCATCCAGATATCCCTGGAGGGCCAGCCGGTGTCCTTCGCGGCCGTTTTCTCCGCCCTCGCGGCCGGCCAGACCAAGATGCTGCTCCCCAGCGGCGCCTACTTCTCCTTGGACCTGCCCGAGCTGCACCAGCTGCGGGCTCTGATTGAAGAGGCTCGGGAGCTGCAGGACAACAAGGACGCGCCGCTGCAGATCAGCCGTTTCCAGGCCGGGCTTTGGGACGAACTCGCGCAACTGGGCATCGTGGATGAGCAGGCCACGGCGTGGCGTGAGGCTGTAGGAGGGCTGCTGGAAGGCGGCGTGAAGGGCCTGCCGCTGCCCGCAACGCTCAACGCCGAGCTGCGCCCCTACCAGCTGGAGGGTTTCAACTGGCTCAGTTTCCTCTACCGGCACGGACTCGGCGGGGTGCTGGCCGATGACATGGGACTCGGCAAGACGGTGCAGGCGCTGGCCCTGATCTGCGCCGCCAAGGACGCAGCAGCCGGGAACGCGGCGGCCTCCGACGGCGCTGCGCCCTTTCTCGTCGTTGCCCCCACGAGCGTGGTGGGCAACTGGGAGGCCGAGACCGCGCGGTTCGCCCCCGGACTCACGGTGCGCGCCATCGGTGAGACCTTTGCCAAGAGCGGCTCGAACCCCGCGGAGGCCATGGCGGGGGCGGACATCATCATCACCTCTTACGCCCTGTTCCGGATCGACTACGAGGCCTATGCCTCCAAGGAATGGGCCGGCCTGGTCCTGGACGAGGCCCAGTTCGTCAAGAACCACCAGTCCAAGGCCTACCAGTGCGCCCGGAAACTCCCGGCGGTGTTCAAACTCGCCATCACGGGCACCCCGCTGGAGAACAACCTGATGGAGTTCTGGGCGCTCACCTCGATTGTCGCGCCGGGGCTCTTCTCGAGCCCGAAGCGATTCGCCGAGTACTACCAGAAGCCGGTCGAAAAGAACGGTGACAAGGCCCAGCTGGACAAGTTGCGGCGCCGGGTCCGTCCGCTCATGATGCGGCGCACCAAGGAACAGGTCATCCACGACCTGCCGCCGAAGCAGGAACAGATCCTCGAGGTGGTGCTGAACCCGCGGCACCAGAAGGTCTACCAGACGCACCTGCAGCGGGAACGGCAGAAGATCCTGGGCCTGATCGACGACGTCAACAAGAACCGCTTCACCATCTTCCAGTCCCTCACGCTGCTGCGGCAGCTCAGCCTGGATCCGTCGCTGATCGACCCCTCGCTCTCCGGGGTGCGGTCCAGCAAGCTCGATGTGCTCTTCGAGCAGCTGGAGGACCTTGTGGCGGAAGGGCACCGGGCCCTCATTTTCAGCCAGTTCACCGGCTTCCTGGGCAAGGTCCGCGAGCGGCTCGTCGAGGAGAACATCGAGTTCTGCTACCTCGACGGCAGCACCCGCAACCGCACCGACGTCGTCAATGAGTTCAAGAACGGCGCCGCCCCGGTGTTCCTGATCAGCCTCAAGGCCGGCGGCTTCGGCCTGAACCTGACGGAGGCGGACTACGTGTTCCTGCTGGACCCGTGGTGGAACCCGGCCTCCGAGGCGCAGGCCGTGGACCGCACGCACCGGATCGGCCAGGCCCGGAACGTCATGGTCTACCGGCTGGTCGCCAAGGACACCATCGAGGAAAAGGTCATGGCCCTCAAGGCCAGGAAGTCCCAGCTGTTCGCCGACGTCATGGAAGGCGATACCCTCTCCGGCGGCGCGCTGACGGCCGAGGATCTGGCCGCGCTCTTCACCGACTGAGGCGCTGCCACCCCACTGCAACGCGGGGTCACTTTTCGCCGGTAAATCCCCTCAGGATGGGCGCGGAGTGACCCCGCGTTGGGTGTGATGGGCGCGGAGTGACCCCGCGTTGGGTGTGATGGGCGCGGAGTGACCCCGCGTTGGGTGGGATGGGCGCGGAGTGACCCCGCGTTGGGGCTCAGGCCGCGGCCGGCGCAGTCCCGGACCGGGAGGCCGTCTGGTTCCGGAACCAGACGGCCAGTTTCTTGCCCCTGCCCTTCCACCAGCTGTCCTCATCACCGCCGTGCTTCCACCGGTAGATCACCATGACCATCACGAAAACCCCGGCGGCGACGTCTTGCCACGTCCCGCTGGCGGCATCGATCAGCACGCTGGCGGCACAGATCAGGATCGAGGGCCAGGCCAGTGTGGTGAAGACTGTGTTGGCCACGTAGCGGCGGTGGGACCGCGGCAGCGAGAGGGCGCGGACCATGTCGAAGCAGACACAAACGACGACGACGGTCTGGCCCAGGGTCAGCAGGATAGAACCCGTGAGGGATCCTGCGAACACGGCCAGGGCCTGGAGCCCGGAGTTCATGCCCTGCCCGCGATCAGCGCGGGTCCGCACGCCGATTTACCCGGCGAAGATGGATCAAACATGCGGCGCCCCCGGCTGTCCTCGCTGTTTCGCTGGCTGTGGCGCCAGTCTTTCCTGCCAGGACAAGTCAAACGCCGGGCGGGCCTGAAGTCACATGAACCCTGTACCCGTCTTTCCGGCCGTGAACTACCCGGGCGCGTGTGCGAATACTTGCCCGGGCCCGTCGACTCCCTGGACAGCGGAGACCGGAGCCAGCCGGCGGGCAACGTCACTCGCCGTTCCGCGGCCTCCACACAACGATGGCCTGGGACCGGGCCCGGGGGCGCTTGCCGCGGGCCAGGCTGACGACGTCGCCCGCGGCTCCGGCGGCGAAAATGCGGGACTCCAGGCTGCGGGGGCGGCGCTGGAGTTCTTCGCTCAGCTCCGCGACGCGCCGCTGCAGGGCTGCCACCTGGTTCTCCAGCTGAAGGATCCGTTTGATGCCTTCGAGGGAGACGCCTTCCTGCGAGAGCCGCTGCACCTCGCGCAGCATGGTGATATCGCGCTGGGAATAGCGCCGGGACTTGCCCGGGGCGCGGCTGGGCGACACGATGCCCAGCCGGTCATATTGCCGCAGCGTCTGGGGGTGCATGTCCGCCAGTTCCGCGGCAACGGAGATGACGAAGATCGGCTGCTCGTAGTCGATAGCCATGGCAGGCGTCCGCCCCTAGAGCCGGGCCTTGGCTGCCAGTTCGGCGCGGATGTCCTCGCCGGCGGTGGCCGCGGCGAAGGCATTGACGGCCTCCTCAGCTTCCTTGTTCAGCTTCCGCGGGACGGCGACGTCGATGGTCACCAGCAGGTCCCCGGTGGCCTTTGTGTGCTTGACGCCACGGCCTTTGACGCGGAGGGTGCGGCCCGACGGCGTGCCGGCCGGGACCCGGACCTTGACCTTGTCACCGTCGATGGTCGGAACCTCGATGTCGGCGCCCAGGGCGGCCTCCGGGAAGGTGACCGGCACGTGGATGCGCAGGTTGTCACCGTCGCGGACGTAGAAATCGTGCGGCTTCACCGAGACTGTGACCATAAGGTCCCCGTAGCCGGCCGGACCGTGCTGGCCTTTGCCGCGGACACGGACTTTCTGACCGTCCTTGATGCCGGCCGGGACGCGGACGTCGATGACTTCGCCGTCCGGTTCACGCAGGCCGATGGTGGTGCCGCGGATGGATCCGGCGAAGGATATCGAGGTCGACGCCGTCCGGTCCGCGCCCTTCTGCGGGGCACGTTGGAACGACTGGCCGCCGCCGAAGCCGCCGCCGGCTCCGCCGAAGAGGTCGGCGAACTCCGGCGGAATGCCGCCGGATGTGTTGTAGCCGCCGGGCTGGCGTGCGCCGCCACCGGTGAACAAACCGCCAAAAAGGTCCTCGAAGCCAGCCCCGCCGCCGGCGCCGCCGCCACCGCCGGGGGCGAACCGGGCTCCGCCGCCCATGGCCCGGATCGCGTCGTACTGCTGGCGCTCATCGGCATCGGAGAGCACGGAGTAGGCCTCGGAGATGTCCTTGAACTTCTGCTCCGATGCGACATTTCCCGCATTGGTATCCGGATGGTGCTGCCGCGCTAGCTTCCGGTACGCCTTCTTGATGTCGGCGTCGGAAGCGTCTTTGGCGACTCCAAGGATCTTGTAAAAGTCCTTGTCCACCCAGTCCTGGCTAGCCAATGGCGTTTCCTTTCAAATCTGTGTGCCGAGGTGACAGTTCGCGCCAATGTTTGGTCGAAACACGGGCGCGAACTGTCACCTCGATGGGGTACTGCTACGCCGGAACAGCCACGATGACCTGGGCTGCCCGAAGGACCCGGCCGCCGGTCTTGTAGCCGGCGCGCAGGACCTGGCTGACGGTGTCGATTTCGACGTCCGGTCCGGGCTGCTGGATGAGGGCCTCGTGGATCGTGGGGTCGAACTCCACGCCGGTCTCATCGATGCGCACCAGGCCGTAGGTCTTCAGCGCGTTCTCCAGCTTGGCGGCGATCGCGGCGAACGGTCCGTCCGTGAGGTCACCGTGCTGGCGGGCGGCGTCGACGTCATCCAGTACCGGGAGCACGGAGTTCAGCACGCCGATGACGGCCATCTCCCCTGCCACGGCACGGTCACGTTCGACGCGCTTGCGGTAGTTGACGTACTCGGCCTGCAGCCGGCGCAGGTCATTCCTGAGCTCCTCCGCTTCCGCGCCGTCGGCATCCTGGGCAACGGACTCCGCAGCCGGCACCTCCACACTGTTCAGGATGTCCTCCGCCTGGGACAGGGCGTCCCCGGAGTCTGAATCCCCCGCGGCGGCGCGCTCCTGGTCGGGGTGGCGGGCCTGGCCGGTCTTCGGATCAACCTTGCGGTCGTCGTGGATGATCGGCTTCTGCGGCTCGTTCGCCTGCTGTTCAGCGTCGCGACGGCTCTCGGAAGAACCGTGCTCTTCTTCGTTACCGTGATGCGGCATGATTACTTCTTCTCGTCTTCGTCAACGATCTCGGCGTCGACGATGTCCTCGGCGGCTCCCGCTGCCTGCTCGCCGGCGGGGCCATCCTGGGCGCCGGTGGCGCCGTCCGGGGAACCAGCCTGGGCGTAGATGGCTTCGCCGAGCTTGGTCTGGGAAGCCTGCAGCTTCTCAAACGCGGTCTTCACGGCGGCGTCGTCGGTGCCTTCGAGGGCGGCCTTGAGGGCGTCGACGTCGGCCTGGACCTCGGTCTTGACCTCGTCCGGCAGCTTGTCGGCGTTGTCGGCAATCAGCTTGTCCACGGAGTAGGCAAGCTGCTCGGCGGTGTTGCGGGTGTCGGCTGCCTCGCGGCGGGCCTTGTCCTCTGCTGCGTGCTCCTCGGCGTCCTTGACCATGCGGTCGATGTCTTCCTTGGAGAGGCTGGAACCGCCCGTGATGGTCATGGACTGTTCCTTGCCGGTGCCCTTGTCCTTCGCGGAGACGTGCACGATGCCGTTGGCGTCGATGTCAAAGGTGACCTCGACCTGCGGGACACCGCGCGGGGCCGGAGCGATCCCGGTCAGTTCGAAAGTGCCCAGCGGCTTGTTGTCGCGGGTGAACTCGCGCTCGCCCTGGAAGACCTGGATGGCCACGGACGGCTGGTTGTCATCCGCCGTGGTGAAGGTCTCGGAGCGCTTGGTCGGAATGGCCGTGTTGCGCTCGATCAGGTGCGTCATGATGCCGCCCTTGGTTTCGATGCCCAGGGAGAGAGGGGTGACGTCGATCAGGAGAACGTCCTTGCGTTCGCCCTTCAGGACACCGGCCTGCAGCGCGGCTCCGACGGCGACAACCTCATCGGGGTTGACACCCTTGTTCGGCTCCTTGCCGCCAGCGAGTTCCTTGACCAGGTCGTAGACGGCGGGCATACGGGTGGAACCGCCAACCAGCACGATGTGGTCGATCTCGGAAAGCTTGATGCCGGCTTCCTTGATGACGTCGTGGAACGGCTTCTTGGTGCGCTCAAGCAGGTCCTTGGTGAGGTCCTGGAACTTGGCGCGGGTCAGCTGTTCGTCCAGGTGCACCGGGCCGTCGGGGGTGACGGAGAGGTACTGCAGGGAGACGTTGGTGCTGGAAGAGGAGGAGAGTTCCTTCTTCGCCTGCTCCGCTGCCTCACGCAGGCGCTGCAGGGCGATCTTGTCCTTGGACAGGTCGATGCCCTTGACCTTGAGCTGGTTCAGCAGGTAGTCGACGACGCGCTGGTCCCAGTCGTCGCCACCGAGGCGGTTGTCACCCGCGGTGGAGCGGACCTGGATGGTGGAGAAGTTGTCTTCGTCCTTGCCCACCTCGAGGAGGGAGACGTCGAAGGTTCCGCCGCCGAGGTCGAAGACGAGGATGAGCTCGTCCTCCTTGCCCTTGTCCAGGCCGTAGGCCAGTGCGGCCGCGGTGGGCTCGTTGACGATGCGCAGGACCTTGAGGCCCGCGATTTCGCCGGCTTCCTTGGTGGCCTGGCGTTCGGCGTCGTTGAAGTACGCCGGAACGGTGATCACGGCGTCCGTGACCTTTTCACCGAGGTAGGACTCGGCGTCGTTCTTGAGCTTCATGAGGATGCGGGCGGAGATTTCCTGCGCCGTGTACTTCTTGTCGTCAATGGCGACGTTCCAGTCGGTGCCCATGTGGCGCTTGACGGAGGCGATGGTGCGGTCAATGTTGTTGACGGCCTGGCGCTTGGCGATCTCGCCAACCAGCACTTCGCCGGACTTGGAGAATGCAACAACCGACGGCGTGGTGCGGCCACCCTCGGCGTTGGCAATAACGGTGGGCTCGCCACCTTCGAGAACGGAGACGACGGAGTTGGTTGTTCCGAGGTCAATACCTACTGCACGTGACATGTGTTGCTTCCTTCTTTCCGGGGAAACTTGCTGAGATGGCTGCGGACCGCGGGGATCCGGCCGTTATTGAGCGATCTGCACTCAACTTTACTCAGGCCCGATTCAAAGTCAATCCGAAGTTGAGCGCCATGCGCTCAACTTCGGATTGAGGGGGAGGCAGGAAGGCCCGAACGGACGGCCCGTCCCCCGGAACTCCGGCATTGTGCCGGGAGCGACCGGGCCGGCGGGCGCTGGTTTCGCTGTGCGCGAAGTCCGCCGTCTAGCGGTCGCGGCGGTCCGCTTCGCCGGCGGAGTCGTCCCGGGCGCGGTCCTTATCGCCCGCCCCTGCGGCTTTGCCCCCTTCGGCGCGCCGGCGGTCGGCTTCGCCGGCGGTCCCGTAGTCGCCTTCGGGGTACTCCCCCTCCACGGCGGCGGGCGGCGTCGTGCCGGCACCAGCCGCGCCGTAGTCGCCCTCGGGGTAGTCGCCCTCCTGCGCGCCGACGGCGGTGGCGCCGCTGACGCCCGCAGCCCCGTAGTCACCGGTGGGGTACTCGCCCTCTTTTGCCTCGGGCGGATTCTCCCCGGCGGTGCCGGCCGCGCCGTAATCGCCCCCGACGTACTGGCCCTCGGCCGCCGCGTCGTCGGGTTCTGCTGCCGTTCGATCAAACTCGTTGTTTTCGGACATGGTTGGATCCCTCCTGGAAGCCTCGGCGCGCCCAGGCAGGCGCAGGGGCAGTCTATCGAGCACTGCGGGGAGACAACAGGGGGTCGGGCAGCGGGCGCCCGGAGCTCCTCCGCGCCGCGGCGGACGAGGCCGGCGCGGCGCTCATGCCGGCGGGCGCATGGTGAAGTCGGTCCTTGCGGGTAAAACCCTGCTGGTGATCGGCAATGCGGGGCCGCTGCATTCGTTCACGTATGTGCCGGATCTGGCCGCGGCCATGTCCCCGTTCGAGCACCCCTTCGTGATGGACTCGCGCCCAGCGAGGCTGCCGTGGGGCTGCGGCCTACCCCGATTAAAGAGGCAGCCGCCGCCACGGTTGCCTGGTGGGGGGACCAGGACCAGTGACGGCTGCTGCGGTTCTGGGTGCCGGCTAGCGGGTTCCCGCCCTTGCAGTCTCCGGCTCCGGGGCGGACGACAGGGCGCGCGCGGCGGCATCCGTCTCGGGGCGCCCCAGCTTGCTCGGCCACCAGATCCGCGGGCCGATGTCGTAGGTCAGGGCCGGGACCAGCAGTGAGCGGACAAGAATTGTGTCCAGCAGGACCCCGAAAGCCACAATGAACGCCAGCTGTGCCAGGAACATGATGGGGATGACGCCCAGAGCCGCGAAGGTGGCCGCGAGGACCACGCCTGCGGACGTGATCACCCCGCCCGTGACGCCCAGGCCCCGCAGGATGCCGGGCCGGGTGCCGTGCTTAATGGATTCCTCCCGAACCCGACTCATCAGGAAGATGTTGTAGTCCACGCCCAGTGCGACCAGGAAGACGAAGCCAAAGAGCGGAACGGTGGCATCGGCGCCCGGGAACCCGAAGATGTTGTTGAACACGAAGGCTGAGATCCCCAGCGCGGCGGTGTATGACAGGACCACCGAGGCGACCAGCAGGACCGGCGCCAGCACGGAGCGCAGCAGCAGCATCAGGATCACGAGGATGACCGCGAGGACCACCGGGATGATGGTGACGAGGTCGCGCTGGGCGGTGGTGTTCGTGTCCAGGGCCGTCGCGGTCACTCCGCCGACCAGTGCGCCGTCGTCGACCTTCTTGAGGTCCTGGCGCAGGACCACCACGACGTTTTCAGCCTCATTGGAGTCGGCGGCGAAGTTCAGCGTCGCGTTGATCAGGACCTTGCCGTCCCGCACCGCGGGAGCCGTGGGCGCCGCAGGCGCTCCGGGGGCAGCTGGTGCGCCGGTGATGATCGGCACGCCGCCGTCGGCCAGCAGGTAGGCGTCGCCGACGCCGTCAGTCGACTTGGTCTGTTCCAGCACGTCCTGCGCCTTTGCCTCGTTGGCGACGATCACGACCGGGCTGCCGGTGCCGGCGTCGAAGTGCCGGGCCAGGGCATCCTGGCCGTCGACGGCGTTGGAGGCGGTGAGGATGACATCGGTCTGCGGGACGCCGTTGGCCTTGAGCTGCAGGACACCTGCGGAGGCCACCAGGAGCAGCAGCACGGAAGCGATCCAGACGGTCCGGGGCCGGCGGGAAACGAGGGAACCGGTGGCGCGCCACAGGCCCTTCTGCCCCTCAAGGCCGGTGACGATTGCAGGCTCGCGCTCGGCCTCCGGGAGCAGCTTGGGGATGAACGGCCAGAACGCGGCACGGCCAAACAGTGCCAGCAGCGCCGGCAGCAGGGTGAGTGCTGCGAAGAGCGCGCAGAGGATGCCCGCGGCGGCCACCGGACCGAGGGCCTTGTTGGAGTTGAGATCGGAGAACAGCAGGCAGAGGAGCGCGATGATGACCGTGGCACCGGAGGCAATGATGGGTTCCCACGAGTTTTTCCACGCCGTCAGCGCGGCGGCAGTGCGGTTGGTCGTGTGCGTCAGCGCCTCGCGGAAACGGGACACATAGAGCAGGGCGTAATCAGTTGCGGCACCGATCACCAGGATGGACAGGATGCCCTGGCTCTGGCCGTTGAGCTGGATCCAGCCGAGCTTGGCCATGCCGAAGACCAACAGGATGGCGGCGCTGAGGGCGAAGACCGAGGTGAAGAGGACGACAATCGGCAGCAGCAGCGAGCGGTAGACAATCAGCAGGATCACGAACACCGCGCTGAGAGCCGCGAGCAGAAGGATGCCGTCGATGCCGGCGAAGGCGCTGACGAGATCCGCCGTCAGCCCGGCCGGACCGGTCACGAAGGTCTGCATGCCCTCCGGGGCGGATGCCTGCACCTTGTCGCGGAGTTCGGCGACGATTTCCTTCACTTCGCCGTCCGAATCGATCGGGACCACAAACTGCACGGCGTTGCCGTCCTCGGACGGTATGGGGCCGATGACGGTACTGCCGGCACCTACGGCCTCCAGGTCGCCCTTCAGGGCTGCCATTTCACCGAGCTGGGCCGGGGTGAAGGGGGATCCGCTCTCAATGACAATGACGGCGGGGATCTCGTTGGTGTCCCGGAACTTGGTCTGCCAGTCCTGGACCTCCGTGGCCTCGGCTCCTGCGGGCAGGAAGGATGCCTGGTCGTTCGAGGAGACCTCGTCCAGCCGGCCAAAGGTCGGTCCGCCGATCCCGGCGATGGCCAGCCACGTGATGACGAGCAGGACCGGAACCAGCCAGCGCAGCCAGAAGGGGACGCGGGCATTGCCGTGTGGGGTCTTGTTCATGGTTCCTTCTGGTGCTTGCCTCGGAGGAGTAGAATTGACTCCATAGTAGACTATCTCCACTATGGAGATAAGCCCCCGGCGCTGAAAACCTGTCCGATGCCGGGTGGCGCTGAAGTAAACTCCGGAGGGCGCCATCTGCGGAGCAGGCGTCACAGGCCACGGGAGAGAGGACGGCGCACCGTGACAATTGATCCCCCGGGACGCCCTGAATCTTCCGGACCGCCGCCGCTGGTCCGGCTGCTGCAGGAGTTCAGCCTGGAGGCCAACCGCTACGTGGATTCCGCCGGCGGCCGCAACGACATGCACCGGACAGACCTCAATGCCCTGGCCGTGATCATGCAGCACGCCGCGAGGAACCAGATCGTTACGCCCGGCGTGCTCCGCAAGGAACTCCACCTGAGCTCACCCGCCACCACGGCGCTGATCGACCGGCTGCACAACTCCGGCCACGTGGTCCGCGAACGGCAGGGCACGGACCGCCGCCAGGTCCAGCTCCGGATGACCCCCAAGGCCTACCGCGACGGCGGCGCCATGTTCCAGCCGCTGGCCCGCCACACGGCCGCCGCGATGGCCGGATTCACCCCGGAGGAACTGGAGATCGCCACCCGGTTCATGGCTGCGATGATCGATGCCACGGTCAGTGCCGGGCAGGAGGCGGCGCAGCAGACGGCACCGCAAAATACGGCACCCTGAGGCAATTTCCGCATCCGGAGCGGTAGCGTTTCCCTATGAGTGCGCAGCAGCCTGACGATGTGTACAGCCACGGCCACCACGAGTCGGTGGTCCGCGCCCACGCCTCCCGGACAGCGGAGAACTCCGCGGCGTTTGTGATCCCGCATCTCACCGCGGGGGTTTCGGTGCTCGACGTCGGCTGCGGGCCGGGCAGCATCACGTGCGATTTCGCCGGGTTCGTCTTCCCCGGGAGGGTCACCGGGCTGGACCGCTCGCCCGAGGTGATCGGCCAGGCGGCTGCCCTCGCAGCCGAGCTCGGCGTGCAGAACGTCGAGTTTGTCGCCGGAAACATCTACGACCTCGACTTCGAGGACGAAACGTTCGACGTCGTGCACGCCCACCAGGTGCTGCAGCACCTCACGGACCCGGTTGCCGCCCTGCGCGAGATGCGCCGCGTCGCCAAGCCCGGCGGCATCGTGGCGGTGCGCGACGCCGATTTCCACGGCATGAGCTGGTTCCCCGCCGCCCCCGAACTGGATGAGTGGATGGAGCTTTACCAGCGGATCGCCCGGCGCAACGGGGCCGAACCCGACGCCGGCCGCCGTCTGGTTTCCTGGGTGCAGTCCGCCGGGTTCACTGACGTCGCCCCCTCCAGCAGCAACTGGCTCTACGCCACCGGCCAGCAGCGCCGCTGGCAGGCCCGGGTGTGGGGCGAACGCGTCCTGCATTCGGCCTTCGCGGACCAGGCGCTCGAGTACGGCTTCGCCAACGCCGCCGACCTGGCCCGGATTTCGGCCGGCTGGCACCGCTGGGGCTCCACGGATGACGGCTGGTTCCTGATCCCCAACGGCGAGGTGATCGCCAGGGCGTGACGGCGTTGCGAAGTGGCGGCCGCGCGGCCGCCATCGCGGCCGTACACTGAATCAGTGCAACCCTCCCTGTGGCTGGCCCTGGCGGGCGCCGGCGTCCTGATCAGCTTCACGCCCGGCGCGGGCGCCATTAACACCATGAGCAATTCCCTGAACTCCGGCTTCCGGCGTTCCATCTGGGGCATCCTTGGCCAGCAGGCCGCGCTGGTGGTGCACATCGTGATCGTGGCCCTCGGCGTCGGGGTGCTGGTGGCCAGCTCACCCGTCGCCTTCAACGTGATCCGCTATGCCGGCGCCGCCTACCTTGTCTACCTGGGCATCCAGCAGTTCCGGCACAGGCCCGATCTGGACCAGGAGAAGGCGGCCGCGCTGCGCAACGAGCCGGCCCTCTCGATGTTCCGCCGTGGCCTCTGGGTCAACCTGCTGAACCCCAAGGCGATCGTGTTCTTCCTGGCGTTCATGCCACAGTTCATCCGCCCGGAGCAGCCGCTCCTGCCGCAGTACCTGGCCTTGACCGCCACCGTGATCGTGATCGACATCCTCGTCATGTGGTTCTTCTTCGCCGCCGCGGCCAAGTCCTTCCAGCGGTTCACGCACGATGCCCGCGGGCAGCGGATCCTGAACCGGACGTTCGGGGTGCTGTTTATGGCCGTCGGCGTTCTGCTGGCCCTCATCCACTGACGGAGGCGCGGCGTCCGGCCGGGCAGCATCCCGGCGATGCAGGGCAGCCGGTACGCTCTATTTCATGAGTCCCGCACCCGTCATCATCGCCATCGACGGCCGATCCGGCGCAGGAAAGACCACCCTGGCGATCGAGCTGGCGGCACGGCTCCGCGAACACCACAAGGTTTCCCTCTTCCATCTGGAGGACATTTACCCCGGCTGGAACGGCCTCGCGGCCGGCATTGAACGCTACGTCTCGACCGTCCTGGCCCCGCTGCACCGCGGCGATCCGGCCGAATGGGTCAGCTGGGACTGGACGGCGCATTACGACGGCGAAACCCGCACCACCCAGCCCGCCGAAATCGTCCTGGTGGAAGGGGTGGGCGCCGCTGCGGAAGCCGCCCGCCCGTTCCTCGCCGCAGTGGTCTGGGCCGATTCACCCGAACACGACCGGCGCAGCAGGGCCCTGGCCCGCGACGGTGAAAGCTATGAACCCTACTGGGACGAGTGGGCCGCCCAGGAGCAGGCGTGGCTGGCCGGGGACGACGTTCCCGCCCGCGCCGATGTCCGGGTGCTCAACCTTGCCGATGGTGCCGCTCCCGCAGAAGTGCTGCAGGCACTCCAATACCTTCCAGCGCTCGCCCCGGCGCTCCTTCCCGAACTTGGCGCCCGCCGCGGCCTCCAGCTCCGCGCCGAACGGATCGTTGCCGCCCCGGACCCGGCCCGCCTCTTCGAATCCCTTTTCGGCCGCTCAGCCAATGCCGTCTGGCTCGACTCCTCCCTCGCGCCGGACGGCAGCGCCGCCGCGGAACGGAGCCGCTTCAGCATCCTGGCCGACGACGGCGGCCCGTTCGGCCAGTCTGTCCGGCACAGTTCGGGCACCACCCGCGTCAGCGTCGGCAACGCCAGCGTCAGGACCGAGGGTCCGTTCTTCCGCTGGCTCGACGGGGTCTGGGGCCGCCCTGACCTCCGCGCCCCGGCGGACTACCCCTGCGACTTCACCCTGGGCTGGCTGGGCTACCTCGGCTACGAGCTCAAACGCGAGACCGGCGGCAGCGATGTCACAGCCGAATCCCCCGACGCCTACCTGCTGTTCGCCGGCCGCGCCGTGGTGCTGGACCATGCGGAAGGCACGGCGTGGCTGCTGGCCCTGGACACCGCGGACGCCGGCGGCTGGCTGGAGACGGCCAGCGCCGCCACCGAGGCATCCTCCCGGCCGGCGGCGGCATCCGGGCGGGACGACAGAGTCAGCGGCGCCGTCGAACTGTCCGCCCCCGGCCCTGGCCCGGCTTTCGCCGCGCGGGACTCGGAAGTCTCCTACAAAGCCAAAATCACCCAGGCCCAGCACGAAATCGCCGAGGGCAACACCTACGAGGTCTGCCTGACCACCGCGCTGGCAGCGGAACTGCCGGCCGCCGCCCTGGACCCGAGGCAGGCCTACCTGGCGCTGCGCCGGAGGAATCCCGCCCCGTTCTCAAGCTGCCTGCGGTTCGGGGACCTCGCCGTGGCGAGCACCTCGCCGGAGCGTTTCCTGCGCATCACCGCCGACGGCGGCATGCGCGCGGAGCCGATCAAGGGCACCCGGCCCCGGGATGCTGACCCTGCACGGGACGCGCTGCTGCGGCACGAGCTGGAGTCCTCCCCGAAGGACCGCGCCGAGAACATCATGATTGTGGACCTGCTGCGCAACGATCTCAGCCACTTCGCCGTGCCCGGTTCGGTGTCGGTCAGCCGGCTCTGCGCCATCGAAAGCTACGCCACGGTCCACCAGATGGTGAGCACCATCGATGCCCGGCTTCGGCCCGGGATGCCGCGGGCCGAGGCCGTCGCGGCCTGCTTCCCGGCCGGCTCCATGACCGGCGCCCCCAAGGTCAGCACCATGGCAATCCTGGACCGGCTCGAGGGCGCCCCCCGGGGGGTGTACTCCGGCGCGATCGGCTATTTCTCGCTCAACGGCGCGGCCGACCTGGCGGTCGCAATCCGCACCCTCGTCCTCACCGATCGGGCCGGAGGCGGCACCGCGCTCAGCCTCGGCATCGGCGGAGCGATTACCGCGGATTCCTCGCCGCAGGAGGAGTACGAGGAGATCCGGGCCAAGGCCTTCGGGGTCCTCTCGGCGCTTGGCGCGCAGTTCCCCTCCGGCTGACGCCAGCCGCGGTGTGGCTGCCGCGGACGCCGGCTCCCACGCCGGCTACTGCAGGGTGGCCGTCAGCCTTGCCACGTTGTCGACATATTTGACGCCCACCGGCCGCTTCATCCAGTCCTCGAGGATCAGTTCTTTCGAAATCGCCCGGTAGTCATCCTCCACGGCGCTGATCCGGCGCACGATGTCCTCCCCCAGGAGCATCACCGAGACCTCGAGGTTCAGCGAGAAGGAGCGCATGTCCATGTTGCTGGAGCCCAGCACGGCCACCTCGTTGTCGATGGTGAAGTGCTTGGCATGGAGTACGAGCGGGGCCTTGTACAGGTAGATCCGCACCCCGGCCTCCAGCAGCGCCTCGTAGTAGGACTGCTGGGCGTGGTGGACCAGGAACTGGTCGCCCTTTTCCGAGACGAAGAGTTCGACGTCGACGCCGCGCTGCGCCGCCGTCGTCACCGCGTACAGCAGCGAATCATCGGGGACGAAGTAGGGGCTGCAGATCGAGATCTTGCGCTGCGCCGAGTAGATCAGCGTGTTGAAGAGCCGCAGGTTGTTTTCGGTGATGAAGCCGGGGCCGCTGGGCACCACCTGGGCCGTGATGTGCCCGGCGTGCAGTTCGGGCCGGTGCGCGAGCTGGTCCTCAAGGGATTCGTCGGTTTCGCTGAGCCAGTCGGTGGCGAAGACGACGTTGAGCGTCGTGACGATCGGTCCCTTCAGGCACGCCATCAGCTCGACCCATTGGCGGCCGATCTTGCGGTGCCGCGGGTTGTTGTAGAAGGGCTCGATCAGGTTCTGCGACCCGGTGAAGGCGATTTCGCCGTCGATCACCATGATCTTGCGGTGGTTGCGCAGGTCCGGCCGCCGCCATTGCCCACGCAGCGGGTTCAGCGGCAGCATGGGCCGCCAGCGGATCCTGCTGGCCTTGAGCCGGGCGATCAACCTGCTGTAGCCCTTGATGCGCAGCGTCCCCAGGTGGTCGAAGAGGAGGCGGACTTCGACGCCGCGTTCGGCGGCCTCCTCCATCGCGGTCAACAGCTCGTCCGTGACGTGGTCCGAGCTAAGGATGTAGAACTCGGCGTTGACGAATTCCCTGGCCTCACGGACGGCGGCCGTCATCGCCTTGATCGAGTCCGGGTAGCCGGGCAGGAGCTCCACGTGGTTGCCGTCCACCATCGGCAGCGAGCCCAGCGTCTTGTTCAGTTCCGCCGCGGAGGACACCCATTCCGGGCCCTCGTAGCGGCTTTCCATCATCGCCAGATCGGAGGCCCCGGCGCGAACCCGGGTGTTCACGGTGTCCTGCTGCGCCCTGCGCTTGCGGGAGAGCCGGAAGTTGCCGAAGAGCAGGAAGAGGACCAGGCCGACAGCCGGCACGAAAAAGATGATCAGGAGCCAGGCCATGGCCGTGGTGGGACGGCGGTTTCCGGGGATGATGCCGAGGGCCAGCACCCGGATGGCGAGGTCAACAACGGTGAGGATCAGGACCACCCAGGACGGGAGCGTCTCCACCAGGGAAAATGGCCACAGCACAGACAAACCCCTCAAGTTCCAGACCCGCGGAACAGTTCCGGAACGGGCAACCGTCAAATCCTATCCCGGGGCCCGCCGCACTAAGCTGAAGCCATGACTTCTCCTGTTGCAGCTCCCGCCCCTGTCCCGGTGCTGGTCTTCCTGGATCCGGCGTTCGACGGCGGCCGGCTGGCCGATGCCACCAAGCCGCAGCTGATGGCGACAGACCAGGGCGCAACCCGCGGCGACGGGGTCTTCGAGTCGCTGCTGGTCGTGGGCGGGCATCCCCGCAAGCTTCAGGCGCACCTGGACCGGCTGGCCGGGTCGGCCCGGCTGCTGGAGTTGGACATCCCGGCGGAGGACACCTGGCGCCGGGCCATCGCGACGGCGATCGGCGAGTACCGGCGCCAGCACCTGCCGGGCGCCGGGACCGTCGAGGACGACGAACTCGTGGTAAAGCTCCTCGTGACGCGTGGCGTCGAAGGTGCAGCCACGCCTGTCTGCTGGGTCCAGGCCTCCGTCCCCGGGCCCGCCGGGAGGCGCCAGCGCCAGACCGGCATCGACGTCATCCTGCTGGACCGCGGCTACGACAGCGACATCGGGGAACGGGCCCCGTGGCTGCTCCTCGGCGCCAAGACACTCTCCTACGCCGTCAACATGGCCGCGCTCCGCTACGCTCATGCCCAGGGCGCGGACGACGTCATCTTCACCTCCGCGGACGGCCAGGTCCTGGAGGGGCCGACCTCCACCGTGTTGCTGGCGCACCTGGAGATCTCCGACGACGGCGCCGGCGGGGTCCGCACCGTCCGGCGGCTTATTACGCCCCAGCTCGACAGCGGGATCCTGGCCGGCACCTCCCAGGGCGCCTTGTTCACCGCGGCGAAGGCCGCCGGCTGGGAGCTGGGCTACGGACCGCTGGAGCCCCGTGATCTGTACGACGCCGACGCCGTGTGGCTGATCTCCAGCATCCGGCTGCTGGCGCCCGTCAACCACATCGACGGCAAGGAAATCGGCACCCCGGAGCTCCGCCTGCAGCTCACGGCGGAGCTCAACGAGCTGTACGCCACGATCGAGTAACCCACGACGGGCGAAGCCGGAATTCGGTTTTCCACCGGCAGCGGTGCCGGAGGTCCTCTGGCTGGCAATGGGCATAAGATCATTGGGAGGCACCCAGGTCTCAGGAGGGCAGCATCGTTTGTGCTCAGAAGAGAGGGCCAATTTTCAATGAAGGAACATGCAGTCAGCGACTGGATTTCCGCCTCAACCACCAGCCCGGGTTCGCGATGATGACTGACCTTGCAGACGCAGGTAAGGCCTTGTATGAGGAGCGCCTCAAATTACTGGCAGGCCTTTGGATGCCGGCGGCACCGCCATGGGAGGATCTGTCCGACGAGGTGAAGGAACGGTGGCGGTCTTACGCGGAGAATAGCGGGGCCAGCGGTTCTGCCTAGTACGAAAGCAACCCGGGGTTGCTCGCTTACCGGGGCGACGGCAGCACCAACATGGTCGATCTGGTCAAGGTGCACCCCGACCATAAATGCGTGGTGCTCACCGAATCTGCCGTTGAGTGCTTCAACCAGCTCCGGGATCTTTGACCACACGAGAGCCTGATGCCATCATCCCCCGTCACCCGTGGCACTGCCAGGGGCGGGGATGCCAGCCAGCCCCCATTTTCACGGCTCATGGCGTGGCAGCGCCCTAAGCCTAAGAATCCCCTGGCGTCAGACGCGGGGAGCAACGTCGTCCGGTAGCTGGTCCGGCACGCCGGTGGCGGAACCGTCACGCCCGTTACGAGTGTTACTGATGTTATTCCTGTTAGTGTGTGGCTCAGGAACTGACTCATGAGTGACTCAGCGTCGCTCCTGCACCATGATCCCAGCTCCCTGACGCGGAAAGTATCATGAGAAAACTCCTGACAGGTCTTTTGGCAGCCTTGGCCATCGCGGCGGGCTCGCTTACCGCGGCAATACCGGCCGACGCCGCCGCGACTTCGGGTCTATGGACCACTGAAGCGCCCCTCGTTCGTGACTACGTCGACGGACAGTCGATCAACCTTGGCGTGAAGTTCAAGGCGAACAAGCCCGGCGCCGTGACAGGCATCAAGTTCTACAAGGGCACCAAAAATATCGGCGCCCATACCGGCGCCCTCTGGTCCTCCACCGGCGTGAAAATGGCGGCAGTGACCTTCAGTAATGAATCTCCGTCAGGGTGGCAGACTGCAGCGCTGCCCGCACCTGTTGCCCTGGCCGTCGGCCAGACGTACACAGTCTCCTACAAATCCCCCCTCGGAGTTTTCTCCCGGGACGCGGGCTACTTCACCGGACGCACAATCGACAGCGCCGACGGGGCACTGTCCACCGTTGCGGGAAATACCGGCTCATACCGTTACGGCTCCGGTGACGCGTTTCCCACCTCATCCCGCGGTGATGCAAACTACTGGGTGGATGTGGCCTTCCAAACAGACGCCCCTGCTGTAACCGCACCGGCACCGGACCCTGTTGTCATTCCTTCCCCCGCCCCGGCACCAGCCACCGTCTGCCCCAGCAACGGCACGGGAGGCGCGTTCACCGACCGGTTGAACCAGTCGTTCACGGCACCCGGCGGCGCCACGAGCCAGTTCCACATCTACGCGGCCGGCATCGACCAGAACAAGCCCGTCGGCGTCGTCGTCCAACTGCACGGAGACGGCGCCTATGAGTTCGGGCGACCCTCGGCCGGCAAGCTCCTGGCCATGTCAGCCATCGCCGAACAGCAGAATATGATCCTGATCTCGGTCAAGTCCCCGGACCGGGCTGGTGCTGTCACCTGGTGGGAGAACCCGTCTGTGAATGTACCGTTCCTTCAGTCGATGCTGGACACCCAGGTCTACGGGAAATACAACATCGAAAAGAACAGGGTCTGGTTGAGCGGCTATTCGGGGGGCGCCGAGTTCATCAGCCTGTATTACGTGAAGCGACAGCACCAATCGTTTTGTGGCGGTGGAGCACTCATTTCCGGCGGTGGCTCAGTGACTCAAGCGTTGCCGGCAGTTCCCTTCACCCAGGGATTCAAGGACAGCTTCAAGATGCACTTCTACACGGGCCAGGATGACGGAGCGGGTTCACCGATCGACTGGAACGGCTTCCAGGCCGCGCAGACCGGCGCAGCCCAGTGGCGGGACCGCGGTTTCGCCGTCAGCACCGACTTCCCCGCAGGTATCGATCATTACGAGCTTGACGAGCCGAAGGCCTTGAGTGAACAGCTGGCCAAGGCCTACCCTCTGGCCGCACCTTAAGTAAACGGCTGGCCGGACCTTGAATAAGCGGCGTTGGTTCCCTGGGTTGTGCGGCGTCAGAGGGAAACTCACCAACGTTGCCGGCAGGGCCCGCCGTGCCGCTCCGGTGTCCCCGTCTACTGTTGCGGGGACACCGGATGAGCTTCTGAGGCAACCAGCCCTTTCCCCACCACGGCCGGATTAACCAGCGTCCGGTGCTGTTGAGCGGCGTCCCGCTCCCCGCCGACAGGATTCATACGCACAGGTTTAAGCGGAGCGGGCGATCATTCGGGCCAGCCGGCAGCGGGGCCCTGGCCGGCGCCCCGTCGTCGTTGTGCCCGGCTTCCACCGCGCCTGCGTTGCGGCGCCGTGAGGCATGCATTCCCTCTCTGCGCGTGAGGGGCGAGTAACCCATGGGGGTAGTCCACGGGAAAGATTCGGGTACCGACTACTCGTGGGTGCCGCTGGCGCTGTCCATATAGTTCGTAGGGGCATGGAGCACACGCCGACGGTCGTGGGGGGGCGTATTCCGCGCGTGGGCATCAAATCTGAGGTCCACTGGCCCGCTACTTAGTGTCGACGGCGCTGTGCCTCCTGAGACTTTACCCAAAGGACCAAAGCTTCAGGCAGGTCATTGACGTCTGCAAAGACTCTGCCCGCGCCTTGCAGCCAGCCAGTACGATTCGCCAGTTTTAAGGAGAGCCTGATTGGACTTCACGAAAAGTTCAGGAACAGCAGATCGAGGATTAGGCCCAACAAAACCTGCGGTAATCAGTCGCCATCACGACAGTGCTGGGGTGCGGGCCGCCGAGCATATGACGGCACGTGAAACGATGTCAGGTCCTGCCGCATCCACCCTTCTGCGCGGGGAGCCTAACACGGCACCGGATGCAGCAATCTTTGCGGTCACCAAGGCGCCGGCGGCCCGGACCCTGGTGGACATCATCCAGGAAACAATCGCGAGGTACCCTGCTGCTCCGGCGTTGGATGACGGCATGGAGTTGCTGACCTACGAGGCCCTTGGCGCGCGGATTGCGGACGTAGCACGTCGGTTGTGGAGCGCGAATATCGGCGCAGGAGACCGTGTTGGCGTTCGTGTTCCGTCGGGATCCGTGGATCTCTACATTGCAATCCTCGGGGTCCTCGCCGCGGGGGCTGCCTATGTTCCTGTTGACGCCGACGAACCGGAAGACCGGGCCGAAACGGTTTGGTCTGAGGCAGGTGTGTGCGCTGTGATCGGCCAAGACCTTGACCTCACCCTTATAGGCGGGGTGCGCACTCTGGGGCATAGCCCGGAAGCACACTGTGAAGACGATGCCTGGATCATCTTCACCTCCGGTTCCACCGGCAAGCCGAAAGGTGTGGCCATCACGCACCGCTCGGCAGCCGCTTTGGTTGATGCGGAAACGGAACTTTACTGTGTGAGCAGCCCACTCGGGCCTGGCGACCGGGTCCTGGCCGGATTGTCTGTCGCGTTCGACGCCTCCTGCGAGGAAATGTGGCTGGCGTGGCGGAGCGGGGCATGCCTGGTTCCTGCGCCCCGGGACGTGGTCCGCTCCGGCGCCGATCTTGGTCCATGGCTGGCACATCGGGCTATCACAGTCGTGTCGACGGTCCCCACCCTCGCCGCCTTATGGCCGAGCGAGGCACTGGCTAAGGTCCGGCTGCTCATCTTTGGCGGCGAGGCATGCCCTGCCGATCTCGTCGCCAGGCTCGCCGGCCCGTCACGCGAAGTCTGGAACACCTACGGCCCCACCGAGGCAACGGTTATTGCCTGCGGGGCATTGGTGGACGGCAAGCAGCCCGTGAGGATTGGGCTTCCGTTGTGCGGGTACGCCCTCGCCGTCGTCGACGCGGCCGGAATGCCGGTGGCGTGGGGGGAGGAAGGCGAGCTTGTCATCGGCGGTGTAGGGCTCGGCCGGTACCTGGACGCGGCCAAGGACGCCGAAAAGTATGCCCCGATGCCTTCTCTCGGGTGGCCCCGGGCCTACCGCAGCGGCGACGTTGTGCTCGCGGATCCGGCCGGACTGGTGTTCGTCGGCAGGGCGGATGAGCAGGTCAAGCTGGCCGGCCGCCGGGTCGAGCTGGGTGAAATTGACGAAGCTCTCGCTGAACTGCCCGGGGTGGCTGCGGCAGCCGGAGCCATCCAGATGAGCCCCAGCGGCAATAAGGTGCTCGCGGGATATTTGGTGCCGGCAAAGGGCTCGATCCTCGACCTTGGACTATGCCGGGAACTCCTTGCAGAAAAGCTTCCGGCACAACTTGTTCCCGCGCTGGGCATTGTCGAGGAACTTCCCCTGAAGACCTCGGGCAAGGTGGACAGGAAAGCCCTTCCCTGGCCGCTCGTGACTTACGCCGGCACTCATGTCAAGGAGCTTACGGGCGAATTGGCCTGGCTGGCTCAGCAGTGGACGGACCTGCTCGGTCCGCTGCCGTTGGCCGAGAACAGCAATTTTTTCGTCGAAGGGGGAGCGAGTCTGGCGGCCGCCCAGTTGGTCTCATCGCTGCGGGTCCGCTACCCGAACGTTTCCATTGCCGACATCTACGATCACCCAACCCTCGGCGGGCTGACAACCCATCTGACGGAAAGCACCAGCTCCGAGACGGAACAGCGGAACATTGCACCCACTCCCGCATCTATCGGCTGGATCCAGTCAGCGGTGATCCTTGCTCTCTACTCCATCACGGGTCTGCGCTACATCACCGGCATCCTGATTGTCTGTATCGTTGTTTTCCAAGTTTCGGACAGCCCCTGGGTGCCGAATCCGCCGCTCCTGCCGGTATTGCTGGCGTGGGTTGTGCTCTACAGCTTTCCGTTCCGTTTTCTTTTCGCTGTAGCCTCCGCGCGTCTCCTGCTCATCGGGATCAGACCCGGGATTTACCCCCGGGGAGGCGCAACCCACTTGAGATTGTGGGCTGTCGAACGCGTAGTCAACTACTGCAAACTGGAACCGCTGATGGGCACTCCCATGGCTTCCTGGTATGCCCGCGCGCTGGGATGCGAGGTTGGCAAAGACGTCCATCTTGATGCCATGCCTCCCGTCACCGGTCTCGCAACTTTCGGGGCTGGCGCATCGATTGAACACGAAGCGGACCTGGCCGGGCACTGGCTTGACGGTGACGTCCTGCATGTAGGCCGTGTCCGAGTGGACGAGGATGCACGCGTTGGAATGCGCTCCACGCTGATGAACGACGCCCACGTGGGAGCCGGCGCTGAGGTTGCCCCGGGTACCTCCGTCACCGGCAAGGTGCCTGCCGGGCAGCTCTGGGCCGGATCACAAATGGAGTATGTGGGGGCGGCCGGCATGGATTGGCCTTCCACCGCCGGTCACCACCGCCCCTCACGGGGGATCTCGCTTCTTTATCCGGTCTCGCTCGCCGGCATGACCCTGCTACCCCTGGTGTCTGTTATCCCGGGCGGCCTGCTGGCACTGACGGCCGTTCAGGGCATCACATCCCTTGACGACGCCCTGTGGACCTTGGCGGGGTGGAGCCCTGCGTTCCTGGTAATTACCGTGGTTGTCTATCTGACGTTGACTGCGGCGCTGGTGCGCGCCTTAAGCGTTCTCATGAAACCAGGCTTCCATTCGGTGCATGGTTCGGCCTCCTGGGCGGCCTGGTTGACCGAAGCGTTGCTGACGAAATCACTCATTGCCGCCTACCCCATCTATGCCAGTCTGTTCACCCCCGTGTGGATGCGGATGATTGGCGCCCGGGTGGGCAAACATGTGGAAGTCTCGACCGTGGAAACCCTGCCGCACCTGACGCACTTCGCCGACCGGTCCTTCCTCGCGGACCACTCCATGGTGGCCTCACGACGTATCCGCAAAGGCTGGATCCACCTCGGTGCCGCAAGCGTGGGAGAAAAATCCTTTGTGGGCAACTCCGCGATAGTGGGGCCAGACCACCATGTTCCCGACAACTCGCTGCTGGCCGTTCTGTCCTCTGCACCGAAAGACATGCCGGCGGACTCTTCATGGTTCGGGCGTCCAGCCGTGGAACTTCCCCGGCCGGTGGACCAGGGTGATTCCTCCCGGACCTACAACCCCGCCACGCATCTGTTAGTTGCCCGCGGAGCAGTCGAAGTGTGCAGGATTCTTCCTGCTGTCCTCACGGCCTGGCTCGCCTTAATAACGGTCTGGGTCCTCAGTCAGATCTACGATCAAAACGGACTGGCCGTTACCGCACTGTGGTCCGGGCCGGTGCTGTTGGGCAGCGGCATCGTGGCTTGTCTTGTCGCTCTGGCTGCGAAATGGGCCCTGGTGGGGCGCTTTGAAGTTACCGAGTACCCGCTTTGGACCTCCTTCGTCTGGCGGAACGAACTCGCCGATGTATTCTCCGAATCGCTGGCGGTACCCGGTCTTGTCCGGATGAGCCTCGGCACACCCATGCTGAACTGGTGGATGCGTTTGATGGGCACCAAAGTTGGCCGCGGTGTGTGGTGTGAGACCTGGTGGCTGCCGGAGTTCGACCTGATCTCCCTGGGAAATGGCGTCAGCGTCAACCGCGGAACAGTGCTGCAGACACACCTGTTCCACGATCGCATCATGCGGATGGACCGGATACAGCTCGGCGCGGATTCCACCCTGGGCCCGAACAGCATTGTGTTGCCGGGCAGCACCATCATGGACGGCTCCACTGTTGGTGCGGCGTCGCTGGTGATGCGTTCGGAGGTCGTTCCGGCAGGCACCCACTGGGCCGGGAACCCCATCCGTCACTGGTCGCCAAACGAAGCCCCTCTCCGCCAGCGCCACCGGGCGCAAGGTATCAATGATTTTTCAGAGGAAACGCCAGACCACGGTCCGTCAGGCAAGAACCAGGGAGTGTTGAAAAAATGACCTACATCGATCACAGGGCGAACAATTCGGCTGCCGCGCTCGGTGCATTTGGATCCGTTATTACCGCAATGGTCACACCGTTCGACAATCTCGGAGCGCTCGACAATGCCGGGGCCTCAACACTGGCGAAGTGGTTGGCGCAGCCCGGATGGAATGACGGCATCGTGGTCAACGGCACCACCGGAGAATCGGTGGCCACTTCGGACGGCGAAAAGGTGTCGATGGTCCAGTGCGTGACGCAGGCGGTCCAGGACACGGGCACGAAAGTTATCGCCGGCGTCGGTGCAGGCGACACCCGCCACAGCGTTGCCATGGCAATCGCCGCCGCATCGCAGGGAGCGGATGGCCTGCTGGTGGTCGCGCCGTATTATTCGCGCCCCTCACAGCGGGGAATCCTCGAACACTTCATGGCCATTGCTGACAGCACCCCACTTCCGGTGATGCTTTACGACATCCCGAAGCGGACGGGGGTCGCGATCGAGCCAGATACTTTCGTTGCGGCTGCCGAGCATCCCCGTATCCTTGCGGTCAAGGACGCCAAAGGCGACTTGGAGTCGTCCGCCTGGGTGATGGAGCGAACGAACCTTGCCTACTACTCGGGGGACGACGCGCTGAACCTGCCGTTGCTTTCCATCGGCGCCGCGGGATTCGTTTCCGTGGTGGGCCACGTCGTGGGCAACCGATTGCGCGACCTCCTTGAGTGCTACACGCAGGGACGAGTCGCAGAGGCACTTGAAATTCACCGTGAGCTGCTGCCGGTCTACCGAGGGATGTTTCGTGCCCCCGCCGCCGCTTCTGTCAAAGCAGCACTGGCCTGCCAGGGCCTTCCTGGCGGTCCGGTGCGGCTGCCGATGGTCGGTCTCACTGATGAAGAGACCCAAGTCCTGATGCTGGATATGGCATCCGCGAGGGTTCCATCCTCACAACCCGTATGACCCGCCTAGGAATCACCTTGAGCAAGGAACTGTCATGACATCGACCAAAAAGCAGCGCCTCATCGGCGTCGACGTCGCCCGGGGAATCGCCCTGATCGGCATGATGGCTATCCACATCCTGGATGGGTTTGACGAGAACTTCCAGCCGACGTTGGCCTGGACCATTTTGTCAGGCACATCGGCTGGTCTGTTCGCCCTGCTTGCCGGGATTTCGTTGACCTTCACCGCAGGCAGGATGACGCCGCTCACGGGTAGGGCGCTCACGGCGGCGAAGGCGTCCCTGGCAGTACGGGCCATCATCATCCTCTCCATCGGCCTGCTCCTCGCCTCCCTCAACCCGCCGGCCGCCATCATCCTGGCCTACTACGGGACACTGTTCCTGATGGCGGTTCCGTTGTTGGGGCAGGGCCCCCGCGTACTCGCGGCCGCCGCCCTTGGCTTTGCCGTACTCGGGCCCATTTTCATGCAGGCGGTACGCGACCAATTGCCAAACCTTGACGGAGTCGATCCAACATTCGCCTCCCTCGTGACAATGCCCCCGGCGACCGTTTCGGACCTGTTGGTAGGCGGCTCCTACCCCGCCATCCCCTGGATGGCCTATGTCTGCGCAGGCCTTGCGCTTGGCAGGCTTGACCTGGGTTCCCATGCGGTGCAGGTCAGAGTGGCTCTCGGCGGGCTCGGACTCGCAGTAGGCTCATGGCTGGTCTCCGCACTCCTGATGGGGCCCCTCGGGGGCAGCGCCCGCCTGCTGGAATCCACCCCATGGCTGGGCGCCGAAGGAATTCGCGACGTGCAGACCTGGGGGCCTCTTCCCACGCTCCCGACGACGTCGTGGTGGTGGCTGGCGATCCTGTCACCGTATTCATCCACGCCAATGGAACTTCTCAACACCATCGGCATCGCCGCGGTGGTCCTGGGCGCCATGCTGATCCTCGCCAACAAAGCACCAGCGGCGCTCATGCCGCTGGCTGCAATGGGCGGAATGACGCTGACCCTGTACTCAGCGCACCTCGTAGTCCTTGCCACGGGCTTCCTCCAGAACCGGACCGTGGTAGCCCTGGCCATCCATACGGTCGTGGCGGCGCTCTTCGCCATCATCTGGAGGAACGTAACGGCAGGCAAGCAGGGCCCTCTGGAACGCCTGGTGTCCAGCGGCGCCAACCGGGCGCGCAAGCGGGTGCTCGAGAATAACGCCCCTGCAGACGCGGCGGCGAACTCCGCTGCAGTCCCTGGCCCCGGGGCTGAGACTGATCCCCAGGACAGCGCACGGGACGGAGTACCCACGTCTGCCGGCGCTGGCGTTCAGCGCGGTCCGCGATAGCTAATATGAGTCTTCTGGTGACAGCACTTATTGCCATTGCAGCGGTGCTGGGTCTTTCGGCGGCTCCGGCCCCAGCCGCGCCTCCTGGCCGGCTGGTGACCAACCCGTGCGAGCGATTGAACGCGGGCGAAGTGCAGTTCCCAACCAACGGAGTGGGCCGGGTGACGTTCGCCACTGCGAAATCGTATGGCGACATAAAAGTCCTCATTACGGGGTGCGTCAGCACTCGTGCAGGGTATATCCAGGAGTGGCAAAGCACGGGTTTCGCGGGCAGATCCGGTTTCGCCCCGCCGGGCAAAATGTGGCAGGACACGCTCTTCTCGCCGTCGGGGTCCTTCTCCTTCACCGAGGCGCTTGGCAGGAAAAATCCTGGAACGGCACTCAAGTACCACACTATTAACCGCAACTCGCGGTGGGGCGGGGAACCCGGTCCGACGTACAACCAGTACTTTGAAGGTCGGGATGGCGGTGCCGACGAAGACCTTTGGTTCTACCTTCGGGAGGGCGACTACGAGCAGGCGGCAGTCATCAACTGGAACCGTGAACCTGATATGCCCACGGTGCAGGGCGCTTCCTTCGCCATCTTCCTGCACGCCGGAAATTCCCCCACCTTTGGATGCATTTCCACCGACCTCCCCACGGTGACCCGGCTCCTTAAGAGTGCAACGCCAGGCGACCGGATCGTTATGGGAGTGGAGCCCGCGGTGTTCGCTCAGGGCACGAAACCCACGAAGGCCCCGCCATCTGACGGTTCAGGGAAGTCGTCAAGCGCCCAGCCCGCCATCCCGCCATCTGACGGTTCAGGGAAGTCGTCAAGCGCCCAGCCCGCCATCCCGCCAGCTGACGGTTCAGGGAAGACGTCAAGCCCCGAGCCCGCTATCACGCAGCCGCCAGCAAGAATTCTGGCCGCTGCGGTAGGCGCTTTCGCGGTCCTGACCGGCGCCTACGTCATCACCAGAAGGCGGAAACGCCATTGAGCAAGCTGGGTGTGGGGAGCTGGCTCACGGTTACCTAGGATGACGCCGGTGGCGGTGCTGGCCGGCGTCGCAGGTGTTAGGTTTTTGGTGAGTAATGAGAACCGGCGCCAAGCCCTGACTGGCCGGTCGGCAACCCTCCTTTCCGCGGCGGGGTGCTTCAGGTGAATACTCGGCATATCGACCATTCGAGCTGCAAGCGTGAAAGAAGGAGATCCGTCATGCCTGACGCGTCCGCCCCCGCTGTCCCCGGGACAGCACCCGCCCCGTCCCCCGCAGTCCCCGGTGCCGCCGGGGAGAAACTGGCGTACCGCCTGTTCACCGGCCCCGATGACCGCGCCTTCTGCGAGCGCGTCTCGGCCGCCCTCGCCGAGGGCTACGTGCTGCACGGCAACCCGTCCGCCACGTTCAACGGCAGCAGCGTCATCGTGGCGCAGGCCGTCGTGCTGCCGGCGGCGATCGCCAGCGCCGATGCCGCCGTCGCCACTGCCGTGGATGATCTCGAGTTCGACGGCGAGGGCCACGCGTGAGCTACGCCGGGGACCTCAGCCCGCTTCAGGCCTGGGCCAAGCTTGAGGATGGCGCCATCCTGGTGGACGTCCGCACCGAGGGTGAATGGGCCCACATCGGCATCCCGGACACCGCTGCCGCGGGCACCAGGCGGAACGACCCGCTTTTCATCCAGTGGAACCTGGCCGGCGGCATCCCCAATGCGCGGTTCATAGAACAGCTGAAGCTGCAACTGGAACAACAGGCCCCCGCGGCCGGAGGCACAGAACTGGTATTCCTCTGCCGTTCGGGCGCGCGGTCCATCGCCGCGGCGATCGCCGCGACGGAGGCGGGATTCACCTCCTACAACGTCCTCGAGGGCTTCGAAGGCGAACCGGACCGCGACGGCGAACGCACCGTCAACGGCTGGAAGAACCGCGGCCTGCCCAGCAAGCTTGGAAAGCACTAGGTGGCCTTCAACCCTGACGCCGCCGGCTGGAGCGCCGACACGCAGGCCGTCCGCGGCGGACTCGACCGCACCGGCTTCCAGGAAACGTCCGAACCGGTCTTCCTGAACTCCGGTTTCGTCTACGAGTCCGCGGCCGCCGCGGAGCGCGCCTTCACCGGCGAAGACGAGCGCTTCGTTTACTCCCGCTTCGGCAACCCCTCGGTGGCCACCTTCCAGGAACGGCTTCGGCTGCTCGAGGGCACCCAGGCCTGCTTTGCCACCGCCTCGGGCATGTCCGCAGTCTTCACTGCCCTCGGCGCCCTGCTGGCCGCCGGCGACCGGGTAGTCGCGGCCCGTTCGCTGTTTGGATCCTGCTTCGTGATCCTCAACGAAATCCTTCCCCGCTGGGGCGTCGAGACGGTCTTTGTGGACGGCCCGGACCTGGAGCAGTGGCGGTCCGCGCTGTCCGAACCGACGACGGCGGTCTTCTTCGAATCGCCGTCGAACCCGATGCAGGAAATCGTGGACATCGCCGCCGTCAGCGAGCTGGCGCACGCCGCCGGGGCGACGGTCGTCGTCGACAACGTCTTTGCCACCCCCCTGCTGCAGCGCTGCGGGGAGTTCGGCGCGGATGTGATCGTGTATTCGGGGACCAAACACATCGACGGCCAGGGCCGGGTGCTCGGCGGCGCGATCCTGGGCACCAAGGAGTTCATCGAGGGCCCGGTCAAGCAGCTCATGCGCCACACCGGCCCGGCACTCTCCGCGTTCAACGCCTGGGTGCTCACCAAGGGTCTGGAAACCATGGCCCTGCGTGTGAACCACTCCTCCACCTCCGCGCTGCGGCTGGCCGAATGGCTTGAGGGGCAGCCCGCGGTCAGATGCGTCAAGTATCCGCTGCTGCCGTCCCACCCGCAGTTCGAACTGGCCGCCCGGCAGATGAAGGCCGGGGGCACCGTGCTGACCTTCGAGCTCTCCCCGTCCCCCGGGCGTTCGGCGAAAGAGGCCGCCTTCGCGCTGCTGGATGCGCTGCGGATCATCGACATCTCCAACAACCTGGGCGATTCGAAGTCGCTCATCACCCACCCCGCTACCACCACGCACCGCGCCATGGGGCCCGAGGGCCGAGCGGCGATCGGGCTCAGTGACGGCGTGGTGCGCCTCTCTGTGGGCCTCGAGGACGTCGAGGACTTGACCCGGGACCTCGGCCAGGCGCTCAAGCAGGTCTAGCGCTGTTCCGGTCCGTGGTGAAGGGTCAGCCGCGGCGGACCCGGCCCAGGGACGAGCTTTGGTCGGCCGGGTCCCCGGTAACGGTTCCCTCCACGGACACGGTGACGGCCCGTTCGACGACGGCGGCCAGCCCGCCTGCGTGGAACGGCTCCCGCTGCAGTTGCGAACCGGTGCCCTCCGCCAGGATCCGGCCGACGCCCGCTCGCACCAGGTCCAGCTCGCCCTGCTCCTGGAGCACCGGGGCCACGAAGTCCACCAGTGCGTGGACCACGTCCGCGGCCGGCGCCGGGGTGAAGGTTCCGAAGTCCAGCAGCTGGCCCCG
The DNA here is from genome assembly GCF_055412885.1 of Pseudarthrobacter leeuwenhoeki. Taxonomy (NCBI): domain Bacteria; kingdom Bacillati; phylum Actinomycetota; class Actinomycetes; order Micrococcales; family Micrococcaceae; genus Pseudarthrobacter; species Pseudarthrobacter leeuwenhoeki. Next base: position 45,543 of record NZ_JBVAYY010000014.1, on the reverse strand, counting down.
GAGTCCGCAGTTGCTGGCTTGCCAGGCGGCCATCCGCAGCAGCAGCGTCGGCACCGGGGCGGGATCGACGCCGTCGTTCCATTCCCGGGACGCCGACTCGACGAGCGCGCGCACCAGCACGGCCATCAGGGCTGCGTCCTCGGCCCGCAGGCAGACATCGGCGACCCGGATCTCCACGGTGGGATGATGCCGGCACAGCCGCGCATCGAAGTAGACCATCCCCTCGTCCATCAGGACGCCGCTTTCCACCAGCCGGGTCACCAGCCGCCGGTAGACCGGCAGGCTGCCGAAGATCATGGTGGGACCCGACCCCGGCCAGCGGTTCCACGCCTGGGTGCGGTAGCTTTCGAACCCTGTTTCCGCACCGTTCCAGTAAGGGGAGTTAGCGCTGAGGGCGATCAGAACGGCGAGCTTGTCGCGGATCCGGTCCATCACGGCCACGCCTTCCTCCGGAGACTCCACAAAGGTATGGACATGCAGGCCGCAGGTCAGCTGGTTCCGGACCGTGAGCCCGAAGCGCTGCTCCATGGTCTGATAGCGGGGATTCGGCGTCAGGTGGGTGGCGGAGCCCTGCGGCGAGGTGGCGAGGGCGGCGACGCGGCCGCCATGGACCCGCGCAGCCTGGTCCGCGATGGCCCGGCCCTGCTTGAGTTGCCGGAGCAGTTCGGTGTAGTCCAGGCAGGGACGCGTCCGGGTTTCGATCTGTTCAAGTTTGAGTTCGTAGCTGAAATCGGTGTCAGCGTGGAAGGTCCACCGCGCCGCGTCGGCCGGGCCCGCGTCCTGCCTGGGCGGAACCAGGCTGGGCAGCATGACGTCGGCGAGGGCAAGCAGCATCCCCGTTTCGGGGTCCACTATCAGGAGTTCTTCTTCCACGCCGAAGGTGCGCATGACTCCATTGTGCGACAGGATCCGCCGAAACGCTCGGGGTCCTTGGACCCGGGCGGGTTCAGCTGATTCAGTCTTGGAAGTACTCGATCTTCGCGCCGATGGTGTTGAGCCGCTCGGCCAGGTCCTCGTAGCCGCGCTCGATCACGTAGATGTTGCGCAGTTCCGAGACGCCCCGGGCGGCAAGCATTGCCAGCAGCAGGCAGGCTGCGGGCCGGAGGGCCGGGGGGCAGCCCACTTCGGCCGCACGCCATTTGGTGGGTCCGTTGACGTAGATCCGGTGCGGGTCCAGCAGCTGCACCTGGGCGCCGAGTTTGTTCAGCTCGGTCAGGTAGATCGCCCGGTTGTCGTAGACCCAGTCGTGGATCATTGTCTGGCCCTGGGCATTCGCTGCGATGACCGCGAAGAAGGGCAGGTTGTCGATGTTCAGCCCGGGGAACGGCATGGGGTGGATCTTGTCCTCGGGGGCGCGCAGTTCCGAGGTCCGGGTGGTGACGTCCACCAGCCGGGTGCGCCCGTTCCGGGCCAGATACTCGCCGGACACTTCCAGCCGCTGGCCCATCTGCTCCAGCGTCGCGAGTTCGATTTCCATGAATTCGATCGGGACGCGCCGGATGGTCACTTCCGAGTTCGTGACGATGCCGGCGGTGATCAGGCTCATCGCCTCGATCGGGTCCTCGGAGGGGAAGTATTCGATGTCGGCGTCGACGGCGGGGCTGCCGGTGATCTTCAGGGTGGTGGTGCCCACGCCCTCTATCCCGACGCCGAGCATCTGCAGGTAGAAGCAAAGGTCCTGCACCATGTAGTTGGGGCTGGCGTTGCGGATGACAGTGGTGCCGCTGCGGTGCGCGGCGGCCATGATGGCGTTTTCCGTGACGGTGTCGCCGCGTTCGCTGAGCACGAAGGAGCGGTCGTGTCCGTCCGACGGCGGCGCCTGCACCGCGTAGTAACCGGCCTTGGCGTCGACGCTGAGGCCGAACTGGCGCAGCGCCTGCATATGCGGCTGCACGGTGCGGGTGCCGAGGTCGCAGCCGCCGGCGTAGGGCAGCCGGTATTCACTGGATTCGTCCAGGAGCGGTCCCAGCAGCATGATGACGCTGCGGGTCCGGCGGGCTGCCTCGACGTCCATCGAGTCGAGGTCCAGCACGGCGGGGCGGCGGATCTGCAGGTCGTTGGCGTTGAGCCAGGTGCATTCGACGCCGATGCTGGTCAGCACCTCGACGATCCGGTTGACCTCTTCGATCCGGGCAAGCCGCCGGAGAGTCGTGGTGCCACGGTTGATCAGGCTGGCGCAGAGCAGGGCGACGCCGGCGTTCTTGCTGCTGTTGACGTCGACGGAGCCGGACAGGGTGCGGCCGCCCTCTACCCGGAGGTGCGTCATCGCCGGCCGGCCCACCTTGACGATGCTCCGGCCGAAGATGGACTCGAGGCGCTGGATCATTTTCAGGCTCAGGTTCTGCTTGCCCTGTTCCATCCGGGCAATCGCGCTCTGGCTGGTTCCCAGCTCGGCGGCGAGCTGCCCCTGCGTCCAGCCTTTCTGGCCCCGGGCGTCGCGGAGCAGTGCGCCGACTTCTTCAACAGTCTCTTGAGTCATCCCCAGAAAATATCACGGATGATTTATTTCCCTCCGTCATTCCCGCCGGAATGCCGTCAATCTCACAGGGATACCCGCACTGTGCGATAAGCACCGCTACTGCCGGACGAGGAAGACCATGTTCCAGGTTCCCGCTGCCAGCGAGGCGGCGACGGCGGCGCCGGCTATCAGCACCCCGCCCAGCAGCACCCAGGCGTCCACGCCGCGGAAGGTCGATTTCCGGGCCCAGGTCCGGTGTGCGCCGCCGAAGCCCCGGGCCTCCATGGTGACCGCAAGCCGGGAGGCGCGCCGGACGGCCTGCACCAGCAGCCCGAAGCTCTGCCCCAGGGTGGCGCGGAGCCGCTGCAGCGGATTCCCGTGGGAGCCCACGCCGCGGGCACGGCGTGCCATGCCGATGGTCTGCCATTCTTCGGCCATGAGCCCCACGAGCCGCATCGCGGCAAGGGTCCCGAGGACGAAGCGGTGCGGCAGCTTCGCCTTCTGCGCGAGGCCGTCCGCCAGGTCCGTGGGGTCCGTGCAGCTCATCAGCAGTACCGCAGGCAACGCAATGGCCAGGCCGCGGATCATGAACCCCAGCCCGAGTTCGAGGGACCCTTCACTGATGGACCATATCCTGGCATCGAGCAGGATGCTTCCGCTGTCCGGCGCCAGGATCGTGGTGCTCCAGCCGCCCAGCGCGGCGGCCAGGAGCAGCGGCCAGCCGCGCTGGGCGAGCAGGCCGATAGTCAGTCCGGCCAGCGGCAGCAGCGCCAGCTCGAACGCCAGGGCCACCGAGGCGGACACCCAGTCGATCGACAGCGCCAGCACCATCGTAATGAGCATAACGGCGGCGAACTTCGCCAGTGGGTTGGCGCGGGCCAGCAGGGCATCGTTGCCGCGCACCGTCAGTTCCTGCCTCATGGCGCGGCGACCTTCCCCGGTTGCCGGTGGTCCGGGGCGCACAGGCTCAGCCCGGTGCCGCCCAGGACCGCGCTGAATTCGGCATCGTGCGTCACGGCCACGACGGCGGTGCCGTCGTCGAGCAGTTCGGAGAGGAAGGAGGCCAGCTCCGCCCAGGTGTTGGCGTCCTGGCCGAAGGTGGGTTCGTCCAGGACGAGCACCTGCGGATGGGCGGCGAGGACGGTGGCCACCGACAGGCGCCGCTTTTCGCCGCCTGAGAGCGTGTAGGGATTGGCGTCCACCAGTTCCGCCAGCCGCAGCCGCTCCAACAGCTCGTCCACACGCTCCCCGCCGCGGCCCAGGTGGCGGGGCCCGAACATCAGCTCATCGAGCACCCGCCCGGTGACGAACTGGTGCTCGGGTTCCTGGAACACGGTGCCGATCCGCGCGATCAGCTGCTGCGCCTTCCACCGGTGCGGATCGGGCCCGGCGCCGGCGCTGAGTTCCGCGGTGGCAGAGACTGTGCCGGACACGGGCGCGAGCAGGCCGGCGAGCGTGAGGGCGAAGGTGGACTTCCCCGAGCCGTTGGGCCCGGTGATGGTCAGGGCCTCCCCGGCCCGGACCTGGGCCGTGATGCCGGATTGCACCGGCTGCGGCGGGACGGGGCGGAAGCCGCCGCGGAGACCGGCCCGCCGCGGGCGTTCGCGGGAGACCGCCAGGTCCTCCGCGGCCAGCAGCAGCCGCCCCGCGGCGCCGGCGCCGGGGGCGTTCCCCGCGGATCCGCCGGATGTGCCGCCGGCCTGTGCGCCGCCGCGCGCCCGGGTCTGCGGCACGTAGCCGGGCACCCAGACTCCTGCCGCGGTGAGCATGTCCCGTGCCTGCGCCAGGACCTGCTCCGGCGGCCCGTCGACCAGCACGGCGGAGTCCGTGGCCGGGCCCGGCTGCAGCACCACAATCCGGTCCACGAGGTCCTTCCAGACCGAGACCCGATGCTCCACCACCACCAGGGTGGCTCCGGTTTTATCCAGGCAGCGGCCGACGGCGTCGCGGACTTCCAGGACGCCGGCGGGATCCAGGTTGGCGGTGGGTTCGTCGAGCAGGATCAGCCCGGGGCGCATCGCCAGGATGCCGGCGAGCGCCAGGCGCTGCTTTTGCCCGCCGGAGAGCGACGAGGTCGGGTGGTCCAGCGGCAGCCGGCCCAGTCCGACGTCGTCGAGCGCTTCCGCCACCCGGGACCAGATGTCCGCCGGGGGCACGGAGAGGTTCTCCGCGCCGAAGGCGACATCGTCGCCGAGGCGCGAGAGCACCACCTGGGTCTCCGGGTCCTGCTGCACCAACCCGGCCCGGCCGCGCCGGGTCCGCGGCGGGGCGCCGTCGATCAGCAGGGTGCCGGTCTCGTCCTCGTCCCCGGCATCCGCCGCGGCCCCAGTCGCGTGCTCGGCGCCGCCCGCGGAGCTGTCGCCAAGCACCCCCGCCAGGGCGTGGAGCAGCGTGGACTTGCCGGAGCCCGAGGGTCCCAGCAGCAGCACGCGCTCCCCGGGCCGGATGTCCAGGTCCAGGCCGCTGACGGCGGGCCGGGACCGGCCGGCGTGCCGCCAGCCCCAGCCCCGGGCGGTGATCGTGGCCGGGCGGACCGTATCGAAGGATGTCATGGTCAGTGTGCGGACGTCAGGAGAAGACGGGCTCCGTGGCTGCCCTGCGGGAGGCAAAGGAACTCAGCACCCCGGTCCTGGCCAGGCCACGGGTGGCGAGCCAGGACAGCCCGCCGGCGATCACGGCACCGGAGATGGCGGTGAAGATGATGTACGCGAGTTTGTCGCCGCCGGCGTACGCGATGTTCCAGCCCCAGGGCATAAACGAATCGTTCAGTCCGCAGAACAGGCCCGCGCCGGCGCCGGCCAGCAGGGACACCGGCAGGTTGAACTTCTTGTACACAAAGGCGGCGAAGACCAGTTCGGCGCCCAGGCCCTGCAGCATCCCGGAGAGGAGCACCGTGGTGCCGTACTGCGAGCCCATGATCAGCTCGCCGGTGGCGGCCACGGTTTCGCAGAACAGTGCGGCGCCCGGTTTGCGGATGATGAGCATGCCCAGCACCGCGGGGATCATCCAGCCGCCGGCATAGAGCCCGGTGAGCGGCGGGTAGAAGGCGTTGACGGGGGCGGAAATGAGGTTGGCGCCCTGGGACCAGGCCCAGAAGATCACGCCGCCGGCCACCGCGATCAACGCGGCCACCACAATGTCCACCACACGCCAGTTGTGGCTGCGTCTGGCGGGCGTGGTGGCAGGTTCACGCCTAACGGGTTCGTGCTTGGCTGAAGTATCAGTCATATCGTCCTCCTGAGGAACAGGAGGGGAGAGTGACCCGGGGTCCGCGGCTTCCGCCGGCGCCCCGCGCACTCTGAGAACTCGACTCCCTTGCGCCGGTACTAACCGGATCAGGTTCGAGGGTCTGCGGCTGTCCGCACTCTCAGCGCCCACCTGTGGTTTCCCCGGATTTCTCCGGTGATGCCCGACGGCGGCGCTCCCCTGTCGTATCTAAATGTCGCCCTTGTGGGCGTGGCCCAGTTTACACCTGTGGAGGTTTGTTTTCCGGGCCAGGCTGTCACAATCCGCTGGCGTCGGCATCGGTGACCCGGAAGGGCCGCCGGGACGTCAGCCTGGCTGGCCGCGGTTGCCGCTGCTCCGGGGCGTCCGCGCCGCCAGCCGGATCAGCGCAAGCCCCACGGCCACGAACCAGACCCACAACAGCACCCCATAGCCCCAGTAGAATTCCGGGACGGCGTGCCGCAGCGCCTCCGCGACGACGCCCAGGCCGCCGGTGGCCATGCCGAGCCACGCGAGGGTCCTCGGCAGCACCCCCCGCAGCATGACAACAGAGATCAGCAGGATGCCAAGCGCGGACAGGACCGCGACGACGGCGGGGGTGTTGTTCTCTGCGACGATGGCCTCGGCGGCGGTCGCATAGCGGAGCCGGGCTGCGTCGTCCCCGGCCGCGGTGTACCGGTCGCTGAGGTACATGAGCACCAGGGAGCCCCTGCTGGTGACCGGGACGGCGAGGAACAGCGCCCACGCCAGGCCGCCGACCACCGTTGCCAGCAGGGCCAGGCTCTTGTCGAGCGGGGCGAGCGCCACGAAGAGGGCCACGAACACCAGCACGGCCAGGATGTTCGGCATGATCCACAGCAGCTGTTCGGCGAGGTAGATCCCCTTGTTCCGCGCGATGAATTCCAGCGTCTCGGCGCCTCCGTGGACCGGCGGCGGGGCGGCGAAGTCCAGGAACAGGGCGAGAATCAGCAGCGCCACGAAGAGCACCGAGGAGATGCCGGCCCACAAATAGAGCCGCCGCCAGGTCTGGCCGTCAGCCGATGGGGTGCTCTGCGGCGAGGGGTGGCTCCGCGGCCGGGTTTTGGGCTGGTCCATGCTCGAAGGTAGGCCCGGGCCGGACCCGCCCGACAGGGGCGTTGGTCCCGGGCCACCCACCGGCCACGGGCTTGGTCCCGGCCCCGCGGTGCCGGTCCCGCGTTCCTGGCTGAACCGCCTGGCCGGGAACGCTAGGCTAGGGGGAGCCCTGTTTCCTCCCCCGCAAGGAGTCCGAAGAATGAACACCTCCATCAAACTGCTCGGCACCGGCGTCAGCCTGCTCGCCGGCTTTCTCGGCACAAAGCTCGTTGACACCGTCTGGGAGAAGTCCACGGGCACCAAGCCGCCCAAGGGCCACGACCACGATGTGCCCACCACGCTTCGCTCGGCCCTGACCTTCGCGCTGATCTCGGCGTCCGTCAGCGCCATCATCCAGGTCCTCGCCAACCGCGGCACCCAGCGCGCGGTTACCCGCTTCGCCAAGACCAAGGACCTGGTTTAGAGCGCCTGGTTTAGAGCGCCTGGTTTAGAGCGCCTGGTTTAGAGCGCCTGGTTTAGAGCGCCTGGTTTAGAGCGCCTGGTTTAGAGCGCCTGGTTTAGGGCGCATCGTCTAGCCCTCACCGTCCGGCGGCGGCCGCGTCGCCGTCGTCGTCGGTGAAACCGCGTTTGCCGGCCGCCTGCTGCACCACAGCCTCCAGTTCGTCCGAGCTGAGCAGCTCCGGGTGCAGGTGCTTGGTCCGGTAACCGGCCCGGCCGACCATATGCGCGGACACCGGCACGGTGAGCAGTTGGAAGATCCACGCCACCACCAGCACCGGCCAGACCCACCAGGTGCGCATTTGCAGGCCCAGCGCGAAGAGCAGCAGGAACAGCCCCAGCACCTGCGGCTTGGTTGCTGCGTGCATCCGGGTCATGAGGTCCGGGAAGCGGAGCAGGCCCACCGCCGCGGCGAGGGACATCAGGGCGCCGACCACCATAAAGACCGCCGAGACGGCGTCGATCACGGTATCGCCGGAAAATGTCTCAGGATTCACGGATCTTCTCCCGACGGTCGGCAACGAAGCGGGCGACCGTGACCGAGCCGACGAACCCGATCAGGGACACCGCCACTAACAGCATGAGGTTGTTGAGGTGCCGGTTCGCGGCCATGTCGATACACAAGGCGGCGCCCACGATGGCCAGCAGCACGTCCGCGGCCAGCACCCGGTCCAGCAGCGAGGGCCCGCGCGCGATCCGGATAATCGCGCCTCCGGCGGCCAGGGAGAGGACCACGGCGGTCACGGTCAGGACCAGCTGCATCATGCTGCCACCTCCTGGTTGAGGGCGGACAGTTCGGCTTTGGTGCCCATGATCCTGATCAGTCCCGCTTCCGTGTCGCGGACGTCCTTGCGCAGCTGCGCGGCGTCGGCGGCGCTGCGGACGTTGATGCCGTGGATGTAGAGCGTGGACGTGGATCGGTCCACCTCCACGACCAGTGAGCCGGGGATCAGCGCTGTGACGTGGCCGGTCGCGGTGACCAGCAAGTCGGAATGGCTCCGGAGCGGGACCGCGACGACGGCGCTGATCACCCTGGGACCCTTGGCCACGGCCAGGTAGAGGACCTGGAAGCTCGCTGCCACCACTTTGGCCAGGAACATCAGGGCGAACGGAACCGCCCGGAGCGCGTTGAAGCGTCCGCCGAGTTCCACCGGCGGCAGGTAGAACAGCCGGGCCACCAGGACGGCGATGAGGGCACCGAAGAGCAGGTTCCCGGGGCTGAAGTCCCGCCAAAGGGCGCCCCAGACAATCACGAGCCACACCAGCAGCGGGAGTTCCTGCCGCAGCGAGATCCGTTTCCGGCTCATTTGGACACCGCCTGCTGCTCGGGCCGGGCGATCGCGGGGACCGGCGCGTCCTCGCCGAGGACCGCCTGGATGTACGGGGTCCGGTCCAGCATGTCGACCGCGGACTGGTCCGCCACCTTGAACAGCGGGCCCGCGAAGATGGTCAGCCCGACGCCGAAGATGACCAGGCCCAGGGTGGAACCCACCATGGTCCGAGGCAGCAGGGTGACGTTGGTTTTGCCCGCCCGGTCCCCCGTGGCCGAATCCTCGGGGGCGGCCAGCAGCACCGGATCGGGGTGTTCGGCGTCCTCGGGCTTGCGCCAGAAGGCGCGGTTCCAGACGCGGGCGATAGCCAGCAGGGTCAACAGGCTGGTCAGCACCCCGCCGATCACCAGGGCATAGGCCAGCGGGGTTCCCAGCTGCACCCCGGCCTGCAGCAGTCCGAGCTTGCCCAGGAAGCCGGAGAGCGGCGGGATCCCGGCCAGGTTCATGGCCGGGAGGAAGAACAGCACCGCCAGCATCGGGGACAGCTTCGCGAGCCCGGCGACGCGGTCCATCGAGGAACTGCCGCCGCGGCGTTCAATCAGGCCGGTCACCAGGAAAAGGCTGGTCTGGATGGTGATGTGGTGCGCCACGTAGAAGACGGCGGCGCCCAGCCCGGCCACCGAGGACATCGCAAGTCCAAACACCATGTAGCCGATGTGGCTGACCAGGGTGAAGGACAGTAGTCGTTTGATATCGCTCTGGGCCAGGGCGCCCAGGATTCCCACAATCATGGTCAGCAGGGCGGCGACCATCAGCGGGGTATTGAAGGTGTCCCCCGGGAACAGCAGTGTTTCGGTTCGGACGATCGCGTAGACGCCCACCTTCGTGAGCAGGCCGGCGAACACCGCCGTGACCGGGGCCGGCGCCGTCGGGTAGGAGTCCGGGAGCCAGAAGGACAGCGGAAAAATGGCCGCCTTGATGCCGAACGCCACCAGCAGCATCACGTGCAGCAGATTCTGCGTGCCCTCGTCCAGGTCCGCGAGCTTGATGGCCAGGTCGGCCATGTTGATGGTACCGGTGGCGCCATAGATCATCGCGATCGCGATCAGGAAGAGCACCGAGGACACCACCGAGACCACCACGTAGGTCACGCCGGCCCGGATCCGCGGCCCCGTCCCGCCGAGGGTCATCAGCACGTAGCTGGCGGTCAGCAGGATCTCGAAGCCCACGTAGAGGTTGAACAGGTCCCCGGAGAGGAAGGCGTTGGACACCCCGGCCACCAGGATCAGGTAGGTGGGGTGGAAGATCGACACCGGCGCGTCCCGGTCACCGTCGGCCATACCCTGCCCGGTGGCGTAGATCAGCACGGCAAGACTCACGGCGGAGGAGACCACCAGCATCAGCGAGGAGAACTGGTCCACCACCATCACGATGCCCCACGGCGGGAGCCAGCCGCCGATGTTGACCGCCGCCGTTCCGCCGTCCCAGACGGAGGCCAGCAGCCAGCACTCAAGGACCAGCGTCAGGGACAGCAGCGCAATGCTCACGGTCCGCTGAGCCCGCGAGTGCCGGATCAGCAGGAAGGTCAGGGCAGCGCCGAGGATGGGAAGGAGGACGGCGAGCGGGGCGAAACTGGCAATGTTCACTGTCCGCCTCCTTCCTTGGGTAGGGAGACATTCAGGGATCCGGGCTGTTCCTCCGAGGCGGCCGCCCCGGCGTTCAGCGTGCGGTCGGCGGCCCTGACCGCGGCCTCGGCGCCGCCGGGAACGTCGGACACCGATTGGCCGTCCGAGCCGATCATGGTCAGGGGGAACTCGGAGGTCTCCACCGGGATCACGGAGTCGTCCTCGACGTCGAAGCTGGGAGTCTTCGCGACCCGGCGGTCCTCGGCGTCGTCCTGGATCTCATCCTCCCGGGCCAGAACCCAGGTCCGGTAGATGATACCGAGCATAAACGCCGTGACGGCGAAGGAAATCACGATCGAGGTGAGGATCAGGGCCTGCGGCAGCGGATCGTTGTACTCCCCGGCGGCCGTGTCCTTGCTGTACATCGGCGCCAGGCCGGCATAGCCGCCGGTGGCGAGGAGCAGCAGGTTGGTGGCGTTCGCGAGGAGCATCAGGCCCAGCAGGACCCGGGTCAGGCTGCGTTCGAGGATCAGGTAGATGCCGCACGCATAGAGAGCCCCCATGACCGTCAGCAGGGTCAGGTTGACGCTCATACTTTCCCCTCGGATGTGGTCCCGGCCGGAACCCCGCCGGTGTCCTGCCCGTCGGCCTGCCCGCCGGCCTGCTCCTCGGGCTGTCCCGCCGGGTGTTCCTCGAAGTGTTCGTCGATTTCGGCGCCGAGGCTGCGCAGCACGTCCAGCACCAGGCCGACGACGACTGCGTACACGCCGATGTCGAAGATCGTGGAGGTAACGAACTTGACGTCGCCGAAGACCGGCAGCCAGAACTCGATGATGGCGGTTTGGAACACCTGGCCACCCAGCAGCAGCGGCGCCAAACCCGAGGCCGCCGCGGTGGCGAGACCGACGCCCAGCAGGGTGCCGGCGCTGATCGGGGTGGCTTCGCGCAGCTCGAAGCGGCCGCCGGCGAGGTAGCGGACGGTGAGCGCCAACCCGGCGGTGAGGCCGCCGGCGAAGCCTCCGCCGGGGAAGTTGTGGCCCGCGAGCAGCAGGTAGATGGAGAAGACGATGATGGAGTGGAAGACCAGCCGAGTGACGACTTCGAAGATGATCGAGCGGCGTTCCGGCGCCATAGTCCGGCCTGCGACGAGCCATGCGTCCCGGCTGGAGGCCCCGAACCGGCGGCTCATGGCCAGCGCGGCATCGTCACGGGTCGTTCCGCGGCTGGTGCCGGGGCGTCGGCGTCCGACGGTCCCCTCGGCCACAGTGGAGGAGGCCCGGATCCCCTCGCCGCGGCCCCGGACGAAGATCAGGCTGGCAACCCCGGTAGCCGCCAGGGCCAGCACCGAGAGCTCCCCGAAGGTATCCCAGGCGCGGATGTCCACCAGGGTCACGTTCACAATGTTCAGTCCGCCGCCGCCCTCGTACGCCAGCTTCGGGAACTCAAGCGACACGGGCGCGGCCACCCGGGCGCCCAGGGCGAAGATGGCGACAAAAACCATGGTGATACCGAAGGCGGCGCCGATGATCACACGCACCACCCGGTACTTCCCTCCGGTCCGGTCGCGCAGTTCGGCCGGGAGGCTGCGCATGGCCAGGACGAAGGCCACCAGGATGATGGATTCCACCAGCATCTGGGTCAGCGCGAGGTCCGGGGCGCCCTGCAGCGCGAACATCAGGGCAATGCCGTAGCCGCTGACGGACACCATCAGAACGGCCAGGAAGCGCTTGTCGGCGCGCACCGCGGCCAGCGCCCCGATCACAATTCCGGCACCCACCACGATCTGCAGCGGGGAGTTGGGGTCGATGAAATAGAGGTCTTGTGGCAGCGGTTTGTTGGCCAGCACCAGGACGGTCAGCGGCAGGACGAACGCCACGGTGAGGATAACGGACAGGTAGAAGAACAGCGAACCCCGCTGGGTCCGGCCGGTGATCCAGACCGCGGCGTCGTCGAGCGCGCCGATGGTCAACTGGTAGGTCCGGTCACCATCGATCCAGCCAGGGACCAGACCCTGGAGCCGGGAGACCGCGTTGCGGCCGTAGAACATGGCCAGGCCGAGGGCGAAGGTGATGGCGGTCAGTCCCAGGGCCGGCGTCAGCCCGTGCCACAGCGCAAGGTACCCGGCGGCGGCCGCCGGGTCCTCGCCGTCGGGCACGAACAGGGCCGCGTAGGGCTGGATCCAGCCGTCCACCGGGGCCGGCCACAGTCCATAGACGATGGTCAGGACGCTCAGGATGGCGGGGGCCGCCAGGAAAGCCGGTTTGATCGGTTTGAACGGGGTGGTCTCGACGCCGGGCTTGACGGCGAAGGCGCCCCACATGAACCGTGCACTGTAGGCGAAGGTCAGGATGGATCCCAGGACCAGGCCGATCAGGATCCCCTGGCCCCACGGGCCGGCGGCGGGGCCGGTGCTGTAGTGGACGAAGGCTTCGAAAACCGATTCCTTCGCGACGAAGCCGGCCAGCGGCGGGATGCCCGCCATCGACGCGGCGCCGATGGCGGCCACGATGGCGAGGGCGCGGGAGGAACGGTAGACACCCGAGAGCTTGCGGATGTCACGCGTTCCGGCCTGGTGGTCGATGATGCCCACCACGAGGAAAAGAGTGGCCTTGAAGAGTCCGTGGGCAAGGAGCAGGGCAAGGCCGGCCAGCGCCGCGTCGGGTTTGCCGAGCCCCACGACCATGGTCAGGAAGCCAAGCTGGCTGACCGTGCCGTAGGCCAGGATGAGCTTGATATCCGTCTGCCGCAGCGCCCGGTAGCCGCCGACCAGCATCGTGGCGAGGCCGAGGCCGAGCACCACCGGCAGCCAGTACGCTGTGTCCGCGAATCCCGGCGCCAGCCGTGCCACGAGGTAAATGCCGGCCTTCACCATGGCCGCGGCATGCAGGTAGGCGCTCACCGGGGTGGGGGCCGCCATGGCGCCGGGGAGCCAGAAGTGGAAGGGAACAAGCGCCGATTTGGTGATCGCACCGATCAGAATGAGTACGACGGCGGCGCCCACGGCCCCCGCGTCGGGTCCGGCCACGAGGGCGGGCGCCAGTTCCAGGACGGTCGAAATCCGGTAGGTTCCGGCGTTGAAGCCGAGGATGATCAGGCCCACCAGCATGGCCAGGCCGCCGGCCGTAGTCACGATAAGGGCCTGCAGGGCGGAGCGCCGCGCTGAGAGCCGGGTCCGGGCGTAGCCGATCAGCAGGTAGGACAGGACCGTGGTGAGTTCCCAGAAAATGAACATCAGGAGCAGGTCATCGGCCGTCACGAGGCCGAACATCACCCCGGCGAAGGCCAGCAGTTGGGCGCCGAATCCGCCGAGGTACTCGTCCTTGTCTTTGAAGTACCGGGCGCAGTAGACCAGGACCAGCGCCCCCACGCCGAGGACGAGCAGCGACAGGACCCAGGCGAGGGCGTCCATCCGGAAGGCCAGCTCAATGTCCAGCTCGGGGATCCAGGGCAGGACCTCGGCCGGGCCGGCGCTGGCTCCACCGCCGCTCTGGTCTGCACCGGAGCCGGAATAGACGGCGCCGTGCTGCAGGAGCAGCCAGACGAACGATCCTGCGGGCACCGCCGCGAGGGCGTAAAACGAATTCCGGCCGAACTTCCGGAAGAGAAATGGTGCCACAGCAGCCACCGCAAAGTGCACGGCAAGGACTGTGATCACTGGTATCTCCGCAACGTCAGGAACTCGGTTGTCAAAAAGTTGGAGCAGGCGGGGTATTCGTTAGGTTCAGTCCGGACAGTTTACCAAGCGTGCACAAATTCTTTTCGCACGGTGCGCCGGGACCCGGGCACACTGCGGATAGCATTCTCGCTATGAACTCCGCTGCTGCCCCAGAGGCCATTCGTGCCGCCTCCGAACTGGAATCCGGAAGCCCGGTCACCCGCAAGGGCCGTATTCTCGCGTGGGCAGCCTGGGACTGGGGCTCGGCCGCCTTCAACGCGGTCATGACCACGTTCGTCTTCACCGTGTACCTGACCTCCAATGCCTTCGGCGGCGAGGACCAGGCCTCCGCGGTCCTGGGCGGCGCACTGGCCATCGCCGGTGCCGCCGTCGCGCTGCTGGCGCCTGTCACCGGGCAGCGCTCGGATACCAGCGGGCGCCGGAAGCTGTGGCTGGGGGTCAACACGGCCGCCGTTGCGCTCCTGACCGCCCTGTGCTTCTTCGTCTTCCCGCGTCCGGAGTTCCTGTTGCTGGGCGTGACGCTGATTGCGCTGGCGAACGTATTCTTCGAGTTTGCCGGCGTGAACTACAACGCCATGCTCGCCCAGATCTCCAGCCCGAAGAACATCGGCAAGGTCAGCGGCTTCGGCTGGGGCATGGGGTACCTCGGTGGGATCGCAGCGCTGGTGATAGTGCTCCAGCTCTTTGTCCAGCCCAGCTTCGAGTGGTTCGGCGCCTCGACGGAGGACGGCCTGAACATCCGCCTGGTCGCGGTGTTCTCGGCCCTGTGGTTTTTCATTTTCGCGTTACCCGTGCTGTTCGCCGTGCCGGATCTTCCCAGAACCAAGCAGGGCACCAGCCTGGGGTTCCTGGCCTCTTACGGCCTGCTGGTGCGGCGGATCAAAGCGATCTACCGGACCAGCCCGCACACCATCTACTTCCTGCTCGCCAGTGCTGTCTTCCGGGACGGGCTTGCCGCGGTGTTCACCTTCGGGGGCATCATCGCTGCCGGCACCTTCGGCTTCGAGCTCAAGGACGTCATCTTCTTCGCGATCTTCGGGAACGTGGTGGCCGCCGTAGGCGCCATCATGGGCGGCTTCCTCGACGACCGGATCGGGCCGAAGTCGGTCATCACCGGGTCGCTGGTGGGCCTGCTGATCGCCGGCTCGATGATCCTCGTCCTCGGCAACGGGAACCATTCCTTCTTCGGCATGGACTGGGCCGGCACCACCACGTTCTGGATCTTCGGCCTGTTCCTGTGCCTCTTCGTGGGCCCGGCGCAGTCCTCCTCACGGGCCTACTTGGCCCGGCTTGCCCCGCACGGCGAGTCCGGAGAGCTGTTCGGGCTCTACGCCACCACCGGCCGGGCCGTCAGTTTCCTCGCCCCCGCACTTTTCACGCTGTGCATCACGGTGGCTGCCCCGCTGGTGGAGCCCGGCGAGGCACAACGCTGGGGCATCCTCGGCATCATGGTGGTGCTCCTGGCCGGGCTGCTGCTCCTGCTCCCGGTCAAGGCGCCGGACGAGACCGACATCGCGGTGGTCCCCGCGCCCTGATGCTGCCCGGATGGCCCTCCGGCCCACTAGGCTGGAGGAATGAACGTGGATGAAACGGACCTGCCGGGACTGGGCCGGCGCAAGGACTTCATGACCGCCTCCGGGCGGCGGATCGGCGTCGTGGAATACCGCGAGGGCCAAACCGAGCTGATCGTCTCCACGTGGGACGATCCGGACACCTGCCAGGCGTCCATCCCGCTGACCGCGGAGGAAGCCACTGCGCTGGGAAACCTGCTGGGCGGCCAGCGGCTGGCCATGCAGCTTTCCGAAGCCCACCGCGAGGTCCCGGGGATCGTCACGCGGCAGTTCTCCATCGGCCCCGATTCCCCCTTCCGCGGACAGCCGATGGGCAAGGCCCGCATCCGGACCCGAAGCGGTGCCTCGATCGTCGCCATCATGCGCGCAGGCGAGGTGCTCCCCTCGCCGGGACCGGACGCCGTCCTGCAACGCGGCGACCTCCTCGTTGCAGTGGGAACGCAAGAAGGCCTGGACACAGCAGCCGGCATCCTGCGCAACGGCTGACAGTATGGATCCGCTCGCACTGACCCTGATTGAACTCGGGGCCGTCGTCTTTTGCCTCGGCCTCCTGGGGCGGCTGGCGGGGCGGATCGGCATGTCCCCTATCCCCCTGTACCTGCTCGGAGGCCTGTTCTTCGGTGTCGGCGGGATTGTGAAACTCGAAGGGATGCAGGAATTTACCCACCTCTCGAGTGAGATCGGGGTCATCCTTCTCCTGCTTATGCTCGGATTGGAATATACAGCCGCCGAGCTGGTCACGGGACTGCGCCGCTCCTGGCAGGCTGGCGTCCTGGACCTGGTCCTGAACTTCCTGCCGGGCGCCCTGCTCGCGGTCTTGCTGGGCTGGGGAGTCGTGGGGGCGATGGTGATGGGCGGGGTCACCTACATCTCGTCCTCGGGGATCGCCGCCAAGGTCATCACGGACTTGGGCCGGATCGGTAACCGCGAAACTCCGGTGGTGCTCTCGATCCTCGTGTTCGAGGACTTGGCCATGGCGGTCTACCTGCCGATCCTGACGGCGACCCTGGCCGGCGTCAGCTTCGTCGTGGGGCTGCAGACCGTCGGGATCTCGCTCGCCGTCGTCACCGTCGTGCTGCTGGTGGCACTGCGGCACGGGCACCATGTCTCCAAGGCCGTGCACAGCGAAAACTCCGAGGTCTTCCTGCTCAACCTGCTCGGGGCCGCACTGCTGGTCGCCGGGCTTGCCTCGGCCATGCAGGTGTCCGCGGCGGTGGGGGCCTTTATGCTCGGTATCGCCATCTCCGGGGCCACCGCGCACAGCGCCACCAGGATCCTGGAGCCATTGCGGGACCTTTTCGCAGCAATCTTCTTTGTGGTCTTCGGCCTCAACACAGATCCCTCCACCATCCCGCCCGTGCTCGGCTGGGCCCTGCTGCTGGCTGTCGTCACCGCCGCCACCAAGATGATCACGGGCATCTGGGCGGCCAAGCAAGCCGGGATCGGCCGGCCAGGGCGATTCCGCGCCGGCGCCGCACTGATCGCCCGTGGAGAGTTCTCCATTGTCATCGCTGGCCTGGCCGTCGCCTCCGGCGTGGTGCCCCAGGAACTCGCGGCCCTTGCCACCGCGTACGTGCTGATCATGGCCGTGACGGGCCCGCTGGCAGCCAGGTTCGTGGAGCCGGTGGTGGCGCTGCTTCGCCGGCCGTCGAAACCGCCGACGGTGCGGACGGCGGACGGCGTCTAGCGATTCGCCGCGCGGCCGAGGCGTCTAGACGTTCGTGCGGTGGAAGTTCAAGTGGCTGCGGCTCGCCGTCGGGCCGCGCTGGCCCTGGTAGCGGTTGCCGTACTCGCCGGACCCGTAGGGGTACTCGGCGGGTGAGGTGAGCTGGAAGAAGCACAACTGGCCGATTTTCATGCCCGGCCACAGCTTGATCGGCAGCGTCGCCATATTGGATAGTTCGAGCGTCACGTGTCCGGAGAAGCCCGGATCGATGAATCCTGCGGTCGAGTGCGTGAGCAGGCCCAGCCGTCCCAGCGAGGACTTACCCTCAAGCCGGGCGGCGATGTCGTCGGGGAGCGTCACTGTTTCGTAGGTGGAGCCGAGGACAAATTCTCCGGGGTGGAGGATGAACGCCTCGCCGGCCTCAACCTCCACCAGACGTGTCAGTTCGGGCTGTTCCTCCGCCGGGTCAATATGGGCGTACTTGTGGTTGTCGAAGAGCCGGAAGAACTTGTCGATCCGGACGTCAACCGACGACGGCTGCACCATGGCAGGGTCAAACGGCTCCAGAACAATCCGGTGGGAGTCAATTTCGGCACGAATGTCGCGGTCAGAGATCAGCACAGTCCCAAAATTACCGTACTCGCCGGGGACAAAAGTGCGCGGGGCGAGTGTTACAGCCCCGTTGCTCTTCCAGAACCGACTTGAGCTGCTCCAACTGGCAGACTTCGGCCTTCATCCGGCGGCGGAACGGGAACTTCAGCCGGGCCAGGAAACCCCGGGGCTCGCATTCCAGGGCGAAGCGGACGCGGGTGCTCCGGCCTTCCGCGCTCAGGTAGAAGCCGCCGCGCGTGAGCTCCGGACCCCCGGGACCCTGTACTGGGTTTCCGCCCCGGGCCGCGCCTGGGTGATCTCGAAATCCCCGCCGACGGCGCGTCCGCCGGGGCCGGCGACGGTCTGCCGGTACACGGCGCTCCTGCCGGGCGCTGAGGGGCGAGCGCGGACGGCCCGTCCACGGCCTGCCAGGGAGCCGTTCCCGGATCCTGCGTCACCCGCCAGATGAGTCCGGCCGGCGTCGACGGCGGCCTCGGCCGCGGCACCACAGCCTACGACCCGCTGCTACGGCGATCCGACGGTCCGCCCAATGCTTGCCTCGGCCCGCTCGAGAAGGGTCCGTTGGCCGCGTCCAGGCGGGTGATCGGAGACCTCTGCAGCAAGGGCGGCTGACGGCGCGGGGACTGCGCAGGGACGGAACGCGTAACGCGTCCCGTCCCTCAATCTTCTCCCCTGGTATCCCGGCTGCGCGCCCTGGACGCGACCAGAAACCGGCGCGGGTGTTCTGAGAAGGCTTCCGGCTGGGGTAAGGTGAATCTCGTTGTTCCCCGGGACCAAGTCCGGCCTTTCGGACAGTCCCATTGCGGCTGTAGCTCAATGGTAGAGCGCTAGCTTCCCAAGCTTGATACGCGGGTTCGATTCCCGTCAGCCGCTCCAATTCCCCGCACGGCCATGGCCGGGACCCAGCCCGGCGGACCTCCCGGGCCGATAGGCCGCTACCTGTATCCTTCGAAGTCAGGAACCTCTCCGGTTCCGCTACAGGAGCGATCATGGCTGACAATTCCCCCCGTCCCGCAGAGTCCCAAAAAGAAGTGAGCGGCGCCATGAGCCGCCTCACCCTCGGAGTCCTTGCCAGCACGCGGAAGACTGACGAACGGCGCCTCCCGATCCACCCCCTCCATCTTGACCGCATCGCCCCGGAGCTGCGGCAGCAGCTGATCCTGGAAGAGGGTTATGGCAAGCGCTTCGGCGTCTCGGACGCCGACCTGGCACCGCTGGTGGGGCGCATCGTCCCCCGTGCGCAGCTGCTGGCCGAGGCCGACATCGTCCTCCTGCCCAAGCCCCAGCCTGAAGACCTCGCCGAACTCCGGGACGGTCAGGTCCTGTGGGGCTGGCCGCACTGTGTCCAGGACCGGGCGATCACCCAGCTGGCGATCGACAAGAAGCTCACCCTGATCGCCTTCGAGGCGATGAACCACTGGGCCCGCGACGGCGGTTTCGGCCTCCACGTCTTCCACAAGAACAACGAGCTGGCCGGCTACTGCTCCGTGCTGCACGCCCTGGCACTGACGGGATCCACGGGGGTCTACGGCCGCCGCCTGAGCGCCGTCGTCATCGGCTTCGGGGCCACGGCCCGCGGTGCCGTCACTGCCCTCAACGCCCACGGCGTCCATGACGTCCAGGTGCTGACCAACCGCGGGGTTGCCGCGGTGGGCTCCCCTATCCATTCGGTGCGGATCGCGCAGTTCGACCACGACGACAAGGCGCCGTTCCGCAGCGAGGTCATCACCGACCGGGGCCGTTTGCCGCTTGCGCCCTTCCTCGCCGCGAGCGACATCGTGGTCAACTGCACCCTGCAGGACCCGAACGCGCCGCTGACCTACCTGCACTCCGAGGACCTCAACGCGTTCCGGCCCGGCAGCCTGATCGTGGACGTGTCCTGTGACGAGGGCATGGGCTTCAGCTGGGCGAAATCCACCACCTTCGCCGAGCCGACGTTCAAGGTCGGGGTCCATATCGACTACTACGCGGTGGACCACAGCCCGTCCTACCTGTGGAATTCCTCCACCTGGGAAATCAGCGAGGCGCTGCTGCCGTTCCTGGAAACCGTGATCACCGGCCCCGGGGCCTGGGCCACGAACGAGACCATCCGCCGCGCGATCGAAATCCGCGACGGCGTGATCCTCAACCCGGACATACTGCAGTTCCAGCAGAGGAACCCGGAGTACCCGCACCTGCCCGTGGCCGGCCAGGTCGGCTAGCGGTTCTTCCGGGATTCCGCTGCATAAACGGACTGCCGCTGCGTGGATCCACGCAGCGGCAGTCCGAAAACGGTGCGGAATAGTTAGGGTGTGGCGGCCGCGGGCTGCCCGCCCTGGCTCCGCCCGTCCCCCCGGCCGGCCTCCCTGCGGATGATCTTCACGAGCCGCCGCCGGTCCTTCAGGTCCACCTTGAGCATCAGCTGGCCACGGCGCGCCAGCACGACGGCGACCGTCGCCGCGGCCAGTGCCGGCACCCCGCCGGAGACAAGGATGGCCGTGTGCGGATCCACATGCTCAGCCAGCCAGCCGATCATCGGCCCGCCAATGGCCTGCCCGCCGATCAGCACCATGATGTACAGGCTCATGACGCGCCCGCGGATGGCCATATTGGAGCTGATCTGAACCAGCTGGTTGGCGGCGGTCAGGAACATCAGGCACCAGAACCCGGCCAGTACCATCGCCGCCCCGAACCACACCATGGAGGGCGCCAGCGAGGCTAGGCAGAGCATCAGCCCGTACATTCCCGCCCCCAGCATCACCGAGCGAAGCCTCAGTTCCCGCCGGCGGGCGGAGGTGATGGCCCCCGCCAACGCCCCGAGCGCCACCAGCGCGTTCAGCAGACCGTAGCCGCCGGCACCGACGTCGTAGACCGTGTCCGCGAAGGCCGCCAGCAGCACCGGCAGGCTCATCGCGAACACGGCAATGAACCCGGCCATCAGCCACGGCCAGTAGATGGTGGGTTTGCTCAGCGCATAGTTCAGCCCCTCCCGCAGCATGCCCTTGCGCTTGGGCGCCGGCGCGCTGATGTGCAGCTGGTCCTTGCGCAGCGTGAGCAGCATCGCGACGGTGAAGCAGCAGGCGACGGCGTTCGCGGCAAACGCCCAGCCGGCCCCCACCGCGGTAAGCAGCAACCCGGCGAGCGCCGGTCCGATCAGGCCGCCGAGCTGGAATGTCGTGGAATTCACGCTGATGGCGTTACGGAGGTAGGCCGGGCCGACGAGTTCATTGACGAAGACCTGCCGCGCGGGCTGGTCCAGCACAGTGACCAGTCCCAGCGCCAGGGCGATCACGTATACGTGCCAGACCTCGATCCGCTGGCTCAGCGCCAGCACCGCGAGGATGGCCGCCAGCACGGCTGCCACCGATTGGCACAGCATCAGGATCTTCCGTTTGGCGAAGCGGTCCGCCATCATGCCCGCCCACGGGCCCAGGAACAGCGAGGGAAGGAACTGCAGCGCCACCGTGATCCCGACGGCGGTGACGGAACCGGAGAGCTGGAGTACCAGCCAGTCCTGGGCAATCCGCTGCATCCAGATGGCGGTCACGGCGATGAAATGCCCGATCGCGAAGATACGAAAATTGCGGACTTTCAGCGAAATGAAGGTGTGGCGCCATGGAAGCCGCTGGCTGACGACGGCGATCGGCGTCGTATTGGCGTCCGGCAGTGCAGATACGTTGGCCTCTAACGGCGGAGGGGATGCCACAGAAAGTCCTCAAAGGAGCGGGTGAGCGGGCTGCCTTAACGCTAAGCTGGCCGCATCAGATTGTGGAAGCTTATTCACCGCATAACTCGCATTACGAAACGCAATGCGGCGCGAAAGCGCCGCATTTCAGGAGAGCGCATGTTCGAACCCGCCCAGCTGCGGTCCTTCCTGGCCGTGGCGGAAACGCTGAGCTTCACCAAGGCCGCGGACCGGCTGGGCCTGGCGCAGCCGACGGTCAGTCAGCACGTGCGCAAGCTCGAGGCCGCCGCGAAGCGGGTCCTGGTGGCACGGGACACCCGGGACGTGCGCCTGACCGACAACGGGGACGCCATGGCCGGGTTTGCCCGCAGCATCCTGTCCGCGCACGACGCCGCCGCCCGCTACTTCTCCGGCTCGGCCATGCGCGGCCGGCTGCGTTTCGGCACGGCTGACGACCTCGCGATCACCGGCCTGCCGAGGGTTCTGAGGGAGTTCCGGCAGGTCTACCCGCAGATCAACCTGGAACTGACAGTGGGCCAGAGCACCCAGCTCTACAAGCGGCTCAACGCCGGCCAGCTGGACCTTGTCTTCGTCAAATGGGTGGCCGGGGCCAAGGAGGGCACGGTGGTGCAGCAGGACTCCTTCGCCTGGGTGGGCCTGGAACAGACCTCGCTGGACCCTGCCGAGTCCGTGCCGCTGATTGCCTACCCTGCTCCCAGCCTGAGCCGGAAGCTGGCCATCGACGCGCTCGAATCCGCCGGCCGGACCTGGCGGATCACCTGCACCACGCGGCAGATCAGCGGGGTGCTGGCCGCAGTCCGTGCCGGTATCGGGGTGGCGGTCATGCCGTCCTCGCTGGTGCCGGAGGACCTGTTGGTCATCACCCGGCGCTTCGACCTGCCGCCGGTGGGCGACGTCGATTTCACCCTGATCCGCAACCCGCTGGCCAACACCGAGGTGATCGAGGCCCTGACCCAGACCATCGCGGGCCGGACTTTGAAGCACCCCGCCTGAGTGGCCGGGTGGGCGCCCTGCGTACTCGCCTGTGTACCTACGCGGATTGCGTACTTACGCATACCATTGATCCACTCGGGTTTGTGGCCTATCCTGAAGATGTTGAAGGTCAAGCAGAGGCCAATGACAACGATTCGAAATACGAACGCTGTCCTGTGTGTCTGCCGTGCGGCGACCCTCCGGAGGCGTTCGGGATAGGCCGACAATGACGCCAGCCGTAAACCGCCCCCACACCCCCGCATCAGTCCGCGGCCTCAAGCGGGTGGGCCCGCTTTCCCAGGTGGTGCACCGCGGCTCCGCCGCGAACCACCCCAGTCGCGGACGTTTGGACCCGCACTCTGCGACCCTGGTGGAGGCCGAGTACGTCGGCAGCCCGGACTGTGAACGCTGCGGGACCGACGAGTTCATCTACCTTGAAACCTTTGTCCCGGCCACTCACCACAGAGACGGTTCCATCAAAAATCTGGGCGAAGTCACGTACTTCTGCTCCGGTTGCGACGACTTCTCCGCCCACGCCGTACCTGCCTCGTGGGTTCCCCCGGGCTGGTACTTCGGCTGAGCCGTCAGGCTCCGAGCCACCTAAACCACGAGCCGGGCGGCCACTATTGGAGGGTGGCCGCCCGGCTCGTTTTGTTGCCCGGGGTGTGGGGGCCTCCGGAGAGGCGGCTCCCTAAATCAGTCCCTCCGAGATGTTGCTCGGGGTGCCGAATCGGTGCGCCGTGATGCTGACGGCCTGCTCGTGCAGGAACGGCAGGAGTTCAATGCGCCCGGCTTCGGTGACCGGGTTTGAGTAGACCGCCAGGTCCGGTCGTCCCCCGGTCGCCTCGGCAAGGGCCCTGGCGTTCCCGCCGATGAGCCGGATCCGCGAGACTGGGAGCCTGGCCGCGCCGGCAAGCTTTTCCGCGGACGCCAGCCAGTCGGCGTCGTTCCCGACGGTCACGTCGATGCCGAGGCCGGAGAGCACGGTGCGCAGTTGGGCGGGGAGTTCGACGGCGGTGGACACCGTCAGTGCGGAGCCCGCCAGGACGCCGGCCGCCAGGGTCCGGACCAGGTGGGCGAGCGGTTCGCCTTCGGAGAGCCGCACCGTGACCGGCAGTGCCCGGTAGCGGAAGATATTCCGTTCGGCGCTGAGCCCGGAGACGTCCTTGGCGGTGCCGAATTCCTCGGCCCAGGCGAGGGCGTCCGAGGCCAGGGCGCGCTGCAGCTGTTCCAGCTCGCCGTCGGCCAGGAAGCCCTGGGCTGCCTGCCCGAGCCGGTGGACGCCGGCATGCGCGGCCGCCTTGCCAGCCGCGGCGCTGGGCTTGCTGACCCAGCCGCCGAGCCCGGCGAGGTAGTTGGGCCCGCCGGCCTTGGTGCCGGCGCCGACGGCGGACTTTTTCCAGCCGCCGAAGGGCTGGCGCCGCACGATGGCGCCGGTGATGCCGCGGTTGACGTAGAGGTTGCCGGCCTGGACGGTGTCGAGCCAGACGCCCACTTCCTCCGGGTTCAGCGAGTGCAGGCCGGAGGTGAGTCCGTACTCGATCTGGTTCTGGATAGCGATGGCGTCCTCCAGGGTTTCGGCGGTCATCACGCCCAGGACGGGGCCGAAGAATTCGGTGAGGTGGAAGTAGGATCCGCGGCGCACGCCGTACCGGACGCCCGGGCTCCAGAGCTTGCCCGTCCCGTCCAGCTGCTGCGGCTTGACGGCCCAGCTTTCGCCTTCGCCCAGGGTGGTGAGCGCGTCGAGGAGCTTGCCACCGGCGGGTTCGATGATCGGACCCATCTGGCTGGACGGATCCTCCGGGTAGCCGACCTTCAGGGACGTGACGGCGTCGATCAGCTGGTTGTGGAACCGCTTGGACTTGGCCACGGAACCCACGAGGATCACCAGCGATGCGGCAGAGCACTTCTGCCCGGCGTGGCCGAAGGCGGAGTACGCGACGTCCTTGGCCGCGAGGTCCAGGTCGGCACTCGGGGTGATGATGATGGCGTTCTTGCCGCTGGTCTCGGCCAGCAGCGGCAGGTCCTGGCGGAAGGAACGGAACAGTTCGGCGGTCTCGTAGCCGCCGGTGAGGATCACCCGGTCCACCGCGGGATGGGAGATCAGCTGCCGGCCAAGCTCCCGCTCGCCCAGCTGGACCATGGTCAGCACGTCCCGCGGGACGCCGGCCTCCCAGAGGGCCTCGATCATCGCCGCACCACTGCGGCGGGCCTGCTTGGCGGGCTTGACCACAACGGCGGAGCCCGCGGCGAGGGCGGCCAGGGTGGAGCCGGCCGGGATGGCCACCGGGAAGTTCCACGGCGGGGTGACCACGGTGAGCTTCGCCGGGACGAAGGTGGCGCCGTCGACGTTGTCGAGCCTGCGGGCCGCTTCGGCGTAGTAGTGCGCGAAGTCGACGGCCTCGCTGACTTCGGGGTCGCCCTGGTCGATGGTCTTGCCGGTTTCGCTTGCCATGACCTCCAGCAGATCGGCGCGGCGGGCTTCCAGGACATCGCCGGCGCGGTGCAGGATCGCCGCACGCTCGTTCCCGGAAAGGGCGCCCCAGGCCTTGCCCTTTTCCACCGCGGCCTCGACCACGGTATTCAGGGTCTGCTCATCGTTGATGGTGGCTGCGGCCACGGCGGCGTTGCCAAGGCTCGAGGACGGGACCCGCTCCAGGATGGCGCGGCCCCAGCCGCGGTTTGCCGGCAGCGAGGGGTCGGTGTCCGCGGTGTTCTCGAAGGAGTCGTGCGGCATCGGCCCGGCCGGAAGGCAGCGGTTCTGCCGTCGGTTGGGCGGCGGGACCTCGCCGTCGAGCCTGGCGAGGGAGGCGAGGAAGCGCTGCTTCTCGCGCTCGAAGAGGGTTTCGTTCTCGCTGAGTTCAAAAACGGCGGACATGAAGTTGTCCTGGCTGGCGCCTTCCTCGAGCCGGCGGATCAGGTAGGCGATCGCGACGTCGAACTCGGCGGGGTGGACCACCGGAGTGTAGAGCAGGAGCGAGCCGACGTCTTTTTTGACGGCTTCGGCCTGGCCCTGGGCCATGCCGAGCAGCATCTCGAACTCGATGCCGGATTCCACGCCGCGCTGCTTGGCGAGAAGCCAGGCGAAGGCGATGTCGAAGAGGTTGTGGCCGGCGACGCCGATCCGGATGTTGCGGATCCGGTCGGGGTGCAGCGCGTAGTTGATGACGCGTTTGTAGTTGGTGTCCGAGTCCTGCTTGGTGCCCCAGGTGGCGAGCGGCCAGTCGTGCAGGGACGCCTCGACCTGTTCCATCGGCAGGTTGGCGCCCTTGACCACGCGGACTTTGATCGCGGCACCGCCGTCCGCGCGGCGGGCCGAGGCCCAGTCCTGCAGGCGGATCATGGCGGCGAGCGCGTCCGGGAGGTAGGCCTGCAGCACGATGCCGGCCTCGAGGTTTTTGAACTCCGGCTTGTCCAGGATCCGGGTGAAGACCGCGATGGTCATGTCCAGGTCCTTGTACTCCTCCATGTCCAGGTTGATGAACTTGGCCTTCCCTCCGCCGGCGGCAAAGGACGCGGCGCGGGTGAAGAGCGGGGTGAGCTTCTCGACCACATGCTCCACGGCCTCGTCGAAGGCCCAGGCCGAGTGCGGGGCCACCGTGGAGGAGACCTTGATGGAGACGTAGTCGACGTCGGGGCGGGCCAGCAGCTTGTGCGTTCCCTCGAGGCGGCGTGAGGCCTCATGTTCGCCAAGCACGGCCTCGCCCAGGAGGTTGACGTTGAGCTTGATGCCGTCCTTGCGGATCCTGGCGATGGCCGGGCCCAGCTTGGCGTCGGTGGCATCGACGATGAGGTGGCCGACCATCTCACGGAGCACCCGGCGGGCGATCGGGATGACCACCTGCGGCAGCACCGGAGCCATGGTGCCGCCGAGGCGGACGGCGCCGCGCATGTACCAGGGCAGGAAGGCAGGGACCTTGGGGGCCAGTACGGCGAGGTTGCGGGCGGCGACGTCCAGGTCCTCGGGGCGGACGACGCCGTCGACGAACCCGACGGTGAAGTCCAGGCCATTGGGGTCCTTCAGGACGCCGGCGAGCTGCTGCGCGGAGGCGTCCACCGGGACCTTCGCCGCCTCTGTGAGCCAGTGGTGTACCAGCCCGATGGTTTCCCCGGCGAGGGCTGCGGCCTCAAGGACCAGGGAGCCTACCGAGGAGGGTGCGTGCCCGGCCGTGCTGCCGGTGTTCGCTCCGGACTCCGTTGAAATGTTGGTCATGGCTGGTACTCGTTCTTTCTCAAAATAGGGACCGTTCCAGATTCAGTATGCGACCGGATTTTCATAAGATAAAGCGATGTTTTCCGAGCAATACTGGTTAGAAAAGTCGAACGTTCTCCGCCGGCGCGAAACCTCCAGGAACACGCGAATGCGCTATCACTTTTGGTTCCCAAAGACGGGTTTGGGACGGGTTTGGGAACCAAAAGTGATAGCGCAACTCGGTCGTGGTGCTGTCAGCCGACGTGGCGGTGCATCTCCACGAGCTCTTCGTGCCGCGGGCTGTCCGGGTTCATCAGCGAGTGCTTGCGGCCGTAGCCGAAGTAGATGACCAGGCCGATGACGAGCCAGACCCCGAAGCGGGCCCAGGTCTCCCAGTGCAGCTGGAACATCAGGAACGCCGATGCCAGCACACCAAAGGCCGGAACCAGCGGCATCAGGGGAAGCCGGAAGGTGCGGGGGGCATCGGGCTTCTTGTAGCGGAACACGATGACCGCGAGGCAGACGACGACGAAGGCGGCCAGGATGCCGATGTTGGTCAGGTCGGCGACGGCCTTGATCGGGAACACGCCGGCGAGCAGCGCGGAGGAGATTCCGGCGATCCAGGTGACGCGCTGCGGCGTGCCGTGGCGGTCCGTCTTGGAGAACCAGCCGGGGAGCAGCCCGTCGCGGCTCATCGAGAACCAGACGCGGGTGACGCCGAGCAGGAAGGTGAGCATTACGGTCAGGATGGACAGCACGGCGAAGACCGAGATGATCGTGGCGATGACCGGCAATCCCACGCTGTTGAATGCCGAGGCGAAGCCGGCCTTCGGGTCGATGTCCTGGTAGTTCTGCATGCCGGTGAGCACCAGGGTTGCAGCGACGTAGAGGAGCATCGCGATGATCAGGGACATGATGATGGCCTTGGGCATGTGCTTCTTGCCGTCCTTCGCCTCTTCCGCGGCGGTGCTCATCGCGTCGTAACCGAACACGGCGAAGAACACCGTGGCCGCACCCGCCACGACCGGGCCGAAGCCGCTGGGCATAAAGGGGTTGTAGTTGCCGGTGTCGATGTAGAAGATACCGAGGCCAATGATGAAGAGGATCAGGATGACCTTGATCGCCACGGCAATGAGTTCGAAGCGGCCGAAGGTTTTGGTGCCGCGGGACAGGATCCAGGTCACGATCAGGCAGACCACGATTGCCGGGATGTTGACGATGCCACCGGTGCCTTCATCCGGCGTCGCGGTCATCCAGACCGGCATGTTGATGCCGATGCCGGTGAGGAAGGCGTCGAAGTAGCCGGAAATGCCGATGGCCACGACGGCCACGATCGCGATGTATTCCAGCAGGAGGTCCCAGCCGATGAACCAGCCGATAATCTCGCCGAGCGCGACATACCCGTAGGTGTAGGCCGACCCGGCCCGCGGGATCATGCCCGCGAACTCCGCGTAGGACAATGCGGCCGCCGCGGAGGCGAGGCCCGCGATCAGGAAAGAGAACAGCACTGCCGGGCCGACGCCGGGTGCCGTCTCGCTGCCGTGGGCCACGAGGCCCGCCAGGGAGAAGATGCCAACGCCAATGATGCCGCCGACGCCGATGGCGGTCAGCTGCCAGAACCCGAGGCTCTTCATCAATCCGCTGTGCAGGTTCTCTTCCTCGATGTCGTCGATGGGCTTGCGCCGCATGATCGACCTGTCTATATCTTTTGTACTCATCAGGGTCTCCTGCTTAGGTGTGGCGCCCATCAATCCACCCTGTGATGGGAGTTACTGAACGACTACAGTATGCAAGCCAGATTGCATTAGATAAAGTGAATTTTCCTAATCAATAACCATTAGAAATAGCAAAGGAATAGCGATGCTGGATGTCCGGCGGTTGCGCCTGCTGCGCGAACTGAAGATCCGGGGCACCCTCGCCGAAGTCGCGGAGGCGCTCCAGTACAGCCCCTCCTCGGTCTCCCAGCAGCTGGCCCTCCTGGAAAAGGAAGCCGGCGTCGAACTGCTTCGCAAAACCGGGCGCCGGGTCCAGCTCACGCCTCAGGCCGAAGTCCTGGTGGCCCATACGGCGCAGCTGCTGGAAACGCTGGAACAGGCCGAGGCCGACCTGGCCGCCTCGCTGACCACCGTGACGGGGACGGTCCGTATCGCTGTCTTCCAGTCCGCGGCGCTCGCCCTGATGCCCGACGCCCTCACCCGGATGTCGTCACGCTATCCCGAAGTGCGGATTGAAATGACCCAGCGGGAACCCGAAACGGCGCTTCATGAGACCTGGGCGCGGGACTTTGACCTGGTGATTGCCGAGCAGTACCCCGGACACGCGGCACCCCGGTACGCCGAACTCGACCGGCTCCGGCTCACCAGCGATGCGATCCGCCTCGCCGTTCCGCCGCGCTCCCCCGAACGGCCCGCAGTTACGTCCCTTCCGGACACCGCCGGGCTGGCCTGGGTCATGGAGCCGCGCGGGACGGCGTCACGGCATTGGGCCGAGCAGGCCTGCCGCAGCGCCGGGTTCGAACCCGATGTCCGCTACGAGACAGCTGACCTGCAGGCCCAGATCCGGCTGATCGAATCCGGCAACGCCGTGGCCCTCATGCCGGATCTCGTCTGGACCGGGCGGGGGACGACGTCGCAACTGATCACCCTGCCGGGCGAGCCGCACCGGACCATCTTCACCTCGGTGCGGCGCTCCAGCGCCAAGCGACCGGCCATCCTCGCCGCCCGGGAGATCCTTGCCGAGACGGCCGCTTCCATCCCGCCGGCCGGCCCGTGACGCGGCCGGCGACGTTGCCTGGCTCACAGCACTGCCGTCGGGCCGGCGCTAGACTGGGTGCGTTATGAATCGCACAATATTCAAGTCCAAGATCCACCGCGCCACGGTCACGCACGCGGACCTCCACTATGTCGGGTCGGTCACCGTGGACCTCGATCTGCTGGAAGCGGCCGACATCCTTCCCGGTGAACTGGTGTCCATTGTTGACGTCACCAATGGCGCCCGGCTGGAAACCTACACGATTGCCGGCGAGCGCGGTTCCGGCGTCATCGGGATCAACGGTGCTGCCGCGCACCTCATGCACGAGAACGACATCATCATTCTGATCACCTACGCCCAGATGACCACGGATGAGGCCAAGGCCTACAGCCCCAAAGTGGTCCATGTGGACAGGGACAACAAAATTGTCCAGATCGGCAACGACCCGGCGGAGGGCCACACCCCCGGGATCATGCGCCCGCCGTTCGCGCTGAACAACGCCACGCTCAACTGACGGCCTCGGACCGCGGGCGTTCCCGCAGCGCACGCAACGCGGGGTCAGACCGCGCCCATCCCGGGCCCCGGCATGGGCGCGGTCTGACCCCGCGTTGCTGGGGGCGCCGGTAGGCTGGGACCGGTCCAAGCTGCTCCGGCCGAGACCAGGGGCAACAGCACGAAGTGGGGAAGAATTGAACAGCGTCACAACTCGCCGCACGGCGGAACCCAGTACCGCCAGATGCGGCGCCGTCGACTGGATCGCCGCCGGGCTGGCCGGGCTGCTGCTGGTCTCCGCCACCGCCTGCGCCGGCCCCGGGACGGCCCCGGCCGCAGCGCCGGTGCCCGTCGCGAGCTCCACCACCTCCGCCGGGAGCCCCGCGCCCACCGCAGAAGGCGGCACGCCGGGTGGCCCGGGCGAGGGCGCCCCGTCCCAGCAACCGGCCGCCTCCAGCGAGGCCCTGGACGTGCTGGCCACGATCCCGGTCAAGGGCCGGGCCCCGAAGACGGGTTACTCGCGCGATCAGTTCGGCCAGGCCTGGGCCGACATCGACCGCAACGGCTGTGACACCCGCAATGACATGCTCCGCCGGGATCTGACGGACCTCGCCCTCAAACCCGACACCCAGGACTGCGTTGTCCTCTCCGGCATCCTGAACGACCCCTACACGGCAACCCTGATCAATTTCCTCCGCGGCACCAACACCAGCCCCGCCGTGCAGATCGACCATGTGGTGGCGCTCAGCGATGCCTGGCAAAAGGGCGCCCAGCAGCTCACCGAGGCCCAGCGGCTCTCCTTCGCCAACGATCCGCTGAACCTGCTCGCGGTGGACGGCCCCACCAACCAGCAGAAGAGCGACGGCGACGCCGCCACCTGGCTGCCGCCGAACAAGTCCTACCGCTGCGACTACGTGACCCGCCAGATCTCGGTCAAGTCCAGCTACGGGCTGTGGGTCACCCGGGCGGAACATGACGCGATGGCACGGGTCCTGGCTGATTGCCGGGACGCCACCATCCCCGCCGGCCAGGAAACACCGGCACCGGCCGAACCCCGGCCGGTTCCCCCGGCCGCCGCCCCACCCGCTCCAGCCCCCGGCGTCGCACCCGCCCCACCCGCCTCGACGGCCGTGTACTACGCGAACTGCGCCGCCGCCCGTGCCGCCGGGGCCGCGCCACTGCGGGCGGGCCAGCCGGGCTACCGCGAGCAGATGGACGGCGACCGCGACGGCGTCGCCTGCGAATAGCGGGACGTCGGATTCGACTCCAGCGGAGCCCTTAGTTCGTCGGCAGCGCGTCCAGCAGCCGCGCGCAGCGGATGAAGCCCAGGTGTGAGTATGCCTGCGGGTGGTTCCCCAGGTGCGTTTCGGTGCCCGGATCGTACTCCTCCGGCAGCAGCCCGGTAGGCCCGAACAGGTTGACCAGCTGGTCGAACAGGTCCCACGCCTCCTCGATCCGCCCCACCGCAACGTAGGCCTCGATCAGCCACGTGGTGCAGATGTGGAAGCCGCCCT
This sequence comes from Pseudarthrobacter leeuwenhoeki, assembly GCF_055412885.1. Taxonomy (NCBI): domain Bacteria; kingdom Bacillati; phylum Actinomycetota; class Actinomycetes; order Micrococcales; family Micrococcaceae; genus Pseudarthrobacter; species Pseudarthrobacter leeuwenhoeki. Next base: position 14,261 of record NZ_JBVAYY010000014.1, on the reverse strand, counting down.
CCAGGCCCGGCAGGCCGTCGTCGTACCGGTAGCGGAACACGGTGGGTCCCACGCGCAGTTCCCGTTCCACCGCCGTGACGGTGTCCAGGAATCGCTGGTCGGAGACGTCCAGGAGTCCGGAGAGCCCGACGTGCAGCACCGCGGCGTCCAGGTCCGGACTGTCGTAGGCCACGGTGAAGGACGCGGCACTCTCGTCCCAGCCCTCGCGCAGGACCTCCTCCCGGATGACCGCCGCCGTCGGCTCCCACGCCGGAAACGGCGTCCGGCCGTGCCGGGCGGCAGTGCGCAGCGCCCGGTCCAGCGCCACCCAGCACATCACCTTGGTGTAGATATGGTGCCGGGGCGCGCGCCGGGCTTCCCAGATCCCGTGGTCCGCCTCGTGCCAGCGGGCCAGAACGGCCGAAGCCATCTGGACCATCAGCTCCCAGTGCGCATCGTCCAGCACCCCCTGCCGGGCGCTCAGGGCGTCGATCAGCTCGGCGATCGGCCCGAACACGTCCAGCTGCACCTGGTGGTCCGCGGCGTTGCCGATCCGGACCGGCCGGGAGCCCGCGTATCCGGGGAGGCTCTCGATGATGGCTTCGGTGGACAGCGGCGCCCCGGTGACGGAATACAGCGGGTGCAGCCACTCCGGGCCTGGGGCCTGGGCCAGAATCCGCCCCAGCCAGGCCAGGAACCCTTCCGCCTCCGACGTCGAGCCGAGGTCCACCAGCGCGTTGACCGCCATGGAGCCGTCGCGCAGCCAGCAGTACCTGTAGTCCCAGTTCCGGGTGCCGCCGATGCCTTCCGGCAGCGACGTGGTCGGCGCCGCCAGCACGGCGCCGGTGGGCTCGTGGACCAGCGCGCGGAGCACCAGGGCGGACCGGCGGACCAGGGAGGGTTTCACGGCCGGCAGCTGCAGCGCCTGCACCCAGCGCCGGGAATGATGCGCGACGGCGGCGCGGCGCGCGTTTTCCTCCGGCGGTTCCGCGCGCCGGGGTTCCGTGTCGCCGCAGCGCAGGTTCAGCACCACGGGGCCGTGGCGCAGCTCGACGTCGGCCGTCGCGGTGGCGTGGCGCCCGTCGGAGGTGAGGGTGAATCGGACGCCGGGGGCGAGCATCATGATCGGGTCCGCGGTCCCCACGACGTGCAGATCCTCGCCGCGGGCCTCCATGATGAAGGGCGCGTTCGCGTAGTCCGGGCGGGGCGCAAAGACAATCCGCGCCGTTCCCGTGCCGGAAAGCACCCGCACCAGGCTGGTCACCCCTTCCGGCGCCGGTTCCAGGTAGTCAGTGACGGTGACGTCGGCCCAGCGGGTTTCCACGATCATGGTGCTGTCCACATAGCGCTGGCCCAGGACCTGCGATGCCTTCACCGGTTCCACCGAAAAGTGGCCGGCCGCGTCGCCGCCGAGGAGATGCGCAAAAAGGGATCCCGAGTGCGGCAGCGGATGGCTCATCCAGCAGATCTTGGCGTCCGGGGTGATGAGCGCGGTGGAGGAGCCGTTGCCGATCAGCGAGTGCCGCTCCAGGCCGACGGCGTCCTCCCCGAACAGCCAGGCCCGCCGCAGTTCAAAGAGGATGGCCAGCACCCGGGCGAAGGACCCGGGGTCCCGCAGCCGGTGCGCGGCCAGGGTGGGCCCCTCCCCCACCCGCAGGGCCATGTCCGGCCCGCGCAGGGTCGCCATCGCCAGCTCATCGCTGGCGGCGTCCCCCGCATAGAGGGCGGCGCTGACGCCCAGCACGGAACGCAGATGCTCCAGGGCGGTTGCCTTGGCCGGCTCCACCACGGACAGGTCCAGGACCGAGCCGTCCACGATGAAGGACAGCCCGTGCGCCCGGGCGATATCCTCCGCCTGCCCGGTGGCCAGCGCGACGACGTCGGGGGCGGCCGGGCGGGTGTGCACGGCCACGGCGACGGGCTTTCGATCGATGGTGATGCCGCGGTAGGCGCCCACCGTTTCGGCGAGTGCCTGGCTGGCCTGCTGCAGCACGGATTCGGTCGCCAGGGACAGCCCGTGGGCGTAGCCCATGTCGAACTCGGCGCCGTGCGAGCCGACCAGGTGCACCTCGGCCGGGAGCCGTGAGACGGCGGCCAGATCGCGCAGGGAGCGCCCCGAGATGACGGCCGCGTGGGTGTTCGGGAGGGCAGCCAGCGCCCGGAGGGCAATCGAGGCGCTGCCCAGCGGCAGGGTCTCGGTGGAGGTGCCTTCCGCGGCGCACAGGGTCCCGCCGTAGTTGCAGGCCACGAGGAGCCCGGGGGTGCGGGCCAGGATCTTGAGTTCGGCCAGCAGTTGCGGCGTCAGCCCGTCGTCGGCGGCGTTGGTCTGCACAAAGGCGCGGAGCAGGCCCAGCGGCAGGGATTTCGTCAGGAGGGCAGAGTGTGCCAGGGACTGGTTGAGTGGAGTGGGCATGGGCGGAGTCCTTCGAGTAGTCCCCAATGCCTGCGTGAGACCGTCCGTGAAGGACGTACTTCCAGTATCCGCCCGGCCGGTTTCCCGCGGGTGTCCCGGCGGTTGCAGCTGTGTAACATCCGCAACGGCCGTGGCCCCCCGGAGCCTAGACCCTGACCAGACCGGCCACGTCGGCCAGCAGCTGCACCGAGCGCAGCCGAGCGCCGGTGCCGGTGCTCTGGTGCGCGACGATGAGCTCGTCGGCGTCGGCGTGGGCGGTGAACCCGTCCAGGTATTCCAGCACGGCGTCCGGGGTGCCCACAGCGGAATACTTCATCATCTGGGCCACATGCTGGCCCTGCGGCGAGTCCAGGATCATGTCCGCCTCGTCGTCGCTGAACTCGCGGCCGTTGCCGAAGAACAGGGAGACGCGGGCGCGTTTGGTGGCGTGGAACATCTGCTGCGCCTCGGCCGCGGAATCCGCCGCGATCACGTTGACGCCGGCGATCACATGCGGGGTGTCCAGCTGCGCGGACGGCTGGAAGTCGCGGCGGTAGATCGCGACGGCGTCCTGCAGTGCGTTGGGCGCAAAGTGCGAGGCGAAGGCGTAGGGCAGTCCCAGCTGCGCGGCGAGCTTGGCGCCGAACAGTGAGGATCCCAGGATGTACAGCGGCACATTGGTGCCCTTGCCCGGGGTGGCTTCCACGCCCTGGATGCGGGTGGGACCGGTCAGGTAGCCCTGGAGTTCCAGCACGTCCTGCGGGAAGCTGTCCGAGGACATCGGGTCGCGGCGCAGGGCCCGCAGCGTGTTCTGGTCGCTTCCGGGCGCGCGGCCCAGGCCCAGGTCGATCCGTCCCGGGTGCAGGGTTTCAAGGGTGCCGAACTGCTCGGCGATGGTCAGCGGCGAGTGGTTGGGCAGCATCACCCCTCCGGCGCCGAGCCGGATGCTCCCGGTCTGCGCGGCGACGTGGGCGATCAGCACGCTGGTGGCCGAGGAGGCGATGGCGGACATGTTGTGGTGCTCGGCGTACCAGACCCGCCGGTACCCCAGCTTCTCGGCAAGCTGCGCCATCGCGACACTCCCCGCGAGGCTCTCTGCCGCCGTCTGGCCCTTGCCGATGGTTGCCAGGTCAAGGATGGAAAGCGGAACAGTCACGGAAAAGCCGGCCTTTCGTAGCGGGAAGTCTCAGGTGCCGCGCCGGGTCCCGGCATGTGCACACTGTCAACAACGACGCCGGGCCCCGGGTTATTTCTGCCTCAACTGTGGCGCTCCCCATGTAGCAGCCGGCAGGGGTGAGCGCCGGCAACGAGCAGTGGGACTTGGCACCCGTCAGCGAACGCGCGCCCGCCAGCCAGCTGGGCAAGCCCGCGGCCGGGCTGCCGGCCGCGACGGTGCCGGCAATCTGGCTCCCCTGGTAGCCGGGACCGCGACATTGGCTGCCTTATCCGGCTGCCAGCTGTTTTCGGTTTCCCCGTCCAGCCACCACAGGTAGTTCTCCGGATTGTCGACCCCGCGGATGGTGGCGTCGTCGTAGGCCTTCGCGTGGCCGTACATGTGGGAGCAGGCCCGGAAGTCGTCCGCCCCGCTGCCGCAGACACAGTACGGGCTGGGCACGTCAGCGCCGCCGTAGTGGTTGGAATCGGGCCACCATGAACCCTGCCGGCCGGGGGTTGGCCGTATTGGCGTACAGTGCCACCCGGGGCTGGGCGGTGAGTGCCGGGGACGGGCCGTTGTTCACCCCAACGATGGCGAACGCCGGGCCCTTCCCCGTTACCGGGAAACCCGCCGAGTGGGCAGGCGGTTGGAATACCCGGCAGGCTGAGGGAGTTACCGCCCCTATGAGCCATGACAACTCACAGCATCCGGAAATGTCGGCCCCGATCGGCCTCAAGGACCAAGGAACCGTCCACCGCCTGGGATTTTGGCGCCACCACGTCGCAGGTTGCCCCGGCCTGGCTGCTGCGCCGCACCCCCGTCATGATGCCGATCCCCGGCACCGGCTCGATCCAGCACGCTAAACCCCCTACTAACCACCGCCGGCCATGTGGCCGGCAGAACAGGAGCCTGACATGGCTAGCATTCTGATGGTCGTATCCGCCGCCGATTCCCTCACCATGCGTGACGGCAGCGAACACCCCACCGGCTACTGGGCCGAGGAACTGGTGGTGTCGCTCCAGACCCTCCGCAACGCCGGACACACTGTCCACATCGCCACGCCCGGCGGTGCGAAGCCCACGGTCGACGAGGTGAGCCTGGCCGCCGAATCCGCCGGCGGCCAGGACCGCGCCGACGGCTTCCGCACGTACCTCGCCGGGATCGACGCCGAGCTGTCCGCGCCGCTCGCGCTGGCCGACGTCGACCCCGCCGGCTACGACGCGGTCGTCCTGCCCGGTGGCCACGGCCCCATGAGCGACCTCTACCAGGACACCGACCTCGGCAGGATCCTGACCGCGGCCAACACGGCCGGCAAGATCATCGCCCCGTTCTGCCACGGCCCGGCCGGCCTGCTGAGTGCCACGGACGACGCCGGGACGTTCGCCTTCGCGGGACGCCGCCTCACGGTCTTCACCAACGAGGAGGAACTGGGCGGCGGCACCGGCCCCAACACGCCGTGGTTCGTGGAGGACGAGCTGAAGGACAAGGGCGCGGTCATCGAGAACTCCGCCGCGTGGACCTCCCATGTGGTCCGCGACGGCAACCTGATCAGCGGCCAGAACCCGCAGTCCAGCGAGGACGTGGCGAAGGAAGTCCTCAAGGCCCTCGCCGAATAGCACCCTGCAAACACCACCCGCCGAAGCCGGGTCCGGGCTGCCGGACCCGGCTAAGCTGTCCGCATGGCCATCAAATCCACCGCAGACAAAGTCGCCACCATCCAGAAGGGGTACACCCTCGAGGGACCCACGATTGAGCTCGGTGCCGCGGTCATCGACGGCGAAGTCCACAAGGATGCCCCCGTCCGGCTGCCGCTGTCCATGATGAACCGCCACGGGCTGGTGGCCGGGGCAACCGGCACGGGCAAGACCGTCACGCTGCACATGATGGCCGAGCAGCTCTCCGCCGCCGGGGTCCCGGTGTTCCTGGCGGATATCAAGGGCGATCTGTCCGGGCTGGCCACGGCCGCCACGGGCAGCGAAAAACTGATGGCACGCACGGCAGCGATCGGCCAGCCCTGGACCGGCAGGACGTTCCCGGTGGAGTTCCTGGCCCTGGGCGGCGACGGCAACGGCATCCCGGTCCGCGCCACCGTCACGTCCTTCGGCCCGATCCTGCTCTCCCGCATCATGGAGCTCAACGACACGCAGGAATCGAGCCTGCAGCTGGTTTTCCACTTCGCGGACAAGAACAACCTCGAACTGATCGACCTGAAGGACCTGCGCGCCGTCATCGCGTTCCTCACCTCCGCGGAGGGCAAGGACGAGCTCCAGGAACTCGGCGGCCTGTCAAAGTCGACGGCCGGCGTGATTCTCCGTGAACTCATCACGCTCGAGGCGCAGGGCATGGAAAAGTTCTTCGGCGAACCCGAGTTCGACACCGCCGAACTGATGCGTACCGCCCCGGACGGACGCGGCGTCATCACCTGCCTCGAACTGCCCACCCTGCAGACCAAGCCGATGCTGTTCTCCACCTTCCTGATGTGGCTGCTGGCCGACCTGTTCGACGACCTGCCCGAGGCCGGGGACCTGGACAAGCCGAAGCTGGTGTTCTTCCTGGACGAGGCCCACCTGCTCTTCAACGGCGCCTCGAAGGCGTTCCTGGACGCCATCACCACCACCGTGCGGCTGATCCGGTCCAAGGGCGTCGGCATCTTCTTCGTCACCCAGACCCCCAAGGATGTCCCCGCGGACGTCCTCGGGCAGCTCGCCAACCGGATACAGCACGCCCTCCGCGCCTATACCCCGGAGGATGCCAAGGCGCTCAAAGCCACCGTCTCCACGTTCCCGATGAGCGATTATGACCTCGAGGAAACCCTCACCTCAGCCGGGATCGGCGAGGCCGTCATCACCGTCATGAACGAGAAAGGCGCCCCGACGCCGGTGGCACTCACCCGCCTGCGCGCGCCGGAATCCGTCATGGGCCCCAGCGCCGACGCCCTGATCTCCAGCACGGTGGCCGGCTCGGCGTTGCTGCCCAGGTACGGCACCGCCGTGGACAACGTTTCCGCCTACGAGAAGATCTCCGGGAAGGCCACGGCGGACGCCGGCGCGGCGGCCCCTGCTCCGGCCCCCGGCGGCACCTCCGACATCGACGCCGAGGCTCGCCGGATCGAGGAGGAGATCCTGGGCCGCCCCAGCAGCCGGCCCGCTCCCGCGGCCGGCCGCCAGGAGCCCCGCCAGGAAAACCGGCAGGAACACCGGCAGTCACCGGAGCAGTCGCAACGGCGGCCGGCGGACGACGGCGGCATGGCCGGAGACCTTGCCGGGGCCTTGGGCGGCGCCCTCGGCGGCGGACTCAAGAGCATGGCCCGCTCGCTCGGGACCCAGCTCGGCCGCGAACTGCTGCGCGGCGTCTTCGGCACCGCCCCCAAACGCCGCCGCTAGGCGCATCTGGTCACATGGAGCCCACGTGACCAGAGGATTCCTGTGGGGTGCAGGTAACGTAAGGTGAGTGCAAATGAGTCAGGCGTTGGTCAGGATCGCAGCCGCATGGCTGCTGGTCCTGATGCTTGCCGTGGCCGGAGGCATCGTCGCGATCAACGTCGTGAACAACTCCCTTGCGAGCCCGCAGCAGCCTGTCCGTGAATATCTCGACGCCCTGCGGCAGGGCGAAGGCGAGAAAGCCCTCGGCCTGCTGCGCGCTTCCGTTCCCCAAAGCAGCGCAGCGATGCTGGACGGCACGGCGCTGCAGACCGCCACCGCACGGATCAGCGGCATCAAGTACGGCGAGGCCGAGGACCGCGGCAACAACCAGGTGATGGTGCCGGTCGACTACACGATTGACGGCAGCGAACTGCGGACCGAGTTCCTGCTGGAGAGGTCCGGCACGGAGTGGTTGTTCTTCCACAAATGGTCGATTGTTCCCGCTGCCCTTCCGGTCCTGGACGTCACGGTGGTCAACGCCAGCGAGGCCACCCTCAACGGGGTCCCGGTGAACATGCCCAACGGCCGCAGCTCCTTTGCCGTCTTCTACCCCGGAGAGTACGAGGCCTCCCTCGCCGGCGAGTACTTCGCCGCTGCGCCCACCAAGGCCACGGTGCCCGGCGGGGACGCCCCCGTGGCACCGCTGAACCTGATGACGGAAGCCACCGACGGGCTGAAAGACGCGGTGGGCAGCAAGGTGAACGAGTTCCTTGACACCTGCGCCGACACCGCCGACAAGCAGCAGCAGCTCCAGCCGGACTGCCCCTTCTATCACACCACCAACAACCGGGTCATTGACGGCACCATCGACTGGAGCATCACCGAGTACCCCACCATCAGCATCGAACCCTTCGGCGGACGCTGGGTGGTGGCGCCCCTGAACGGCAAAGCGCGGATCGAGGCCCAGCAGGTGGATCTGTTCACCGGGGCCGTGACGTATGTCAACAACGTCCACGATTTCAGCTTCACCACGCGCCTGGACATCGGCGCCGACACCGTCAAAGTCACCCCGCTCCTGAGCTATTAGCCCACCGGGCCAGCGGCACCGGCCCGGCGTCACGCCGTCACCCCGGGCAGTCTTTTGGCCCGGCTGGCCGCACCGCACCCCGTCATTCCGCGAAATCCGTTGTTCCACGCTGCCAAGAACCTGACTGCCGTGACGCCTGCACCGGCCCGGCCGGCCGGCCGAGGACCGCCAGGACCTCGGCCAGCATCAGCGCGGGGCGGTGCACAACGTCGTCGTAGTAGTACCGGAGCACGGAGTAGCCGTGAACCACGGACACGTTGTTGCGCCGCTGGTCTCTCTTGATCTGGGCCCACTCACCGTGATGGCGTCCGTCCAGCTCGACAATCAGTCTGCCCTCCAGCAGAAGATCCACATATCCGACGCCGTCAATGTAGACCTGCGCTTCCACCCTGATGCCGGCCTGGCGGAAATACGTCCTGGCGAGGGTCTCCAGGAGGGATTCGGCTCCGCGGTCCACCCAGTCAAGGACCTGGCGGGCGCGGCCATTGCGTTTCCCGGGGAGTCGGTCCCGCAGGAACCCGAGCGTCATATCGCCCCGGCCGACGGCGCAGTCCACCATGACCAGGGCTTCGAGCAGCGGCAGGCACCTCAGCGCGTGGATCAGCACGTCGCCGAGGGCAGCAACCGGCTGGTAGGGGTGCGGCTCGAGGAGCAGCCCGTGGTGCCCGACCTGCCGCTCGAAGGCTTCACCGCGTCTGTGATGTACGTGGACCGGACCGGCGGAGTTCACAGCCCAGAGCCGGTAGAAGGGCGCCGCGCTGCTGCATGTGAGGAGCTGCCTGTGCCGCAGCAGCGCCACATGGTCCGTGGCCGCCGTCGGGAGCGCATAGAGTCCCCGGACCGGCTGCAGGACGCCGGCTCTGACCGCGCGCCGCAGTGCGGCGTCGTCGATTCCCAAGCGGGCCAGTGCAGGCCGCCGGGCCGCTCCCCCGCAGATGGCCAAGGCCCTCAAGACATCCATGCGGCCATCGTTTCCTCCCCCATGCGGCGCCGGGAGCCCGTTGATCCGCCATGTGGACATCTTCACGTCACCAGGCGCAGTGTTTTGCGGCCGCTGAGGCCTCGAAACCCTGTGATTCCGGGGATCCGGGGGTCGGCTAAAGCCAAAAAGCTGCTGTCCGTGACGACGGGGTCACGGACAGCAGCCAGAAACGGGGCTCAGCTCAATTTCGGCAGGAGTCAGTCCATTCCGCGCAGGTCCAGCACCAGCACGGTGTCGCCGTCGGGCTGCAACAGCACCGGGATGCCCCAGTCCTGCTGGTACAGGTGGCAGGCGGCGTGGTCCGGGATCTCGCCGTCCGCATCCTCCGGACCGTCGCAGGCAGCGGCGCGGGCGGTGATGTGCAGCACGCCCTCCGGCACGTCGGCGGCAAGTTCCAGGGTGCGGATCAGCCCCACCGACGTTCCGCCGCCGGCCAGCAGCAGTCCCGGCGGGGTGGAGGAGATCTTCAGCTGGGTCGGGTCGCCCCAGCGGTCGTCCAGCTTCTGGCCCGTCGGGGCGGTGAAGCGGACCGCAAGCTCCAGCAGCCCGGGAGCCACGGGGCTCTTCGGCCGGTGGGTCTGGACCGCGCCCTCATCCACCTGCTGCGCTTCCTTGGGGATCGGCACGTGGACGAGCTGGTGCTGGTTCGCCTCGACCACCACCAGCAGCGGCTCGGCGCCGCCGACCTGTGTGTGGTCCACAATCACGTCGGAGGGCTCGGACAGCCCGCGCGCCAGGGTGGAGACCGTGCCCGAGGCGGGATCGTAGCGGCGGACGGCACCGTTGTAGGTGTCTGCGATCGCCACCGAGCCGTCCGGCAGCACGGTGACGCCGAGCGGGTGCTGCAGCCGGGCTTCGGAGGCCTTCCCGTCGCGGAAACCGAAGTCGAACAGGCCCTTGCCGACGGCGGACTCAACGGTGATTGCACCGCCATCGCCGATCACGAGCTTGCGCAGCGCCGAAGTTTCCGAGTCCGCCACCCAGATGTTGCCGTCGGCGTCCTCGGCGAGGCCGGAGGACTGGGCGAACCAGGCTTCCTCGGCCGGGCCGTCGAGCAGCCCCTCGAGGCCGTTGCCGGCGATGATGGACACCGCGCCCGTGCGCGGGTCGAAGCTGAAGATCTGGTGCACACCGGCCATGGCGACGACGACGGCATGGAGTTTGGTGGACCAGACCACGTCCCAGGGCGAACTGAGGGATACCTGCAGCGGATCCGGTTCCAGCCGGGCACCATATGCGGCACCTTCCTCGTCCACCCGGGCCGGTCCCGTCTCGAGGAGCCGCTGCACGCCGTTGCCGGCCAGTGTGCTGACGGTTCCGTCGGCGAGGGAGAGTCCGCGCAGTCGGTGGTTCACGGAGTCGGCAATTACGACGTCGTAGCCGGTCTCGGCGGCGACGTCCTCCGGGAGCAGGACCAGGCCCTGGGGTTCGTTGAAGCGGGCTGTGGCGGCATTGCCGTCGGCATGTCCCTTGCCGCCCGAGCCGTAGGTGGCCAGCACGGTCTTGAAGTCGGTGGAGAGTTCCACGAGGCGGTGGTGCCCGGTGTCGGTGACCAGCCAGGAACCCGCCTCTGATGCGGTTCCGACGCCGCGGCCGTCGGGGAGGAACAGGGCTTTGCCAGGGAACCGCAGGGTGCCCGACGTCGGCTCCGGCGCCACGTACGGCCCGTTGCCCCGGTGCAGTGTGCCTTTGGCCTCGTGCTCGGCGATCAGCTCGGGAATGAGCACGGCGAGGCCATCGGCGTGGCCCTCACCGGAGAGGTGCGCCACGATGTACCCCTCGGGGTCGATGACCACCAGCGTGGGCCAGGCCCGTGCTGTGTAGGCCTTCCAGGTGTCCAGCTCAGGATCGTCCAGGACCGGGTGGTGGATCTCGTAGCGTTCGACGGCGGCGGCCAGCGCCACCGGATCGGCCTCGTGCTCGAACTTGGGAGAGTGCACACCGACCGTCACAAGGACGTCGGAGTACTGCTGCTCAAGCGGGCGGAGTTCGTCCAGCACGTGCAGGCAATTGATGCAGCAGAAGGTCCAGAAATCGAGCAGCACGATCTTGCCGCGCAGGGATTGCAGGTCCAGGGACTTGCCGCCGGTGTTGAGCCAGTTGCGGCCCACCAGCTCGGAGGCCCGGACCCGGAGGTGGGTGCGTACGGTTGCGGTCATGAGCGTCCTTCCAGCTTTGAGTTGCGTTCGGCCAGCCGGACATCGCGCTCGGCCAGCTTGGCAAACATATCGTTGTAAGCCGTGAGGTCGGCGTCGTTATTCCTGTCCGCCGCCCGGTCGGTGCGCTTGGACTCGCGCGCATCGGCACGGGACCACTGGACGGCAACCCCGATCGCCACCAGGAGCGTGGGCACTTCGCCGATGCCCCAGGCCACGGCACCGCCCATCTGCTGGTCCAGCAGGGCTGACGGTCCCCAGGTGCGGCCGAGGTTGCCGAAGTAGTCTGCGGCCAGCAGCCCGGTGCCGCCCATGACCGCGACGCCAAAGAACGCGTGGAAGCCCATGGTGGCCAGCAGGAGCAGCAGCCGCATGGGGTACGGCGCGCGCCGGGGCAACGGGTCGGTGCCGATCATGGTGAGCACGAAGATGTAGCCGGTGAGTGCGAAGTGCAGGTTCATGAGCTCGTGGCCGATGTGGTCCCGCATCGCGTACCCGAACGCTTCCGAGTAGTAGAACAGCACGATCGAGCCGGCGAAGTTGGCGGCTGCGAACAGCGGATGCGTCACCAGCTGGGAGAACCTCGAGTGGATAACGATCAGCAGCCACTCGCGCGGCCCGCGGGAGCTGTCGCGGCGCGCCGTGAGCGCACGCAGGGCCAGCGTCACGGGGGCGCCAAGGACCAGGAAGATGGGGGCCACCATGGTCAGTGCCATGTGGTCCACCATGTGCGCCGAGAACAGTACCCGGCCGTAGACCGCCGGAGGACCGGAGGTCACATACGTCAGGACTCCGAGCCCGATCACCCAGTTGACGGCCCGGAACCAGGACCAGGAGTCCCCGCGCCGGAGCACCTTGCGCAGGCCGAGGATGTAAGTCACAAGGCCAAAGACCGCGACGGCGACCCAGAGCCAGTCCGGGCGCCATTCAGTCAGCCAGCGTTCCGGGGTCAGTTCCGGCGGCAGTTCGTAGCCGGTGATGATGAAGGCCGGGGAGGCGTTCGGCGCCAGCGCCTCTTCCTGCGGCGGCGCCGAGCGGCCGAGCGCGACGGCGATGCCCGACGTCGCCCCCATGATCAGCAGCTCCGCCACAACGAGCTGCCAGAGCACGCGGCGGACGGACAGTCCACCGCCTTGGCTGCCCAGCTGGGGGATGACCCAGCTCCGGTGCATCAGGCCGATGCCACCAAGGACGAGGGTCGCCGCCGCTTTGAGAAGGATCAGCTGCCCGTAGGCCGAGCCGAAGAGGTCGTTCCAGGACGTGAGGCGGATGCTGGAATTGATGACCCCGGAGGCGAAGACGAGGACGAAGGCGAAGCCGGCCAGGGCGGAGAATCGCCGGAACGTCGGCTCGGTGATATCGGGTCGGCTGCCGGACTTCGAGCCGGATCCGGCGCCGCCCAGCACGCCGGAGAGCAGGGCAAGGGTGATGATGCCGCCGACCCAGGCCGATACGCCGACCAGATGCAGGCCGAGCGAGTTGATGGCACCTTCGTGGTCAGCGGCGCTGGCGGAGTGCCCGGTCAGCGCTGACGGGACGAGTCCGATGAGGGACAGCATGAGGGTTGCCGCCAGGGCGCCCTGGGAACGGACGCCAAAGAGTGCCGTGGTGACCACGGCGGCGACAATTACAATGGCCAGCCACGCGCGGCCGGTCTCGATGTCAGTCATGAAATAGATCAGGGAACGGGTGAACTCCGAGTCCCCGGAGATTCCCTGGCCGGCGATGTCCGAGTAACTCAGCACCAGCACGGCAATCGCTGAGAGCGTCCAGACGGCCCCGGCGGCGGCGGCGATCGCGAGCGTGCGGGTGAAGGCCGGATGTTCCGGAACGTCCCTGTCTTTGGACCTCGAGCCGGCAAGGGAGCGGGGCAGGATTGCGACGGCGAAGAGCAGGCTGCCGATTACTGTGGCCAGCGCAGTGTTATGCACGGCTTTGCTGACCGGCAGGCCCCAGCGCGCCAGGGCGCCCGGGTCAGAGACTGCACCGGCGGCTGCGGCGCCGGTGAACACCAGCGCGGCAACGAGCGCGAGGAAGAGCGCGGCAAGGCCGGCAAACAGCCAGTGCCGGGAGATCAGGTCGGAACCCGCAAGGGCGGCCCGCGCTCCCCCTGTCGGATCGGGAGCGGCGGTGGTGGCTCGGGGATTTGCTGCGGAAGGCACAGTTCCATTGTCCGCTACGCCCCGCCTGCCCGCCGAATCGAGCGCTGCCAGCCAACTGCCCTGGCGCTGCAGCATGCCCTGGTAGTTAACGGGAAAGGAGCGGCAACCCGGGGGGCGCCGCTCCTTTCAAGCGTTCACAGAAGATTACTTCTTCGTGGAGACCGCGGCCTTCAGCTTCGAGCCGGCGGTCAGCTTGACGCTGTGGCCTGCGGCGATCTGAATGGTCTCGCCGGTCTGCGGGTTGCGGCCGGTACGAGCTGCACGGTCGGTGCGCTCAACGGCGAGCCAGCCCGGGATGGTGATCTTTTCGCCCGCGGCGACAGAGGTCTCGAAGACCTCGAACAGTGCATCCAGCACGGAGTTGACGGCTGCCTGGCTGGTGCCGGCCTTGCCTGCTACTTCTGCAACAAGTTCACTACGGTTCTTAGCCATTTATGTCCTCCTGGACGGTCGTGATTCCTGGAGCCTGCACACGGCATGCGCACAAGCCACTGTTCGAAAACTTACCAGCTTGCCGCCGCCCGAGGCGGCAAATTCCCCGTGTTTTCGGCCTTTTTTGACGAAAAACACGGGAATCAACGCCATTCGAGGCATTATTTCGCCATCAGCGGACGCCCCCTCAGCCGCGGCGGCGTCCGCCCCGATGCTCCTCAGATCCTGCGTGATCCGGGTCAGCGCTCCCGGGCAGCGGCGGAGGCGGACGACGTCGGCCTCCCGCCGCTGCAGGGCCCTCACACGGCCCCACGGGAGCCGCTGAGTTCCTGCCACGCCGGGCTCCGGATGTTGGGGACCTGGAGGGTGCACCAGGCGCTGAGGGCCGGCCGGATCGTACGCCGGCTGCGGGAGGTGGGGCGGTGGGAATGTCCTCCACCTTGATTCCTTGTTAAATGCGGGAGAGCCCCAACCGTGTGGTTGGGGCTCTCGACCGTTTAATGATGTTCCGGCGGTGACCTACTCTCCCACACCCTCCCGGGTGCAGTACCAT